>NZ_RBXL01000001.1:5584009-5890510 GCF_003634315.1 Thiocapsa rosea
GCCGCCGGTGAATCAGCCCCCGGTGCTCGCCCCCATCGGCAACCGCTCGGTGCAGGTCGGGAACACCCTGAGCATTGCGGTCAGCGCCACAGACCCCGACGGGCCGGCGCCCTTGGTGCTCGCCGCCGCACCGCTGCCCGCCGCGGCCAGCTTTGTCGACAACGGCAACGGGACCGGCCAGTTCAGCTGGACGCCCGCCTCGGGTGCCCTCGCGGGCAGCCCCTACAGCATCACCTTCACGGCCACCGACGCCGGCGGGGCCGGGCTGTCGACGAGCGAGACCATCGCCGTGACGGTGACGGCCGCGAGCACCGGGCTGCTCACACCGACCCTCACCACGCCCGGCGGCACCGCCGACCTCAGCTCCGAGGGCAGTACCGATTGGGTGCATTGGGGCTTGACCACCGCCTCCAGTGTCAACCGCAAGGCCGGCGTCACGCCGCGGATCGGCGCCCTGGCCGCGATCGGGGGCAGCGCATCGCGTTTCCTCGACAGCGGCGTGCGCCTCGCCTATGCCTGGAGCGACGGCACGCCGACGGCAACCGCCAGCACCCGTGCGGGCCTCTTCATCGCGGGCGTGAACAAGGGCTATGCCCTCACCGCTCCGGCCGATACCGCCGAACGCACCCTCGTGGTCTATCTGGGCGGCTTCAAGACCCGCGGGCGCATCGAGGTCAGTCTCAGCGACAACAGTGCCCCGGTCTACTCCCAGACCGTGGAGAACCTCGACGCCGCCTTCGACCGGCGCCTCGCCCTCACCTACCGCGCCGCCGGTGCCGGACAGACCCTCACCGTGCGCTATCTCCAAGACGTCAGCACCGGCAACGTCACCTTCCAGGCCGCCACGCTGCAGGGTAGCGACACGCCGCCGCCGGTGAATCAGCCCCCGGTGCTCGCCCCCATCGGCAACCGCTCGGTGCAGGTCGGGAACACCCTGAGCATTACGGTCAGCGCCACAGACCCCGACGGGCCGGCGCCCTTGGTGCTCGCCGCCGCACCTCTGCCCGCCGCGGCCAGCTTTGTCGACAACGGCAACGGGACCGGCCAGTTCAGCTGGACGCCCGCCTCGGGCGCCCTCGCGGGCAGCCCCTACAGCATCACCTTCACGGCCACCGACGCCGGCGGGGCCGGGCTGTCGACGAGCGAGACCATCGCCGTGACGGTGACGGCCGCGAGCGACGGGCTGCTCACACCGACCCTCACCACGCCCGGCGGCACCGCCGACCTCAGCACCGAGGGCAGTACCGATTGGGTGCATTGGGGCTTGACCACCGCCTCCAGTGTCAACCGCAAGGCCGGCGTCACGCCGCGGATCGGCGCCCTGACCGCGATCGGGGGCAGCGCATCGCGCTTCCTCGACAGCGGCGTGCGCCTCGCCTATGCCTGGAGCGACGGCACGCCGACGGCAACCGCCAGCACCCGTGCGGGACTCTACATTGCGGGCTTGAACAAGGGCTATGCCCTCACCGCCCCGGCCGATACCGTCGAACGCACCCTCGTGGTCTATCTGGGCGGCTTCAAGACCCGCGGGCGCATCGAGGTCAGTCTCAGCGACAACAGTGCCCCGGTCTACTCCCAGACCGTGGAGAACCTCGACGCCGCCTTCGACCGGCGCCTCGCCCTCACCTACCGCGCCGCCGGTGCCGGGCAGACCCTCACCGTACGCTACATCCAGGATCGCAGCGGCGGCAACGTCACCTTCCAGGCCGCCACGCTGCAGGGTGGCGGCACGCCGCCGGTGAATCAGCCCCCGGTGCTCGCCCCCATCGGCAACCGCTCGGTGCAGGTCGGGAACACCCTGAGCATTGCGGTCAGCGCCACAGACCCCGACGGGCCGGCGCCCTTGGTGCTCGCCGCCGCACCGCTGCCCGCCGCGGCCAGCTTTGTCGACAACGGCAACGGGACCGGCCAGTTCAGCTGGACGCCCGCCTCGGGTGCCCTCGCGGGCAGCCCCTACAGCATCACCTTCACGGCCACCGACGCCGGCGGGGCCGGGCTGTCGACGAGCGAGACCATCGCCGTGACGGTGACGGCCGCGAGCACCGGGCTGCTCACACCGACCCTCACCACGCCCGGCGGCACCGCCGACCTCAGCTCCGAGGGCAGTACCGATTGGGTGCATTGGGGCTTGACCACCGCCTCCAGTGTCAACCGCAAGGCCGGCGTCACGCCGCGGATCGGCGCCCTGACCGCGATCGGGGGCAGCGCATCGCGTTTCCTCGACAGCGGCGTGCGCCTCGCCTATGCCTGGAGCGACGGCACGCCGACGGCAACCGCCAGCACCCGTGCGGGCCTCTTCATCGCGGGCGTGAACAAGGGCTATGCCCTCACCGCTCCGGCCGATACCACCGAACGCACCCTCGTGGTCTATCTGGGCGGCTTCAAGACCCGCGGGCGCATCGAGGTCAGTCTCAGCGACAACAGTGCCCCGGTCTACTCCCAGACGGTGGAGAACCTCGACGCCGCCTTCGACCGGCGCCTCGCCCTCACCTACCGCGCCGCCGGTGCCGGACAGACCCTCACCGTGCGCTATCTCCAAGACGTCAGCACCGGCAACGTCACCTTCCAGGCCGCGACCCTCGTGGGTGGTGCTGCCGACCCGGGGTTCACGTTGCCTTTCCTGGATGATTTCTCCGACGGGAACATGAATGGTTGGTCGATCGTCGACGAGACGAACCAACCCTCCGACTGGTCGGTGTCCGGCGGATGGCTCCGCCAGAATTGGCGTATCGAGTCAAAACAGGCGTTCGACCAGACCTATCACCTCGGCTCCTACGCCTACCTCGGCGCGGGGCTTGCGCTGACCGACTATCGTTTCAGCGTGGATGCTCAGTATCTTGCGACAGGCTTGGCGGAGGATATCGGGATCCTGTTTCGCTTCCGCGACCCCGAGAACTACTACAGACTCAGCATCAACTCGCGGTATGGCTTCACCCGCCTGGAGAAACGCGTCAACGGGGTCTTCAGCGCTCTGGCGACGGATTCGCGCGGCTACTCGAGAGATGAATTGCTTAATTTAGAGGTCGAGGTGAGAGGATCGCAGATTCTGATCCTGCGCAACGCAGACCCACTGTTCGCCGTGACGGACACTAGCCATAGCTTCGGGACAATTGGACTCTACACCCAGGATCAAGCGCGATTCGACAACGTTCGAATCGAAACACCCGCGAGCTCGCCAGCTGTCGTGCTGCGACAGCCCTTGGCCTATCTGACAACCTCCGGGACGACGATTCAGGCCGCCGCCATCGCCGCAAACGCACCCACGGGCGCCGCGGTCGCATTTTTGTTGAACGGCAATCTAGCGGCGGTCGATGCGAGCGCGCCATTTCAAATCGAGATTCCATCCGTGAGCCCCGGCAATCACACCGTCACGGCGATTCTGCGCAATGCGTCCGGAGCGGAAATTGCGAGGGACACCAACGTTGTCGTGGGCCTCGGCGGAGAGTATCTGGTCGGCATCGGCGACAGCATCACCAACGGCATCGGCGACAACTACGCGCTCGACAACCGATCAGAACGGGGCCGAGTCGTCGGTTTTCAGGGCTACCAGGCCGTATTGACCGACCTCCTCGATGCCTCCGCGCCGGCACTGAATACCGCTCCGGCGAACCTGGTCTTCAACGAAGGCATCGGCGGAGACGAGAGCTTCGAAGCCGCGTTTTGGCGAGTTGATTCCATAAAAGCCCGGCACGGCGCCATGGATACGGCACTCATCATGGTCGGTACGAACGACGCGAACGTCCCGATTCCGTCGGGCTTGGGTTGCGTCGGCACCTCGGCTTGCGGCGGCACCTTCAAGGCAAACCTCCAAACCTTGGTCGACAAGATTCGATGGGCAAACTATCCGACCAACTCGGTGGCGTCCGGCGTCACACCAATCGTGGCGCTACCTCCACCGACATGGAATTCGACCACTCCCTATCAGTCGTCCACGAACAATCTCATTCGTGAGTATATCGAGGTGATTGTGTCCGAGATCGCCGGCATCGTTGTCGGACCGGATTTCTTCGACTACTTCCTCCCGAGCCCGACCAGCAACTATCGCAGCCTGTTTGCCGATACCCTCCACCCCAACGGACTTGGCTACCGCGTGATGTCGAGCCTGTGGCACAACGCCTTGAGCCCGACAGCGCAAGTCGCTTTGCCGTTCGTCGTCGACGGGATTTCCCTCTCCACCGGCAAACAAGCGCAACAGAACCTGCTTGAGCCCGGCAACAGGCTATACATCGACGCTGCGTTTACGTTGCTCAGCGCTCCTGTGTTCCTCGACGAGGGTCGGTGGATCATGACCTCCAACGCGACTGCCGACCGAAACAGTACCGGCTCGACGTACATGAGTTTCTCGATCGATCGCGATGCAGACGTCTTTGTCGCCTACGATGCCGGCGCATCAGCGTTGCCGGGTTGGTTGTCCAACTTCGAGAACACCGGGCAGAACGTAACGACAACAAACGCAAACGCCCCGAGTTTGCGCATCTACCGTAAATTTTATTCGGCCGGCGAGGTCGTGCTGGGTGGTAATCTGAATGGCTCCGCACTCGGGGCAAAGGCCAACTATGTTGTTATCGTCCGTGAGAGGTAAGGGACTATGAGCCGCGCCCACAGCAGAGGCCGCGTTCGAGAACGCGCGCGGACAGTGCTCGTTGTGTTCGTCCTCGCGATCGGCAGTTGTGCCGCTCCTGCGCAACCGGTCTCCGTCGAGGAGGCCGACGTCGTGCTGAACAGCTATTTTTCGGCCCTGAGGGTCGGCAACCTCAGCCACATGGGGAACCTACTCGGCGGCGAGCTCCGCTCCAAGAGAGCCCGCCTCCTTCGTAACCCCGAGTATCGCTTCACCCTCGTTCAGACCTACGGCAACGCGGATTTTGTCGTGACCGACTACGAAATGCTGGAATCCGGCGGCATCGCGGTGAATGTCGATATCTGGCTCGACAATACGGAAAAGATTCGCCAACGCCTCACCTTGGAGCGACTTGGTGAATCCAGCCAGATGAGAATCGTCGACTCTGAAGTCGTCCCGTAAGGTTTTTCCAATTGCGATCAGAGGGCGGTTGTTTCCCGCGAACGCTCTAGGAAGCCTTGACGAACAACTTTCTGCGCGCGTGAGTCAAGTTTAAGCCGGCGCAAGTTTGGCCTGCTCGAACAGGTCCGCGAACGCCTGTTGCAGCCGGCTCATGGCGGTGGCGATGGGCCGGTTGGGCGCCTTCGGGCAGCCGTCGAACAATTGGGACAACCCCGGTCGCAGGATGCGGCTGTGGACCTTGGTGAAGAACAGGGCGACCCGCAGTCCGGCATCGGTGACCCGGTAGCGATGGCTCTGCGGGATCCGTTCGATGAGGCCATGCAGGCGCAGTCGGCGCAGATCGTAGGTCATGCGTCCGGGTGAGTAGGCGTCCTCGGGCACCCCCAAGGCTTGGGCCATCCAGGTGCGCATCCCCGCGTGTCGGAAGCCCTCGGGCAGGGTGAGGAACAGGCACAGGGCGGTGAACAGCGCCAAGACCCGCGGATCGTCCAGGTGCAGCCCCGGGGCGCGTTGCCCGCCGACCACCTGCGGTTGGGTGACCTGATCGAACACCCCCTCGGCCAGCAGACAGTCCTGGCTGAGCGTCTCGACCTCGAGCAAGCGACGGTTGGCGGCAAAGCCGATGGCCCGCAGGGCGGGCAGGTTGTTCAAATTCCGTCCGATGCCGAAGTCGTGGGTGTTGTTGATCGTGGTCTCGGTGCGCAGGGCCCGACCTTCCTTGAAGTACTGCTTGATCTTGGAGGACTTGTAGCCGACATGCAGCGAAGGGATAACCCCTTGGGTGATGACGCGGGTATGAAAGCTCCCCGGCGTGCGTTTGGTGATCCTCCGGTTGAAGATCAGGCTGACCTTCTCGGGCCGTCCCAAGTCGAGGTTCTCGCGGATGACCTCCTCGAACAGATGGCGTCCGGACAGCGGTCGGTCGAACACCTGCGTGCGGGCGAACTCCGCCTGCAGGATGGAGAGTTGGAAATTGTAGCCGGCGGCATGGTCTTCCGCCGTGAAGGGATCCGGGAGCCGTCCCAACCACTTGGCCACCAGTGCGGCGATCGTCGCCTCGTTCAGGTCATCGAGGATGCGTTGCGCACGGGCCGGTTCGGCGCAGCTGAGCAACCCGTTGTCCAGCGCCTCGAAGGCAATGCCCGCCTTGGCCAACTGGCGTTTGACGTACTCATGACCGTTGAGGCAGACCCGCGCGGTGTAGGGAAAGTAGGAGCAGAACTTGATGAACAGGGGGCCGAAGTCCGCATCCACCAGATAGAAGTAGAAATGGTTGCACATCACCGTCCCGCGCGTGAACCAGGGGTACGGCTGGCCGGTGTGGGTGCTGATTTTCTTGATCATGCGGAAGCTGGCAAACCGTTCCTGAGCCTTGCCGATGTACAGGACACCCTCGGGTTGAGCGAAGTCGCGGAGCCGCTCGCGGGTCATGTCGTCTTTGCGCTGTCCCTTGGCGAAGGTCACGATCTCCACGCCCTCGCGTTGCGCAAACCCCTCGATCGCCTTGACGAAGGCGTGACTGATCGGGGCCATCAACACCGTGGAGGCGACCTTGGCACCACGATGGACCTTGAAGAAGTTGGCTACCCCGCCGCCGGTCTGCAGCCGCGGTTGATACAGGTTGAGATACAGCCGGTCGATTCCTTCGAGATCCAGCGTGACCCGATCGTTCAGCAACTCACCGACGGTTTGGTCTAACATGATGGCAGGCCCCGGTTGACATCTTGGCCACGCGCCACACGCCGCTACGTGCGGCTACTATCGGAAGTTTAGCCTTCCGTTGCTCAACCGGGGCCGCCCAACGCCGGGGCTCACCCCATGACTCGTCGGTCTGAGGCGAAGCCTCGCTAGTGGTGAGGTTTGCGCATTTTCGAGGGCTCAAAGCGTGCGCATCAGGGAAACGCTCATTAGAGGTTGGACCGCCGATCCTCCGAACGCTCATGCCCCATTACCGTTTTGGCGTGACGAAGCGTTCAACCCTATCCGTTTCTCGATCGAACGCATAACCTTTCCTCCTCATTCCGAGATGCGGTTTAAAAGGCAGGTCCTACGTAGTTGTCGCTGTTTACGACCGGTCCTGATCCGCGTATTCTCGCCCGCGAATTGTTGCTCTTGCGTTTGTCAGAGCCTTGGTGCTCTAGCGTCAACAGAGGCAATTCACCGGATGCCTTCGGGCAGAAGAGAAAATTCCACATCTTGACATTGGGGCGCTATGGACACGAGTTCAGCGACACGCGTTTTAATAAATCATTTTTGCGCCTCAAGGGCCTTATTGGGTCTCGGTATCGCCGTTCTGACCTCTTGGGTCCTAACGTTTTTCCCTATAAATGTCGCCGAAGCTCAGCCCTACGGCTTGGATCCGTCGCTGACGCGAAGCGTGGGTCCTTTTATTGACGGCGTGTTCCCACCCCTGACACCCGGATCTGGATCCACATACCGCGTCGCCCCTGCATTTCCGAACATCTCGCAACCGAACACGCTGGTTGTCGCGCCCAACCCAGCAGACCGGACCCCAGGCCTGGATCGCCTCTATGTGGGCTCCCGTGCCGGCATCGTCACCTCATTTCCAAACCGTTCAAATGCGACTCCTCAAGAGGTTAAGCCTTTCCTGGATCTAACCGACCGCGTCGCTACGGTATGGGACGGTGGTTTCCTCGGAATGGTCTTTCATCCGGAGTTCGGGAACCCAAGCTCGCCTTACGAGAAAACATTCTATGCCTACTATTCGGCCTACTGCCCGCCGACGGCCCTCGGTGACACCATCGACTTTAGTCGATGCAATCCCGCATATCCTCAAGGCTCGGATGCACGTGGCTTTTTCAACACATGGTTGCGTTTGTCGCGCTTTCAGGCGGAATGGGATAGTACCAGCGGCACTTGGCGCGGCCTGAAAGACAGCGAGTCGCCGATGTTGAATATTCGTCTCTACAACTTCACGCATCGCGGCGGCGGGCTCACGTTTGGAAACGATGGCTACCTCTATCTCACGATCGGAGATCAACGACGCTGGGAAACGGCACAGGACATCGTGAATACCCTTGAAGGGGGGGTCCTGCGTCTTGCTGTAGACATCGTCCAAACCGGACCGCAATCCTGGACATGCCCTCCTCAGAGCCACACTCCGCGACGGCGTTTCCAGGATGCTTTCTCCAACTCGGACGAGATGTCGGGCCGTTTTTACTGCATTCCCGATGACAATCCTTGGTTAAGCGAGCAAGGGGCTATCTTCGAAGAGTATTTTTCTATCGGTCACCGTTCGCCACATCGCTTGGCGCTTGACCCGGTGACCGGCGATCTTTGGTCCGGCGAGGTAGGTGAGAGCACGCGCGAGGAGATCAACGTCATCCGTCGCGGAGGAAATTATGGCTGGCCATTCCGTGAGGGCATGGTCGCAGGCCCGAGGGCTCAGCCTGCGTCCTATCTCGGTCAGTTGACGGATCCGGTCATCGACTTCAACCGCACCGAGGCCAAGGCCGTTATCGGTGGCTATGTATACCGCGGGACTAGATTCCCGGAACTCGCTGGCAAATTCATTGCCGGGGATTACATCACGAGGAATCTCTGGGCCATCACCCTAGACCGGAATCGAATGACTGCCACTAAAGCACCCATCGGGACATTCGATCCGGGGGCGCTCAGTACCTTCGGCCAGGATAATCAGGGAGAAGTATTCCTAGGGAGCGTCGCGTCGAACATTCCTTTGCAGCAATTGACCCGCGCGGATCCCGGGCGTCCCGAGCCTCCTCCGTATCTGTCCGACACGGGAGCGTTCGTCGATCTGACGTCGCGAGAGATTCATCCGGCCGGAATTCCATATGATCTGGTTCCGTTTTGGTCCGACGGCGCGATGAAGCAGCGCTGGGTGTTCCTCCCGGACGAGAACGGAAATGGTCTCTTCGACGTTGCGGGGGAGCGGATTGAGTTTTCGGAAACCGGTAACTGGGGCTTTCCGATCGGAACAGTGCTCGTCAAGCACTTCGAGCTCCCGCTCGAAGAGGGAGACGCGGATTCGGCAATACCGATCGAGACACGTTTCCTGGTGCTCGGAGAGGACAACGAATGGTACGGGATCACATATAGTTGGCGCGAGGATCTCTCCGATGCGGATCTCCTACTAAATGCCGAGACTCGGGAGTTTTCGGTCCTCACACCGGATGGAGTTCGTGACCAGACTTGGCTCTATCCCTCGAGAGACGCCTGTTTGCTTTGCCACAATCCCGGCGCAGGCGGCGCTTTGGGATTGCGCACGCACCAACTTAATCGCGACCTTCTGTATCCATCGACCGGTCGAACGGACAACCAGCTGCGCACCTGGAATCACCTGGGAATCTTCACCCCGGCCCTTAAGGAGTCTGACATCCGTGGATATCTCGCTGGGGCGCGGCTAGACGAATTGACTGCATCCGTGGAGCATCGGGCCCGCTCTTGGTTGGATACCAACTACTCTTATTGTCATCGCCCAGAGACCGGCAACCGAGCCACATTCGATACGCGCCTCACAACTCCGTTGGCGCAGAGTGGCTTGATTTGGGGTGGAGTCAGCGACGATCTCGGGATCTCCGGGGCCTACCTGATCCATCCCGGCGATCCCGAGGGATCGATCGCCCACGTCCGGGCTCGGGAGGTCGGCACAGCCTACGCTATGCCACCGCTCGCCAAGGATCTACCCGATTCGGCCGGACTTGCTGTCCTCGAGGACTGGATTCAAACGATCGATGCCGGCTCGGGGCAACTCGCGCCCACCCTAACCAGCCAGAGCGGCACCGCCAACCTCAGCACCGAGGGCAGCGGCGATTGGGTGCATTGGGGGCGGCTGACCAGCGCCGCCAGCGTCACCGCCAAATCCGGGGTCACCGCTCAAATCCCGCGAACCCTCGGCGTCATCGGAGGCAGCGCGCTGCGCTTCAACGATACCGGCCCGCGCCTGCGCTATGCCTGGACCGACGGAACCCCGACCGCGAGCGCCACCACCGGTGCCGGTCTCTACATCGGCGGACTGGGCAAGGGCTACACGCTCACCGTTCCCGCCGACACCGACGCGCGCACCCTGGTCGTCTATCTCGGCGGCTACAAGACCCGCGGGCGCATCGAGGTGACGCTCAGCGACGGCAGTGTCGCGCCTTACGTCCAGACCGTGGAGGATCTCGCCACCGCGTTCGATCGCCGTCTCGCCGTCACCTACCGTGCCGCCGGCCCCGGGCAGACCTTGACCCTGCGCTACCTCCAGGACCGCAGCGGCGGCAACGTCACCTTCCAGGCCGCCGCCCTGCAGGGGGCGACAAGTCCGCCGCCGGTGAATCAAGCGCCTGTGGTGGCATCGATCGCCGATCGGACGGTGCAGGTCGGCACCGCCTTGAGCGTCGGCGTGAACGCGAGCGATCCGGACGGTCCCGTACCCTTGGCGCTCGCCGCAGCACCACTGCCCGGCACCGCCACCTTCACCGACAACGGCAGCGGCAGCGGAACCTTGCGATGGACCCCGACGGCAAGCGATGTCGCGGGCAGTCCCTACAACATCACCGTCAGAGCGACCGACGGGGGCGGCAGGACTGGCAGCGCAAGCTTCTCCGTCACCGTACTGCCCGCCGATCCGGGCGATGCGCAGCTCGATCCGCTCCTCACCGTCCCGAGCGGCACCGCCAACCTCAGCACCGAGGGCAGCGGCGATTGGGTGCATTGGGGGCTGATCAGCGCCGCCAGCGTCACCGCCAAGGCCGGGGTCACCGCTCAGATCCCGCGCACCCTCGGCGTCATCGGAGGCAGTGCGCTGCGCTTCAACGATACCGGCCCGCGCCTGCGCTATGCCTGGACCGACGGAACCCCGACCGCGAGCGCCACCACCGGTGCCGGTCTCTACATCGGCGGACTGGGCAAGGGCTACACGCTCACCGTTCCCGCCGACACCGACGCGCGCACCCTGGTCGTCTATCTCGGCGGCTACAAGACCCGCGGGCGCATCGAGGTGACGCTCAGCGACGGCAGTGTCGCGCCTTACGTCCAGACCGTGGAGGATCTCGCCACCGCGTTCGATCGCCGTCTCGCCGTCACCTACCGTGCCGCCGGCCCCGGGCAGACCTTGACCCTGCGCTACCTCCAGGACCGCAGCGGCGGCAACGTCACCTTCCAGGCCGCCGCCCTGCAGGGGGCGACAAGTCCGCCGCCGGTGAATCAAGCGCCTGTGGTGGCATCGATCGCCGATCGGACGGTGCAGGTCGGCACCGCCTTGAGCGTCGGCGTGAACGCGAGCGATCCGGACGGTCCCGTACCCTTGGCGCTCGCCGCAGCACCACTGCCCGGCACCGCCACCTTCACCGACAACGGCAGCGGCAGCGGAACCTTGCGATGGACCCCGACGGCAAGCGATGTCGCGGGCAGTCCCTACAACATCACCGTCAGAGCGACCGACGGGGGCGGCAGGACTGGCAGCGCAAGCTTCTCCGTCACCGTACTGCCCGCCGATCCGGGCGATGCGCAGCTCGATCCGCTCCTCACCGTCCCGAGCGGCACCGCCAACCTCAGCACCGAGGGCAGCGGCGATTGGGTGCATTGGGGGCTGATCAGCGCCGCCAGCGTCACCGCCAAGGCCGGGGTCACCGCTCAGATCCCGCGCACCCTCGGCGTCATCGGAGGCAGTGCGCTGCGCTTCAACGATACCGGCCCGCGCCTGCGCTATGCCTGGACCGACGGAACCCCGACCGCGAGCGCCACCACCGGTGCCGGTCTCTACATCGGCGGACTGGGCAAGGGCTACACGCTCACCGTTCCCGCCGACACCGACGCGCGCACCCTGGTCGTCTATCTCGGCGGCTACAAGACCCGCGGGCGCATCGAGGTGACGCTCAGCGACGGCAGTGTCGCGCCTTACGTCCAGACCGTGGAGGATCTCGCCACCGCGTTCGATCGCCGTCTCGCCGTCACCTACCGTGCCGCCGGCCCCGGGCAGACCTTGACCCTGCGCTACCTCCAGGACCGCAGCGGCGGCAACGTCACCTTCCAGGCCGCCGCCCTGCAGGGGGCGACAAGTCCGCCGCCGCCTGAGCCGATCGGACTGGTTGGACACTGGACGTTCGATGAAGGCGCTGGGTCCGCTGCACAGGATTCATCGGGAAACGGAAATGACGGGATCTTAATCAACTCTACCTGGGGTACCGGTAGGTACGGTCAGGCGGTCGCACTCAGCGGCAACAACGATTCGCATGTCAGCGTTCCAGGTTCTTCGACCCTTAACGCATTCACGGATCAGATTACGATCTCTGCATGGGCGTTTCCGACACAACCCATCTCCGGTTTCGTCGCGGTCGTGAACCGACAAATCGGTACAATCGCGCATCCGGATCAGTTCTATTTGGGTTTTGGACCGCAGAATGGAATCATGCGATACAAATGGGAGATCGGCACAACCTCCGGCGAGGGCAACATCTATCGCGGGAGCCCCGACTCAAATCGCTGGATTCATCTTGCGGGAACTTATAACGGCTCAACTATGAGACTCTACGTCGATGGGGTCGAAATCGGATCCGTCCCGATGACAGGGACGATACGCGTCGACGATAATCCGATCACGATCGGCGCAGAAGAAAACGGCAGCGTGCTTTACGACGTCGTCGGAACCTTCGCTGGTTTGATCGACGAGGTGCGAGTCTACGATCGAGCCTTATCTGCATCGCAAGTCGACACGCTGTTCAGGTACGGCAGCGCCTCGGTTACTGCCCGTGACTAGACCAACAACTTATTCTACGAAATCCGCACGCAATGCCTTGGACTCTAGAGAACGGACCCACCGGCGCAAAACCTGAACCAAGGCTCCCACCTAGTAGCGAAAATGCCGTGACCCGCCGGATCCGCGGGTTTTGATTGCGAGCAAACATGACGAACTCCTTCAAAGCCGTCGCGCTTATTCCCGCCGCCGGCCACGGCACACGTCTTTCCCCTTTGCCAATGAGCAAGGAGCTATTTCCCATCGGCTTTGCGGAAAAGATCACAGGTTCTGAGAGGTCCGTTTACCCTAAAGTCGCCTGCCATTATCTTTTGGATGGGCTTCGCGCCGCGGGTATCACCGAGGGATTCTTTATACTCCGACCATCGAAGTGGGATATTCCAAATTATTTCGGAGATGGCTCCGCTTTCGGCATGCGCCTTGCATATTTGACTGTACATGTTCCATTCGGTGTCCCTTTCTCCCTGGATCAAGCCTATCCGTTCATACAGCAAAACATCGTGGCGCTTGGGTTTCCGGACATCTTGATATCGCCTGAAGGGGCGCATCGAACCTTGCTGAAACGCCTCATTGAAGGGAACGCGGATATCGTGCTGGGATTGTTTCCAACGGACGAGCCGCACAAAGTCGGTGTTGTAGATCTTGGCTCTGACGGGCAAGTCGTCGGGATCTATGAAAAATCAAATCATATCCAACTTCGTTACATGTGGGCGATTGCCGTTTGGCGCCCGAGCTTCACGAGATTCCTTCATGAATTCGTGGAGCGTCAATTGAAGCTACTTATCGGCGTCCAACCTTCTCACAACCTCTTACACTTACCGGTTTACAAAGAACTATCTATCGGGGATGTTATGCACTCTGCTATTCATGACGGAATGCGTGTCGAAGCCGAAATTTTCTCGGAAGGTCATTATATCGATATCGGAACACCAGAGAATTTGATTAAGGCAATCCGAAGCCAGATATTTGATGGAAGCGACGGTCGATAAGATGAAGCCGCTGATCTGGGCCTAGCTTAGACGTTAAGCATCTTGCCGTCCTCGGCGGATGGCCATTGACTGGAGTAGGCACCTCGCGTAGCGTGTGTCTGCACTGCCGAGGGAATCGTCCTGGCGTGTTAGAATTCCGCGGTGCCAAGGTACGGATCGGCCTCGTGCAACACTTTTGGCAGCCCTTACCGAAGGTACTGAAATGCCGATATCGTGACAGACCCGGTCGGCACCGGCAGCGTGACGATGGGTTCGAGCAGATTCTAAAGGCGATCCGTCGTCAGTTATGCCTATCTTAGAACCGCTTTCGGATTTTTTCGTCATCTCAATTTATCGCCGAGAATATCGATGCCCACGCAGCTTTCAGGATCCCGTGTTCTAGTGACGGGCGGCACAGGCATGATTGGAGTTCCATTGTGCCGAAGACTGGTTGCCGCCGGCGCCGATGTGCACGCTGTTGCACGGCGAGCGCGCAAGGTGTCCGAACCCGGGCTTAGGCTCCACTGTGGCGATCTTACGGATGACACCATCGCTCGACGTATCTTCGCCGAGGTAAGGCCAGACTACGTCGTCGATCTAGCCGCTGCGGTCGAAGGAAGCCAAAAACTCGATAAGGCAAGAGACATTTTCCTAGGCACGCTTCTGCCCTCCGTCAATTTGGTCACCGAGGCATGTCGGCTGACAACCCTCAGGCGATTCATACATATCGGGTCTTTCATCATGCGCCCGGGCCCCGACAATGTCGCGCCATGCCCATATGGATCGGCTAAACAAGCGGCAGAGGCATACCTGCATACCTGCTCCTTACTCTACGAACTTCGGGTCGTCTACCTCAATCCGTCATACGTTTACGGGCCTGGGCCATCCGATCCCAACCGTATCATCCCTTACTTGATCAGTCATCTGCTTGCGGGAAAGGTCGCCCGGATTGGTTCGGGATCCCGCATCACGGATTGGCTTTACGTCGAAGATTGTGTTGATGCTATCGTTGCAGCACTGGTCAGAGACGGAATAGAGGGCGCAAGCATTGATATCGGCCAAGGGCGTGGCGTCAGTGTTGCCGAGATCGCCCGTTTCCTGGAGGCGGAGCTTGAAGGCTCCGGCCGTGTCGAGATCGGAGCGATCGATGACCGCGTGGCCGAGGAGCCAAGGATCGTGGACACAAACGCTGCAATCGAGAGCCTCGGATGGCAAGCGAGCACTCAACTCGAAGAGGGCTTACGCCTGACGGTAGCTTATTGGAGAGAGGAACTTGCACGGTGAATGAAGAACTCGGTCTTCGCCTACACAGTCGAGTCAGGCGGCTTTTTCCCTTGGCTCGGAGTTTGACGGGCCAAGGCTTACGCGAGACGCTGCAAATTATCGCCGAAGAGCTTCCTCTGACCGTAACCGAGATTCCATCCGGAACGAAAGTGCTCGATTGGACCGTGCCCTTGGAGTGGACGGTTCGTGAAGCATGGATCGCGGACCCCCTGGGAAAGCGAATCGTCGACCTCGCTCGTCATCCTCTTCATCTTGTCGGCTACAGTCGCCCAGTAGATCTTGCACTAAGCCGCGGCGAGTTGGATAAGCATCTACATAGCTTGCCCCATCAACCGGACGTTATTCCGTACCGCACGACCTACTGGGCGGACAATTGGGGCTTCTGCATCGCAGACTCCGTCAGGAAACAACTTCCAGACGGCATTTATAGGGTCTTGCTCGATGCCACCCTTTCGCAGGGTAGTCTCACCCTAGGTGAGATAGAAATTCCAGGCGAGACTGACGACACTGTGCTGATTTCAACGCACACCTGCCATCCGGCCATGGCAAACGACAACTGCTCGGGTATCGCGATCGCGGTGGAATTAGCTCATCGTCTGCTCTCCGGTCCAAGGCCACGCTACACCTACCGTATCGTTTTCTGCCCCGCCACTATCGGTGCAATCACCTGGCTTGCCTTGAACCTTGAACGGGTCGGCACGATCCATCACGGAATGGTCCTTGCGGGTCTCGGCGATCCGGCACCACTCAGCTGGAAGCGTTCACGTCGTGGCGACACGGCGATCGACCGCACCGCCTCCCGTATACTTCGAGAGCTGGGCGCAGACAACAAGGTGCTCGACTTCTCGCCTTACGGATACGACGAGCGCCAGTACTGCTCCCCCGGATTTGACCTGGCGATCGGCAGGCTATCACGAGGAATTCACGGCACTTATGCCGAGTATCATACAAGCTTGGACACTCCGGATTTCGTGCAGCCGAACGCGCTCGCAGAAGCCCTATTGGTCGCCGAGCGGATATTGCTCGAAATAGACAAAGATAGGCGATGGAAGAATCTTGCGCCCTACGGCGAACCCCAGTTGGGTCGACGCGGACTCTACAACTCGCTCGGGGCGCTTCCACATCCTGGAGAGGCGCAGATGGCCATGCTCTGGCTGCTCAACCAGAGCGACGGGAAACGGGGACTGTTGGAGATTGCGGAACGCTCAGGCATTCCGGTCGCAGAGCTCGAATCCGTGGCCAGTCTTTTGGAACAACATCAACTGGTCGAAGAAATCGACCAAGAGGAACAGGCGTGACAACCATTGCAACCCCGCTTATGGAGTGTCGAGGCTGCGGAGCCACCGATCTGGAGATGTTCGTCTCACTCGGAAAGCAGCCGCTGGCGAATCACCTGACATCGCGAGAGGCGCTTGATCAGCCCGACGCGCACTTTCCCCTTGAACTCGTTCGCTGCGGTCACTGTGGTCTCGTCCAGCTGTCCGTCACCATTCCACCCGACGCGATGTTCAGCGAGTACCTCTATTTCTCGTCTTTTGCTGGCGCGCTCGTCGAGAACGCTCGAGGATTGGTCGAACGAATCGTTAGCGAGCGTGGATTCGGACCAGACGATCTCGCCATGGAAATTGGATCGAACGACGGTTACCTGCTAAGGCACTACGTCGACCGCGGTGTCCCCGTACTCGGCGTGGATCCGGCAAGAAATGTAGCCGCCGTCGCCGAACAGGCCGGCGTCCGAACGCATGTCGCGTTTTTCGGAAGTGACACGGCGGCAAACCTAGCTTCAGAAGGTTTCAAGGCATCGGTCGTGCACGCGAATAACGTTATCGCTCATGTCCCCGATATCCTTGATGTCTTGGCCGGCGTCACGCAAATCCTTCGACCAAACGGAATCTTTGTGGTTGAAACACCATCTCTTCAAACGATGTTTGAGACGCTGGCGTTCGACACCATTTACCACGAGCATGTGTTCGTGCACTCGCTCACGAATTTCAGTTCGCTGCTAAGCAAGGTGGGACTTGAGGTAATCGACGTGGAGCTCATTCCAGTGCATGGGACGAGCTTGAGAATCACCGCGGCGCATCCAGGTCGCCAGGAGCCGACCTCACGCGTAGCTGCCCAACTCACTTCCGAATTAGATTCTGGCCTCGGGGATCCCGAGACTTACCGAACATTCGGAAAGAATACCGACGCGATACGCACATCCATCATTGCGACGCTTCAGGATCTTAAACGCGACGGGGCGACTATAGCCGGCTACGGCGCGGCCGCAAAATGCACAGTCCTACTCAACTCATTAGGAGTATCCGGTCGACTCCCAATATGGGTGGCCGATGCTAATCCGCACAAACAAGGTCGATGCATCCCCGGCGTTCGAGTCCCGGTCGTGAGTCCGGATCGTATCCTTGAGGAGCAACCAGACGTCATGGTGCTATTCGTGTGGAATCTACTTGATGAAGTCCTAAAGCAAAATGCAGAATACCGCTCCAGAGGCGGCCGGTTCTTGATCCCGATCCCGGCGCCAAAAGTCGTTTAAACGAGCGCGGCGTCTGTCACACCCAAAAGGCGCCGCGCCTTCAGGTCTCCGCAATCCACCATCGACCTAAAAAGCCTCTTTTCTCCCTCGTCGAGACCAGATGCTTTTAACAGTCGCCGAAACCCCCGCCACTCGCCGCATTGCACAAAGTACTTCGATCATCGATCGATCACCGATAGGCTTGCATCCGGCGCGAGCCCGATTCCACGATATCTCGGAACGCTGTCTTTCGCCAACATTCGCCGACCGTCAACAACTAGAGGCGCCTTTGCCATCCCCGCAACTAACTCCGGCAGTCGCTCAAATTGCTTCCAGCGCGTCATCACCAGAATGGCATCTGCGCCCTCGATCGCACCCTCCAGGTCATCGGAGAACCGTACAGCGCTTCCGAAACGCCCTTCTGCTTCATGCCGGGCAATCGGATCGAACGCGCTGACTAACGCGCCTTCGGACACCAAGATGTCTGTCACAGGCAACGAGGGAGACTCTCGAATGTCGTCAGTACCCGGCTTGAACGCCATCCCGAGGACCGCCACTTTCACCCCATCGAGATTAGGGTACTGCTCTTTGACAAGATCCAACATTCGCTGCGGCTGCGCCGAATTTATATCGATGACAGCCTGCAGCAGTTCCATTGGGCTTCCCACCTGCTTTCCGTACGCGATCAGTGCCTTTACATCCTTCGGAAAGCAGCTACCCCCAAAGCCGCAACCCGCTGCAAGATATGTAAGCGAAGACGGGTAAACTCTCTCTCCAGTCGCAAGAATCGGTGACAATCGCCGATCCAAATGCACCCCGTGCATCGCATCGACCACATCTACGCCCACCTTAGCGCATAGATTTCCGATTTCATTCGAGAACGAGATCAGCGTCGCCAGCAGGGAGTTCGAGCTGTACTTGATCATCTCAGCGGTCTTGGTGTTCGTCCGAATCAAATCGACCCCTGGAAAACCTTCGTAAAGCGCAGCTAACGCATCGACACTCCTCTTGTCTACCCCCCCGAGCACAATTCTATCCGGATACAAGAAATCCTGAATCGCCTCTCCTTCCCGAAGAAACTCCGGGTTCATACCGACACCGAAATCCCGCCCCACCAGCTTACCCGATGCCTTTTCCAGAATCGGCACCATAACCTCCTCGGTTGTACCCGGAACCACCGTACTTTTCATAACAACAACATGGTAGGAGCTCTTTTCTTTGAGAATCAACCCGACCTGTTCACTCACAATACGGACATACTTTAAATCAATTTCGTTCCCGTCGAACGGTGTTCCGACCGCGATCAGCGAGAGATCCGAGTCGAGCACAGCTCGACGGAGATCTGTGGTAGCCAAAACCCTTACGCCAACGTTCTTCTCCAAAAGCGAATCAAGACCGTCCTCATAGATCGGGGAAATACCTTGATTAATTTGATCTACCTTCGCTTCGTCCACGTCGACGCAAATAACTTGGTGGCCCTTCTCCGCGAGACACACGGCGGATACCAATCCGACATAACCGGTTCCCACTACCGAAACGTTCATCACGCATCCTCCCCGACCGCGTTGGCCTGGTACCAAACGAGGGATCTGAGCAGCCCATCATCAATCGAAACCCTCGGGTGATACCCGAGCTCCGCACGCGCCTTCTCGATTATCGGACATCTTCTGTTCGGATTGTCGGTAAGGTATGCAAGATCTTCGCTCTGCTTGCGCACAACCTTTCCTTTATAAGAAAACAACTCACTGGAAATCGCAACGATCTTATCGGCGATCGTGGCCATTGAAATTTCAGGTTCTTCAATGCCGATATTGTAAGCTTCTCCGGCCCGCCCCTTAACCAGAATCTTATAGTATCCGATGATCGCGTCTGCGATATAGCAGAAGGTCCGGGTCGGTGAACCATCGGAGAGCATTACAATGTCTCGACCCGAGAGCACGTCTCGCGCGAAATCGGGAATTACGCGGCGATCACTTATCTTCAGGCCCGGTCCGTAATTGTTGAACGGGCGAGCAACTTTGATTGGGATTCCATACTGTTGCGCAAAATTCACGCAAAGGGTTTCTCCGTAGCGCTTCGATTCGTCATAGCATGCCCTTGGTCCAACACAGGATACGTTACCCCGATAAGTCTCCGGTGTTGGAATACTCTCAGGTGGTGGATCGCCGTAAATCTCGCTGGTCGAGAAAAAAAGAAACCCCTCTACCTGTCGATCACTCTGCAGCCGGGATTTACAATACTCCAACAGTATGCGTAATCCGTTGACGTTAGCATCCATTGTCTCGATGGGATACTTTCTATAAAACATCGGGGATGCAATCGAGGCTGCATGTACAATAAACTGGACATCTCCGAAGTCCTTTGGAAGGGGCTCAGTTACATCATGCTTTCTAATCCTTAGATTGGGGTCATCTTTGAGGCTAATCAGCCAGTCAGGCATTCCGCGAACATAGTTGTCGTATACTGTCAGCCGAATCGGAGTAAAGCCCCCAACTTTATTCCAATGCAATATCGCCTGAACTAAGTAGTATCCCAGAAACCCCGCGCCACCCACGATGAGCAGATCTTTACCGGCCATCGTGGTCAACTCGTCGTCTAGGCCCCGGCAAATATAGTCCAGATCGGCAGCGATAACATCTTGAGCGGATCTCATTGAAACCTCCACCTAACTCACGTTCAAAAAAACCGAGTCTCATCGAATGGCCCGGCACAGTCACGCTTTTCACTGAGCCGATGTGTTGTCGACACTATATACAGTACACTATACAAGCAATAGCTGCCTTCAGGTGACTGGCGTTACAAACCGACACCAAAGCATAGCCGCCGGCATTCGCACAGGCCCAGATACTCGGTCCCAGGACCCTTTCTCGGTCGGCAACTCGGCAATGCCCCTCCGCTCCCCTCGCGAATTGGAAACCTGCGGAACGACGTCACCAAAGGCTACGGACCTACGTAACATTTTGAAACAACGAAAGAATCCAGTGACTGATTCCCGTCACGTAAAATACAACTATGCCATGGCGCACAAGTCAAGACGATACTCGATACCTCTTCGGCAAAGTGTATCCGTTAAATCCGATCTCCACCAACACTTGTCGTGAAGCAAGTTGCGATCCTCGTTCCGAAGGGGCACAACAAGACGGAAATTTCTAACCTGATTGACCTGCCGCAAAAAACGCTCGCCGCACATGTCCTTGCGGGCTTCAACGGGCCGATGCGCATACGACACCCGCGAAGCTACCCGCTGTTGCTCGTGTTCTGGGCATGCTCCCTGTGCTTGCTCGCAAAGGGACAAGCCTGTCTCAGTAGTTGTGGTAAGCCGATACTTGGGGTTAAAATACTCACGTTCGAACTGAGGAGTTTTAGATATTCGTCGGCGGATGGGCCGGCCGGCCTTTCTTAGAGCGTATGCCTACTCATTGATGACTGCGGCACATCAACTCGGATGGTCGCCGTTGAATAGATTTTCCCAGTAAAACATTCAGTGATCCAGCTTTGCCCGGAGCACACCATATCTACGTTCCTACCCAGAACTGCTGTCGAAATGAAATCGCCGCCAAGTCTTATCGCATCAACAGGTGACTGGATAGTTGTCTGAACGGGACGAGCCTAGTTATGAAAGAGGAATTTCGGGCCTTGATCATCGCTTGGTCCAAAACCCAGTGCAAACGTAGAGATAGGGCCGATCTTTGCTTGCTAATCAGCGCCTTACGCCGAGATACCATGCTCCCGTCGGCTGGGCGGACCAAACGATGATCGAGGCCGAATTTCGCGGGCAAGGATTGATCTTCATCATCTCGCAGCCGCGCTCCGGCTCGACTCTACTTCAACGCGTTCTTGCCGGACACCCCGACATTCAAACTTCGGCCGAAACGTGGCTTCTTCTCCATCCGCTTTACGCTCTTAAGGCTGACGGTATAACTACCGAATTTAACCATCGCTGGGCGCGTTGCGGAGTAGAAGAGTTCCTTGAGAATTATACTGACGGCGCCGAGATTTACATCAAAGGGCTACGCGAGATGGCTCGCATTGTCTATAGCAATGCGATGGCGCGTTCCAACAAGATCGTCTTTCTCGACAAAACCCCAAGATATTTTTTTATTATTCCAGAACTTTGGCGAGTATTTCCCGAAGCTAAATTTATTTTCCTGATTAGAAACCCACTAGCGGTACTCGCCTCGGAATTACAAACGTACGTTCGAGGCAATTGGGGAATAATCGAACGCTTCGAGCCGGACTTACGGCGGGCGCCGGGACTGATCATCGATGGCTTGAAACTATTAGGTGAAGACGCTATTCGAGTGACCTATGAAGAGTTCGTGCGTGATCCCGAGACTCAGCTGCGAAGTCTGTGCGATCGGTTAGGGATTGAATTTTACCCGACTATGCTTGATTACTCTCTCACCCCCGCTCCAATTGGACGGATGAACGACCCCATTGGGATACACCGCCACAGCTCTCCGAACTCCGATGGCATAGACAAATGGAAATGGATGCTTCACGATCCACAGGCAAATCACTTTGCGCAGTCCTATCTGAATGACCTCGGATCCGACACCCTGAATGCTCTGGGTTACTCTTACCCCTTGATTGCGGCCACCGACGAGGTGAGCCACTCGGGTCCATCTGCTCTATCTGTTTTTCCCTGGTCGCTGGCGATCAAGCCAAAATCGACCTGGTCAACTCGCGACCACCTCAGGGCAGAATTATATTTCCTTTTGCAGGAGAAGAACATGGCCCATAAAATCGCTTATTTGAAGGGGAGGATTGGTAGATTCGCTCGTGGACGTTTCCTCCCAAAGTCCGCGAAGTGAATCCCACCCAATGAACGCGGGCCCGTTTAGGTCGGCCCTCCCTGGAGACGATCCAAGCGGCGCCAACGATGCGGAAGACACGCTGCGGCTGGCGGATGCGATACTCGTGGTCGCCCATCCTGACGACGAGATTCTCTGGTTCAGTTCAGTCGTAGGCGAGGTTAGCAAGGTCATCGTCGTTTACTCCGAAAACCCTAACGATCCAGGTCTCGGTCAAAAGCGAGACGAGCTTTTCGCGGCGTATCCTCTTGATACGGCAGAGCTAATTGGCCTTGCCGAGTGCCGCTCATTTAACACGGCAGGCTGGCCAAACGCTCGGCGCTCCGCGTACGGGCTTGAACTCATTGCCCCCTTGACTGTCCGCGACGCCTATCGGCATAACTACGAACGCCTTGCCACGCTGCTCGACGAAGCCCTTAAAAACGCTCAAGTCGTTTTGACACACAGCCCTTGGGGGGATTACGGCCACGAGGACCATGTCCAGGTCTATGCCGCCGTAGCGGCGGCTCAACACAAGCATGGGTTCCAAATTTGGTATCCCGGATACGTCAGCGACCGATCCTGGCAGCTAATGCAGAAATCCGTTCTGGGGTTTTCTCACACCTACACAACCATGAATACTAACCTCACCCTGGCATATGACTTGGCTGCGCTATATCGCGACTACGACTGCTGGACATGGTACGACGATTATGTGTGGCCGACGCATGAAACGTTCTTCCTTGACTCCGATCTTGTTTCGGCTACGACGTCAACCACAGTCGGCGGTAATTTTCCCGTTAATGTCTTACGACTCGGTTTACGACCGCGCCCAGCGCGGCCGCACATACTGTCCCGAATTGTTAAACGACTCCGAAATGGATAGCTCGATTTTAAGGCGTCCATACGGTCCGCAGCTTATGCACGGTTTTGAACTCCGTATCAAATCTTTAAGATTCTTCGCGTTGTATCTTTATAAAGACACATCCCATTTAGCCCCACCGTGTCGACATCAGGCTTCACCACATGGCACACGAGCGCATTGATGATCACACGCAGCATTTCACATTCGTCACGACTTGCGGTTCAACGCCTCTTCCGCGCGTTAGGCATTATAAGAGCTCGGGATCAACACCGGAGATCCGTATCGCTCGCACCAAGAAACAATCCTCGCGGCAGAGTTCTGTTATCTTATATTATTGATCCATTTCTACTCCGGCCAGGAGAGGAAATTGCCAACGGCCATACCCACCATTGGGAATCGGCAGAAATCGGCCGACTTTTTTTAGAACGCGATTACGCAATTGACGTCATCAGCTACCGGAACACGTCATTTATGCCTAATCGGACTTATGACGTTTTCGTTTCCGCGCGCACGAATCTACAGCAAATCGCCGAACGCCTGAATTCGAACTGCATCAAGGTCGCACATCTCGATACCGCTCACTGGATCGAGAATAACAGAGCTGCGTACGGACGCCTAAATGATCTTAAGCATCGCAGGGGAATAGTTCTTCATGATCCCAAGCTCTTCGAACAAAGCTGGGCCATTGAGCACGCGGATATCGCGACCGCTCTTGGCAATGAATATACTATTGCAACGTATCGCTATGCAAAGAAGCCGATCTATCGGATCCCCATTTCGACGCCCGCCATTTACGACTGGCCCGTAACCAAGAGTTTCTCAAACTGTCGTTTGAATTTTATCTGGTTCGGAAGCGCGGGTTTCGTACATAAAGGACTCGATCTAGTCCTAGAAGCATTCGCTGGCCTCCCCAAGCACAAATTAACTGTTTTCGGCCCGCTTGAGAGTGAGCCGGATTTTTGCCGAGCGTTTCATCGCGAGCTCTATGAAACCGAGAACATTCATGCGTATGGCTGGATCGATGTTGAATCTGCGTCGTTTCGGGATCAGATGAACAACGCTATTAGTCTTGTATATCCATCGTGCGCCGAAGGTGGTGGCGGAAGCGTGTTATCGTGCATGCATGCCGGAGTTATCCCAATTTTGACGCCGTCTAGCAGCGTAGATCTAAACGGATCAGGAATCGAGTTGGATCAGTGTAACGTAGACGCGATCCGTGCTGCAGTTGAGGACCTATCAGCGAAACCCGAAGAAGAGCTACGAGCTTTATCACTCGCGACGTGGAAGCAAGCGCGCGCGTATCATACCCGTGAACGCTTTTCCGATACATACGGGCTTTTTATAGATACTGTGCTTGCGCCTATGATCGCCGAGCGTAGTAATCTAAACAGAGTAAGAACAGACCAAGTGACCTGAGATAAGCGTCTTCGCCATGCATTGCTCAGATGACAAAGAGCAGATCAGGTTCATCATCCGCTTTTTACATAATTGACGAGAAAATATAACCGATGAAAGCCGTGATTCTAGCCGGTGGTTTGGGAACTCGCCTATCCGAAGAAACCGTAAGTCGACCGAAACCGATGGTCGAGATTGGCGGGAGACCTATTCTTTGGCATATCATGAAGATATTCTCCGCACATGGCATTAATGAGTTTGTCATTTGTTGCGGCTACCGTGGATATATGATCAAAGAATATTTTGCGAACTATGTTCTTCATGCAGCCGATGTAACTATAGATATCAACAAGAACCAAGTAAACTTTCATTCGAATGCAGCTGAACCGTGGAAGGTCACTCTTGTCGACACAGGTGCGTTGACCGGGACTGGAGGTCGTCTCAAGCGCGTTGCCGATCATATCGGAAGTGACACATTTTGTATGACATATGGGGATGGGGTGGGAAATATCGCAATCGATCAATTGATCGAATTTCACAAAAACGAAGGAACACTAGCCACACTGACCGCTGTGCAACCACCTGGCAGATTCGGCGCATTCAAACTATCGCCTAACAGCACCAGAATATCTCGTTTTCGGGAGAAACCAAAAGGCGATGGTGCTTGGGTAAACGGCGGATTCTTCGTTCTTGAACCAAAGGTATTGGACTACATCTCCGGCGATGAAACTTACTGGGAAATCGAACCCCTTGCCCAACTTTCCGAAGATGGTGAATTGACAGCCTACCGGCACGAAGGATTCTGGTACGCCATGGATACACTGCGCGATCGAAACATTCTCGACGAGCATTGGAACTCAGGGAACGCCCCATGGAAAATGTGGTAATTTTGCTCACCGATGAAGGTCACAAAACTGAATCGCATGCCAATCCCAATGCTGACGGACGACGTGCCCCTAAGGCTTACCTTTCGCATTTTTCGGGTCAAGCTGCTGGTCCCCGTAGAAGTGTATCGATTCACCCCGTGCCTGAAGATTCCCGAGCCTCAGTATCGCCGCTGGAATTCAACCATAGCGAGTTCAGTGGTACCACAAAAACGTGAACGATGAGCAATGACATGACAACAGCGACGATTGCAGAAGCCACGATGGCCCGAATCTTTTTGGAACGAGCAGCGCGATCTTCATGCGTTATGATTAGCGGTATAAGCGCTAGAGGACTGGATCCGGTAATCGCCTGAACGCTTCGCGGCCCGTAAAGGCGTTGATCGGTAGCCTCTCGAAAGGCGATGTTTCCGACCCCACTTCCGATCGCCAGAACAAACCCAAAAAAGAATATTGCAATGCGGTCCGGGCTGTACGGTTGTCCGGGCAAACTAGCCGGGTCAATCAAGGAGAAGCGCTCACCTCGGCTCTCCGTCTCCAATGTCTCCGCAAGTCGTGCCGCGTTCAGTTTGGCGTTGATGTCTTTGTATGAGTTGACTGCTTGCTCATGATCGCGGACAAGAGAACTATACGCGCGCTCGATCTGAGGACTCTGAAGGATACGCTGTTCGTAATCCCGCAGGTTCGACTCAAGTTCGGATTGAACGCGCCGGAGTGAGGCCAGCTTAGACTCCGTCGCCGACAAACGCGCTTGCAACTGTATATAGGCAGGGTTATCCGCGTCGGGTACCCGCGTATCTCCAGATCCGGCACCATAGGACGACAATCGTTGTCGCGTTAGCCCAATTTCGCGCTCAAGTCGGCTCACATCGGGGTGCCCCGGCGAGTAGCGATCCAATAGCGAACTGAGTTCGGACTGCTGCTCGTTTAGGCGGCGGCGTAGGTCCCGTGAGTCCGTGCTGCCGACGATTCCACGCAGCGACGCCATCTCCCGTTCGATCTTGATCCGATCGGGATGGGCGGCGGAATATTTCGATGCGATTCCGACATACTCTGCTTCCAAGGCTTTCAGTCGGTCAGCTGGCTTCATAACCCGTTGGCCGCTTGAGCTATAAACGGCCGAGTATGGATCCATCAGAGCAAGTTCGGAGGCAAGGTAGATCGCTTGCTCGTCCAGAGACGTCATCTCATGCGCGGTACTCCGCAGCCGATCCTCGGTTCGCTGCATAAGATCAAGATTCAATTTCATCAACTCCGGTAGCCGATCTCCGTGCTCCTCTTTGAAAAGCGCTAGACGCTCTTCGATCTCGGCAACCTCGTCGGCGAGCTTCCGCGACTCTTGTTCAAGGAAACTCGTCGACTCCTGCGCTGTTCGCGTTCGCTCTCGGAGATTCTTCTCAAGATACAATGAAGCAATCTCTTGTGCGACTTGCTGTGCGAGCAGTGGAGACGGTGAATCAAAAGACACGGAAAACGCTATCGTCGCTGATGTAGGCCGTCCGCTCCTCGGATCCGCAAATTGAGCGTTGATCATCTCACGGACAATATCACTCCTCATCCTCGCGACCGCGGCCCCAAGATCCAGGTCACGCCTCAAATCCGGATAGAGGTCGTATGCTTCGATGATCCGACCTAAATTCTCAGTTGTCATTACCCGCTGACTAATGACTTGAATACGTTCTCCGGCATAGCTGGTAACTGTGGATCTAACCAAATCCGCAGGAATCTCTTGTTGCTCGATGAGAATCGTCGCCGTTGAACGGTAGACAGCCGGCAAGGTCATTGCTATCGTCGCAGCCGCAAGCATCACTAGAAAAGCAGGCAGGATAAACTGCCACTTTCGGCGGTTTATAATTGCTATATAGTCATCTAAGGATAAGGCTTGATCAGACATTCTTGTGCACGCCGCATCGTGGTGTTTGAGAGCAGGCAGGGAAGCCACCTGAAACCTGATGGACATCGGTCGCCGGGGACGGATTGAAAAACGTTCAAGCGGAATCTAAAACGCCAAACGATATGTTTGCGCTCACCCGCGGACTCCGGCCAGACATCCGCAACCGACGTACAATAGCCCTATTCTGATCGGCCCTAGGCTTTTGATCAAAATCCAATTGACGCGTGAACTCGCCAAGACTCCGAAGGGATGGCAGATACCATCGCGGTCAAAACGGCACAAAATCTTCAGCAGGCAACCTGCGTCCGTTATATCGAAGAGTTAGAAAAACCGTGTCGGATGTTGCGGAACCCGCAACATTCTCGCGATCCTGGTACCGATACTGATACCCTAGGTCAACATCGAGACTTCGAGTCAACTGATAGACCAGCGTTGGGCTCGCCCGAACGAAATCACGCCCAAAAGAATTTGTTCCCCCGCCAGGGTCCTCGTTACGGTAGACGCGCGCTGCCAGATTCAGGCTCCACCGGGGCGTGAGCGGATAGTCTAGACGGAACATCAACGCCGTGTTATTCAAAAGCGAACCGCTGCCGCTTGGAATGAGACCTTGGTCGGCTTGCAATATCAGCTTACCGACGTCGAATTCTTTGGTCAGGCGAATCTGGCCTGACATCCCGGTCGTGTCGCTACTTTCGATGCCTCCGCGTACTGGAAAGTCGGCGCGAGAACTCCAGAAACCGCCGGACGCACGAACCTTCGTGGTCTGAGTAAGTTCGTAATCGGCACCGACTGCAACCCCGTAAGTGTCCGAAGAGTTGTCGATTGACTTCGCCTCGTAATGCTCATAGGAAATGTTGGTAAAGAGGTTGAGACGTTCGTTAAAACGGTAAAGGACGCCGCCGTCGCCGCGAGATAGCGTGTAGTTGTATAAAGGTACGAGACCAACATCTTCATATGAAACGTCGGTATAACTTGCACTCAAATTCAAGTAGAACCGCTCGGTGATCGTGTAGCGCCATTTGGGATTAAGAAATCCTCTCGTTCGCATTTTATTGACTTGAACGATTCCGGTTGTCTGCTCTTCACTTGTATCTGTTGATTCATATTCGAGGCGTGCATCAAAACCGATACGATTACGCTCAAGCTGTCGGAAACTCGCGAGATTAAAACGTGCGTCGGTACGGTCGAAACTTGAGATTTCCGAATACCATTTCGGATTGATCTCCGCTCGAAGCGACACGTCGGAAATGTCGGTTGCCCGACCAGCAGCAAGTCTTGCAACTGCCTCTGTCCCGAACGACCCCTGCGGATTATTGATCAAAAGTCGGACATTGTCGTCGTAAAACGTTTTCAAGTTGAAGGATGGGAGAAAATACCATTGCTCCGCGAAAGCTATCGAGGACCATAAAAACGACAAGCCGGCGGCTACTAAGCGGCTCGCTCTTGTAGCGCTGCGATTACGCGATCTAATTTCATGGCCCGTAATCATTCCGTGCCATCCTTATTGAATGCACTGCAATGGCTCATTTCAAGGTACAAGGATCACGTCACCGGCTTGAAGAGTGACATTTTGGGTCAGGGAGCCGCCTCGCTTGATTTCGCGATAGTCGAATGGAATTGATCGCTGACTGCCACCCTCCTTCCTAAGAATTTGAATGTTCTTCTCCTTTGCAAAAGGCGTAAGACCTCCCGCCATTGCCAGTGCCTGCACTACCGTAACATCCCTCGCTATGATGGCGAAATCTCCCGGTTTATTGACCTGTCCGATGACATAGATTCGATTCCCGGGGATCTCTTGGAGAGTCACCGTCACGACAGGATCCGGGATAAACTTGAGGAGTCGATTCTTTAGAGCGTCAGCCAACTCTTGAACAGTCAAACCCTGAGCCGTAAGATCGCCAGCGAGCGGGAACGAAATTCCTCCGTCGGGCCTGACTAGGACGAGTTGCTCAAGTCCGGGCTCCTGCCAAACCGACACCGCGACGACATCGCCCGGAGCAAGTCGGTATCCATCATGAGGTATCAAGGAGCCTGCTATGCCCGGCGCCGAAGCAGCGAACATACTCACGAACACCACAGCTGTCGCCAGACGACCGACAAACCGACGAAACTCCTCTGGCCTTCTATTCATGACACGGTTACCTAATGAGAGTCTGTGGGTCGAGTCAGTGCCTAAAGCTGCCTCTGCATCGCCCGTCGACGCACAAGCCAATCCCGAAAAAAAGAATCATCCTACAATTCCGTTCAGAAGGCGGCAAGATGTCGTTTGCCCCTCTCCGTCCGAGCCTCATCCGACGGCGATTTTACGGAACCACGTTGAACTTCTGATCAACCTGTTTGGCAAGGGTAGATTGGTTGTCGCTACGTCACTGACTCGTGGTAGACAGAACCGGAACGCTTGGGTCGAGCGCTAAAACCGCGTTTCGTTCGGACCATCCTCGCCAGTCTGCGCGAGCGCGATCAAACTTTGTGTCGCGGAACTGCCTCACATATCGTGCAGTGTAACGAGGCGCGCGATAAGGGGCAACCTCTCGCATCGCTCATGAATAGCAAGAGAGCAAAGCGCGGAAGATCTCCTTGAGGTGATCTACCTGGCGCCCTAAGCATATAGATCCTGATCAAAAAAGGAGATCCCCCCGTGTTCGCGACCAAATTCACCCTAGAGAGTTCAATCTGACGGTTTTCACGCACTTTTCGGTTCCGCGGCCCCCCTGCCGGAGAAACGCTGTCTTTGAGTTAAGCAAGATTTGGACCGTGCTAGCAAATACCTCTTGTTAGAGTCGGACAAGAAGTGCGTGAGCGGAACATGGGCTCGAGCAGGCAAATTGAACATCCTAGATTCCCCCTATACCCTATGGTTCGGGAACGTCGTCTGCGCGTCCGCGCTGCATCAGGATCCGCGCCGCTCGCTCACAAGATCACAAGCTAAAGTGTTAGGCTATTTTCATGAACCTGAAGGATGAACTCCTAAAGACGAAAGAATGGGCACTGCTTCTCTCATGCATGCAGCATGCCAGTGAGGCCCAGCTTTGCGATCAAAAGTCGGAACTTATCAGGGATATCGACTGGAACTATTTGTTTTCATTTTCGGAGTACCACAGCCTTCTACCAATATTGCATTGGGGAATAAAGAGGATGGGGGACACGGAAGCGCCTCCGGAAGTATTGACCTTCCTTCGCGACAATTTTCGAGCTAGCCACCTGAGAAACCTGTTAGCGGCGCACACCTTATCGCAATGCGAACAGATGTTCAAGGCGGAGAGGATACCCGCCATTGCTTTTAAGGGCATCGTGCTTGCCTACGCGATTTACGAACACCCCGCACTCAGGCAATTCGGCGACATCGATATTCTTATCCAGCAGCACCAACTCCCCAAAGCACGAAGCCTTCTTCAACAACATGACTATCGTCCGGTATATCCTCCCGGAATGCTGACCGATCCGCGGGTTCAGGAACTTAGCTTTAACCAAACTCGGATTTACGACCGGTATTATCACGAACTCACGCTGCAAAGTCGTGACGATCTGATGCAGATCGACCTACACTGGGCATTATCTCCTCGGCTTTACCCTTCGGCTCCGGATCTGGCAGGCATTTGGGGTGGTATCCGTACAGCCTCGCTGAACGGTCATACTGTGCTCACCCTCTCTCAGGAGCACCAGCTACTCAATATTTGTATTCATGCAGCCAAAGACAGATGGCGCACCTTAAAGTGGGTCGTGGATATTGATCGACTTGTTCGCTCCGAGGGAGATCTTGATTGGGTCCAATTGAAAGAGCTTGCGAGCGCCTCACGTTCCGACAGAATTCTCACATTCGGCTTACACCTCAGCCAACTACTTCTTGACACACCAATCCCAACCAGCAGATTCGCTTCTGCAAAGGGAAGATCGTCCGAAGCGGATCTCTCGGCAATCCTAGAGGTTCTATTTCGCCCGGGGACACCTAGACCGCGCGCCCTCGGCTGTCTTGGAATCAACCCGATCTATCTAAGGCTCTGCGGAGGTTGGTCTTTAAGAATGCGGTACCTCTGCCGAGCCTTGACGCTACCGAGACCGGAAGATGAAGTGATGTTCGGTCTTGCCCAGCAACAATACCCTCTTTGGCGACTCCGCCGTCCTTTCTGGTTACTTGGACGTTGCCTATCGCGCATCCCGCGGCCGAGACCGGACGCGAACCCATTCCGCGAATGATGCCTTGTTCGTAACTGCGCTCATCGTGCTGGCACAGAGCGGGTGTCACGAGCGACTGTCGTCTTGGGTGGCACCGGGTGGCCGCGGGTGGTTACCCACCCGCGGCTCCCACAGATCCGGACGTGCGGGACTACCGCATCCGGCTCCTCGGTTGAGCGCTCGCTGCACGACAACTGTCGCACACCCGATGGACCATTCAGCCCATGTCGCGATCTCCTGTCGTTCTGTTCAGATGGTCAGGTGACTCGATGTTCACGCCATCGTCCCTTCAGAAGGTGTCTCAACCGATCGGCCGCTTCCCTCCCATGGGTCCGCTCGGGTGCGTTCCCCACGCTCAACGGTACTATCAGCCGACTCTGACTGCTCAGTCGCCATCGCGCCGCACTTCGTTGCCTTCGCTTGGCGCTACCTTGCCGTCGGTCCTGTTCGCTCCCGTCGGCCGGACCAGCGCCGTCGGGCCGGGGCGGCTTCTTACGCGGTGCCCGCGCCGCGTCTCGGGCAAGGAGCAACTGAGCGCTCCCAGGTTCCTGGACGACCCGTGCGTACATGCCCTGCTCTTAGACCCCGGCGGAGTCTCGACATCAGGCCGTTACGATGCCGAAACTGTTGCCTTCCGGTGTTCCGAATACGTCGGCTCCGCTGAACTCAGTAACGGGGCTCCATCACACGGCCTGCACGCCCCCTGTGTACGCTTCGCAGGCGGGATCGCTCCCGCACCACACAACACTCGGTTCCGGTGGATGGCCACTCCTTACCGGCTCGGGACTTGCACCCGGTGGGTCGCAAAAAGGAGTTTCCGATTGGCTTATCCGTTCGCTATCTTCCTCTCCTTCCAGGCTTTGCCTGGCGCAACGGCACAATGAGCGAGGCCGCGACTGAGCAGCGGGACTTTCGGACGCAAAGCACTTTAAGATAGTCCCGTTGTAAAATACGAGGCTACGTAGGAAGCCGTGCTTTTCAACCCCGCGGATACCAGCTCATAGCAAGGTACTGAGCTTGTCAGTCGGATTACCTGGTCAAGTCCCATAGACTCGTGCGCTAACGCATTCAGTAAGTTTGGATAAAGGAACACTGTTGCTTCCGCGGCGGTCAACGATCGGAGGTGAGGCTTCTGTTCTAGGGGCGAGTACCTCACGAAGAGAACTGCGCCGATTGGTATTGGCTCCTGACTCTGCACAGCCGGCAAAACATCCGCCGGAACGTAGGCTGCTCGCGCTGTCTGAAATGCGTCGACGGGAAGGCAGTATGGTTTCGCGGGTGCCGATTTAAGGGTAAGCGCAACAGGGTATGGATATACCAAATTTGTTTGAGGGTCGATCGGAGCCAACTCGTCGCTCATGTAATCGAAGCCGTGGTGAAGCAACCCCCAGCAGGTCGTGGACTTTCCGCTACCCGATGGTGCCGCTAGGAGAATCGCTACGCCATCGCGCTGCAGGACCGCGCTGTGAAAGAACAAGAGGTCAGGGCGTAGGCGCTGAAGCGTGACAACTAAGTCCCGCTGCACCTCAAACAAAAGCAGCCCGACGTCCCGCGCCGTTGCAATCGGCTCGTGATCGCGCAGCACGACCGACTGGTCCCCGCCGAGGTTGTCGGTGTCGACGCTATAGCATAGTTCCGCCCGGCCCTTTGAGCAAAAGGGCGCGAACCCCCTGAAGGCCGCATCGGCTGCATCGCCGAAGTCATGCCGATACCATCGAACCTCAACGCTGCAACCGAGAACGTTGAAGCACAATCTGCCGGGCAATGTCGTAGCTTGCTGGCGGGAAGAATGCCTCATCCGAAGTGACTCCCGCAAACCGACAGCATATTTCCCCTTGCTCTAAAGTGTTTCACGGCAAAAGATCTAGCTGCGTGTAGGGGCGAATGAATTCGCCCCTACACTACGGCCCAAACAAACACTAAAGTTTTGCCGGGCATGCGCAATCGGAATACTCGTTCCCGTAAATCGCCTTAGTGGAGCCGATAGAAGGCCAGAGATACATCGGCAAAGCCTACGAACTGGGTCCCTCGCGAGCCGGAATCGGACCACTCATGACGTCGGCGGCTCTGATAGGTTGGTCGTCGGACAGGCTCAATCCAGTCCTCTGCTCGCGGAGTTTCTCTCCGGTTTCCACAATGTCACGTCGTTCCGCATGGCCGGGCTTGACAGGCTCATGTGACGCACCGTCTTGACTGAACGCTCTCTGGCCTGGCTTCTCGGAATCGCGACTAAGCCGGCCGCCGAGCAGATCGTCGGTCATCGCCACTCTACCTTTAGCTTGCTCGACCACTGAGCCCGGACGCGCGAATGCGGGCACGGCCTTGAAGCTCAAGAGAATCGGTGGTACATAAATTGCCTTTTTTAGGAAATGCCGACGTGATTCATCCTGGGCCATTGACTGATTCTCCACTCGTGCTGTTCTCAAGGAGTCCGACGCGCTCTAGATCAGCGATGAAACGCTTCACATCCTGATCGACATTCGTCGCGTCGAGTTCGAACGTCTCGGCAAGACGATCTGCGATTGCTGGAACCGAAACGCCTTGATCCAAAAGGGCCCAAATGAGCGCACCTGTTGGGTTAAGTTGGTGTACAAAGCCCCCGGACGCATCAAGAACGATGAGTTCCCCGTCGAGGTCTCGACATGTCAAACCGGTCTTCGGCGAAACACCAACTGTCGACATTTACGATCTCCACGTGCGGTAAAAAGTTCAGGCGCCCGCCTTCAACCCGATGGATCGCCTACACACATTTGTCTGATATCAGGACCGAGAGCTACAGCCGGGACAACCGTTCGAGGTCGCGGTGAAGTACGACTCAGATCTTGCAAATGCCGCACCAACGGGATTTTAGACTGGGCAGCAGGCGCTCGCCGTGCCGATGATGCATTGTGACCAACGTCAGCGATCTTTGCATGTTCCGCAGAAACAGCAATTAAACCGCGCCCAGCGCGGTACGCGATGTTCTGGCTGGGATCGGCCCCGGCCGACTTGACTATCGCTGGAGCCGGGGCGGTTTAAAATATTAAAAAATATATCTTTTTAAACCGAGTCCCCTGTTAATGGCTGTAGATGCACGAAACGTTGAAATCACTCGGAAATAAGCATTCTCGCTCTGGACGCGGTTTAGATGCCTAACGAAATTAGGGAGAAACAGGTGAATGCTCGAAACGGTTATGCCGAGCCTAGGACCGTCAAGTAAGAGCCGAAACAAAACTCGATCACAAATCCATCTGTCAACCGCGATGACAAAAAACGGCATTCTCAGGATCGATTCCGACGCTTAGTGGCAGGCCATCACCGAAGGCACGTCGACGCGGTGTTACGAGAAAACGCCACAGGTGAGCCTGTACGCCATCATGAGCAGTCGTTGGTGGGCCGTCTAGGATTTGAACCTAGGACCAAGGGATTATGAGTTCCAAAAATAACGACCCCCTCGGGACTAACCGAGCTTGATAGAGCTTTACAGAACAAGCACCTAGCAGCATACTGGGCTTGACGGTGCTATGCGGAACTAGACGATTTTCAACCCCCCGCATAGCACCGGCATAGCACCGGCATCGTGTCGCCAACCCAGCAGAGACGCGGAGCGATACCGGATCGGCAACACGCCGACATAGCACCGGGGGCGCCAATGTCCGACAAGCTCAGGTTCACCAAGACCCGCATCGATGCACTAGGCCCCGCAGAGGCCGGAAAGCGCAAATTCTACTACGATGCCGACACGCCGGGGTTATCCGTGCAGGTCACAGGATCCGGCACCAAGACGTTCTATGTCTATCGATGGGTCGGAGGCAAGCCGGAGAAGATCCGCCTCGGCACGTTCCCGGCGATGACCGTCGAACAGGCGCAGCGCGAGACGAGAAAGCTGAAGTTTCTCAGTTTCATACAGCCATATCATAATATAAGCAACCACGAATATGCGCGCATATTAGTGAAAGCTTATTGATGAAATCCAGGCTGCCACGATGACCGAACGCGTGTGAAAAACGCGGACGATTCGGTGAATAAACAAGCAGTTGAAGATGAATGCAGGCTCGCTTCGGCGTATAATCAAAGGTGCTTAAGTCCATGATTAGAAACCATATACGAGCCGCATTCGATGCCGATCCTACCCGTACTCGCCACCCAATTCCAGAGTCTTTTCCCCAGCTCCGATCACGGCCGAGAACGCGCCCGCTGGTTCATTCTCACGCTGCAGGCGATCCTGTTGCCGATCACCGCCTCGCGTACCTCCAACCTGCTGCGCACCATCGCCACGCTCTTCGGCGTGGTGATCGGCGAGGCCAGGTACTACACCTTCATGGCCTCGGTGAAGCTGCCGTGGACGCGGATCTGGGCGGTGCTCTGGCGGGCGATCCCCGACCCCCTCACCGACGGGCGCCTGCTGGTGGTGCTGGACGACTCGATCAATCCGAAGACCGGCACCAAGGTGTTTGCCTGCCAGCGCAGCTTCGACCATGCCGCCAAGACCAATCAGAGCTCGTTTCCGTGGGCGCAGACCATCGTCACGCTCGGACTGCTGAAGGTCATTCACGGGCGCTGGTGTTGCCTGCCGTTGGCCTTCGCCTTTTACCTGCGCAGGGCGACCCTGGCGCTGCGCAGCGTGCGCATCCGCGGTCGGGTGCTCACCTTCGAGACCAAGTTCACCCAAGCCGTGCGCCTGATCCAGAGCTTCGCCGGGGTCTTTCCGCGGGCGCCGATCCTGGTGGTCACCGACAGCTGGTTCGGCAACAACGGCTTGCTCAAACCCTTGCGCCGGGCGCTCGGCTCCCGTGCCCATCTGCTCTCGCGTCTGCGCGTGAACGCGGTGCTCCATGACCTGCCGGTGGCCGTGCCGGGACGCGCCGGACGACCCCGCAAGTACGGGGAGCGTCTGGGCAGTGTCAAGGCGATGCAGACCGCACTGCGGGCCACCGCGCGGACTTATTCACTCAACCTCTACGGGCGGGTTCGCGACGTCGTGGCCGCCGAGCAGGTGGTGATGCTCAAGTCCCTGCGCTGCCAGGTGCGCGTGGTGTGGGTCTACCGGCGTACCCAATGGATCGCGCTGGTGACCACCGACCTGACCCTATCCGTTGAACAAATGATTGAAATCTATGGCGCGCGCTGGAAAATAGAAGCCGGATTCAGGGAAATCAAGCAGGAGATCGGCAGTGCCCAGACGCAGACCCGCAATCCCGATGCGGTCACCAACCATCTGCACTTCTGTATGGTGGCCACCACCATTACCTGGATCTACGCGGCCAGCTTGGAGCAAGCCCCCGCACGGCGCTACGCCGCTGCGCGTCGGACCGAATATGCCTTCGCCGATGTGCGCCGAGCGCTTGCACATGATCTCGCCGACGTGGGTTTCGGGGTCGACTGCGACGATCCCGGCCAAGGCACCCGAAATCCCCTCATCGTTGCAGTCATGCGGCTGGTCGCCTGAGGAAGACGGGAAACTTCAGGAGAAAGGTGCTCGGGACGATCGCGGAGGGGAAGAGCCCCGCCGCGGAGAAGCGAGCGATCAAAGCCGAGTCAGTGACGTTGAAGGAAGCCTTCGCCGAATACCTTGCTTCACGGGATCTGAAGCCCGGCACCGTCCACGACTACAAGCGGCACATGGTCGAGTCGTTCCCCGACTGGCAGGATCGCCGCCTGACCGAGATCACGCGCGATATGGTCGAGCGCAAGCATGCCAAGCTCGGGGAGCGCAGCGAGGCCCGCGCCAACGGGGCTATGCGGGTACTCCGGGCAATCCTGAACTTCGCCGCGGGGAAATACGAAAACGCCAACGGACAGCCGATCATCCTGGACATCCCGACCAAGAGGCTTTCGGCAACGCGCCGCTGGTACCGCGTCGAGCGCCGGCAAACGCTTATCCGACCCGCGCAGCTCCCGGCATGGTGGAGCGCCGTCGATGCCCTGGAGTCGGAGACCATCCGCGATTATCTGCGGGTGCTAATTCTGACCGGGCTCAGACGCGGGGAATGCGCCCGGCTGGAATGGAAGGACATCGACCTTGAAGGCCGGACCCTGACCGCCCCCGACACCAAGAACCGCAGCCCGCACACCCTGCCCCTTTCAACCTACCTAGTCGAGCTGTTCCGTCGTCGCTCCAAGTCTTCGGAAGGCTCGCGCTTCGTCTTTCCGGTCGGGCCGCGTCGCGCCAACAAGGACGAGGACGGACACCTCAACGACGCGCGTCACAGCATGGCCGCGGTCGCCGAAGCGAGCGGAGTCAGTTTCACGCCTCACGATCTGCGTCGAACTTTTATCACGATCGCGGAATCTCTCGACATCCCGGCATATGCCTTGAAGCGGCTGTTGAATCACAAGTCCGGGGCAGACGTGACCGGGGGCTATCTGGTCATCGACACCGAGCGGTTACGCGATCCGATGCAGCGGATCACCGACTACATTTTGAAGGCCGCGGGCGTCGTCCCGAGCGCGGAAATCGTTACGTTACGGGCCGAGTCGGCATGACCCCCGAGGAGCGCGCCCTACGCTGGAGGCGCGTCGTCCTGGACCGGATCGGAGCCGCACGCTCGGGAGATCGGGAGTCGGCACGCTGGTTGATGTGCGAGTACACCCGAGCCGTCGAGCTTGGTTTCACCCCGGTTCGGGAGATCGTGGTCTACGTCGCGACCGCCTTCACCGAGATCCTGGAAGGCGAGACGCCCGAGGACGCGCTCAACCTCAAGCGGCAGCGTGGCAGCCAGATCGACCGGGACGCGCCGCAGATCCGCAACCGCGACATGCTCCTCGCCGCCCTGGTGCTGCGCGAGAAGGAGCGCACCGGGTCATTGAAGCAGGCAGCGACCAACGTCGCCGAAAACCTCAAGGACAAGAGCGCGGCATGGTTGACGGCCGGGGCGTGGTCGCGCGCCCAAGATCGCGAGCGGACAATTCAGGAGGCGTGGAAGCGTTTCGGGGCAGAGGTGCAACGCCTCAACCCCGACTGGACAGCCGAAATCCTGACGTGGGCCGACGCGACCGAGGCCCCGAGCATCGAGTTTTTCGCGGATCTGGCGTATGACGAGCACGTCCGCGCACTCCTCCCGGAGTAGACCCCGCAGAGCAAACGAATCCCGATTCGTTTGTACCCCCCGACATCCAGGCTAGCCGCATCCTTTCGCCATCGAACACCCCACGATGGAGATCACCGATGCAACAGACCGCAACACGCCGCCCAACCGCGCAAACCGCCGCAGAAGTCCGCGCCGCCGATCCGCTCTACGACCGCAAAGACGCCGCGCTCTATCTCGGAGTCGTGCCAGGCACGCTGGAATGCTGGGCGTCGACGGGCCGTTACAACCTCCCGTTCCTTCGGATCGGCCGTCGCGTGAAGTATCGGAAATCCGATCTGGATGCATGGATCGCCAAGCGCAGCCCCTCCGCAGCCTAGCCCGCACACCATCAAGAAGCAGAAATGAAATCGCAGCACAACGAAAACGCTCCGCGAGTGACCGCCCGCGAGGCGCTGAGATGGGCGACCAACCCGTGAGAAGCTCCGACTGGCTAGAGTCCGAGCGCAGACGATACGATGATACAGCACCAGACGTGCGCCTGTCGTCTATCGCCCTGCCCGGCCAGCAGTTCTAAATTTAAGACCATTATGTTATGAGGGACTCCTAAGAAGCTACTGGAGAGTCCTTTGGTCCTCAAGCCTGCCGTTGCCCAGAGTGATCCTGCGCCGGACGTGTTCTCGGTCACCGGCTTGGTGAAGCGGATTCGCGAGGCCTTGTTTGATTTGCCCGATCACCGTAAGGGCGGCAACAACCAGTCTTATGCCATCGGCGACGCTGCGCTGAGTGCCTTCTCGGCGTTTTTCCTGCAGAGTCCGTCGTTTCTGGATTACCAGCGGCGCATGCAGAAAGAGCACGGGGAGAACAACGCCAGCTCGCTGTTCGGCGTGCATCAGATCCCGAGCACGCAGCAGATCGGCAATCTGCTCGACCCGGTCTCGGCGGATCATCTCGCGCCGGTGTTCTTCGAACTCATCGAGGCGCTGCATCGGCACGGCGCCTTGGCATCGCACCGCGGCGTCGACGCACGCCTGCTGATTGCGCTCGACGGGACTCAGTACCACTGTTCCGAGTCGATCCACTGCGAGCACTGCTCTACGCGCACGCTGAGTAACGGCAAGACTCAGTATTACCATGTTGCCGTCACACCGGTGATCGTCGCCCCGGGGCAAGCGCAGGTCTTTGCCTTGCCACCGGCATTCGTGCGCCCGCAAGACGGGCAGGCCAAGCAGGACTGCGAGCTCAATGCTGCAACGCGGTGGCTGCTGCAGTGGGGTGCACGTATCGCGCCGTGGCGCACCACAATGCTGGGCGACGATCTGTACTGTCATCAGCCGTTCTGCGAGCAGGTGCTCGCGCTGGGCTGTGCGTTTTTGTTCGTCTGCCTGCCACCGTCGCACACGCTGCTGTATGAATGGGTTGCGGACTTCGAGCGCATCGGCGCGGTGCCGACCCTGGTGAACACATGCTGGACGGGCAAGCAGCGCCTCACCGAGACCTATCGCTGGCTCAATGATCTGCCGCTGCGCGACGGTGATGATGCCCTGAAGGTCGGTTGGTGCGAGCTGACGACCACCGATGCCGCGGGCAATGTGCTCTACCGCAACGCCTGGGCCAGCTCCGTGCCGGTCACCCGGGAGAACGTCGTCGAACTCGTCGCCGACGGGCGCAGCCGCTGGAAGATCGAGAACGAGAACAACAATACCCTCAAGACCAAGGGCTACAACTTCGAGCACAACTACAGCCACGGCAAACAGCACCTGTCCTCGCTGCTGGCAAGCCTGATGCTGCTGGCCTTCCTCACCCACAGCGTGCTCGATCTGCTCGACCAACGCTATCGCGCAATCCGCCGGAACCTACCCTCGCGGCGCACCTTCTTCGAACATCTGCGCGCGCTCACCTTGTACATGCCCTTTACCTCCTGGGATCACCTCTTCGACTTCATGCTGGAGGCCCTGCAGCCCGCGAGGCCGCCGCCCAAGCGTCGATCGCCCGGACAACGGCGGCAAATTTAGAATTGCTGCTGCCCGGCTATCCGGTCGGTTTCCAGCACTTCGGAGACCGACACATGATTAACACTGCACCATCTAATTACCTTGCCCGGCTAGCGCCCGCTGTCGCCTTCGCCGCCTGTCTCGCAGCCGTCGCGCTTTCCACATGGTGTCTCGACATCGCCGAGGTTGTTGGGGGCCTGTCATGAACGCAACTACCCAACCCACATGGCGCGCTATCGACGAGTTCGCCGCAGCGATCGCCGTGGCCGGACTCGGTACGCCCGACATCATCGCCGATGGGCGTATCCATCGTTTCCGAACCGACGACGACAAGGCCGGGTCACGCTCGGGCTGGTATCTGCTTCACCTTGATCGCCATCCCGCAGGCGTCTTCGGGAGCTGGAAGCTCAGCTTCACCCAAACGTGGAGCGCGAAGACGGAGGCCGGCACAGCGCCCTTGATCGACTTCCGTGCCATGATCAAGACGGCACGCCGACAGCGCGATGCCGAGCAACAGGCGACGTGGACGCGAGCCGCCTATACCGCTGCGTCGGTATGGCCGACGTGTCCGCCAGCACCTGCCGACCATCCATATCTGCTCAAGAAGGAAATCGGTCCACACGTCGCGCGCCTCGCCTCCGATAACCGCATCGCCCTACCGATCGGCGATGGATCGGCGCTCACCAGCTTGCAATTCATCGCCGCCGACGGTTCGAAGCGGTTCCTCACGGGCGGCCGGATCGCGGGTTGCTGGTGCCCGATCGAGGGCGATGGACCCGAGAGTCCGATCCTGATCGGCGAGGGCTTCGCTACCGTCGCGACGATGGCAGAGGTCACGGGATCACCCGGCGTAGTCGCCTTCAACGCGGGCAATCTGCTCCCGGTCTCCAAGACGATTCGGCGCCTGAATCCGCACGCCGACATCATCATCCTCGGTGACGACGACCGATGGACCGAGGGCAATCCCGGACGCGCCAAGGCTAGATCCGCCGCGTTGGAGATCGGCGCCAAGGTGCTGTTCCCTGACTTCGCCGACATGGATCTCGACTCTAAGCCAACCGATTGGAACGACTGGTATCGGCTCGCGCGGGCGGCCGGGAGGGTAAAGGTATGACTGCCGCAGCAAAGAAGTCGAGACGCGGGATCCAGCTCGCCGCGCTGCCCGAAGCGATCTCCGACGAGGCCATCCCGGATTCTACCGACGACATCGGCAACGATCTGCTGAGCAAGGCGACCGACCCCGCGGCCGAACGACTCGCCGGCGCCAAAGCCGTCATCATGGCTGCGATTGAGCGCCAACCGGACGATGCCGGCGCAGTCTTCGAGGAGGAGGCGATCGAGGCATGGAATGTGGTGCGTGACGCCAGTCAGGCGGAATACCTCCGGTTGCGGGATCTCGCCAAGAAGGCCGGGGCGACCAAGACGGAGATTGACGTAGCGGTCAACGCACGGAACAAACGTGTCTCCGGGAAGAAAAAAACCAAACTAAATTCTCAATCCAACACTTCCAACACTTCCAACACTGACGCGGCTTCGGAGGCGGTTTCATCCTACACGGAGACCTTTCAATCCAGCACTTCCAGCACTGAGGCCCTACCTGATGCCCCTTGCGCCTTGGTGCGCGAGACCGACCACGGCCCTCGCCTGGTAATCGCATCCGACGCAGCATTGACCGTCTCGGGCGTCATGCGGGGCAGGTACAGCTACTGCCCGATGGCGGAGATGTGGCACGCCTTCCGCGACGCGCATTGGGAGCCGCTGCTGCAACCGTCTCAACTGCACGAGGCCCTGACTCGCTGGCTATACCCGGCGACAGATGGCGCGGGGTTCACGCCGCGGTATCAGGATTCGATTCTGACGCTGATCCAGCGTGCCAACATGTTGGCGCTCCCGCAGCCGCGCACCGGCGTTACCCCGTTCAGAAACGGCATGCTCGATCTGACTACGGGGAAACTGAGGGCGATCACACCCGACAACGCGGCAACGTGGCGACTGCCCTATGACTACGACGAAGACGGCGACTGTCCGCGCGTGAAAACGTGGTTGCTCGGAGCTGTCGGTGGCGACGCCGATACCGTCGAGCTGTTGCGGGCATTCCTGGCGGCACTGATCCGCGGAGGCGCGCATCTGCAACGCTTCCTGCACCTGATCGGCCCCGGAGGGTCCGGTAAAGGGACGTTCTTCCGGCTGGCTACGGCATTGGTCGGCGCCTGCAATACCGTCTCGACGGACCTGAAGCAGTTGGAGCAAAACCGATTCGAGGCGGCGACGCTCTACGGCAAGCGGCTTGCGACGATCGGCGACTCGGATAAGTACGGTGGATCAATCAACGTCTTGAAGGGGATCACCGGACAAGATCCGATCCGCCTTGAGCGCAAACACGTTCAGCAGGCCGGAACCTTCACGTTCGAGGGTCTGGTGTTTATGGCGTCGAATGAAGCGCTGGCGACGGCCGGGTGACCGCGGGTGATTGCTCACCCGCGGTTCCCACAGATCCGGACGTGCCCAATTCGGGCATCCGGCTCCTCGGCCTAAACATTCGCTACGTGGCATAGAGGCTATGGACCGCACGCGCGGGCGGGAGGGGATGACGCTTGAGCAGACGGTTGAACGCCGGCCAATCGAGGCGCGTCGCATGCGAGCGGCGGTTGAGCCACTGATGCCAGCGTCTCTGGACCTCGAAGCGGAATCGCGACAGCGCTCGTGAGTTGCCCGTGATGCCGTAGTAGGCATTGTGGCCCTTGAGCTTGCGGCTCAGCGCCTGCTGTTGCTCCGGCACCGGTCGGTGACGGTTGTTCCGGCACCATTGTCCGATCTGCCGTAACGCACGGCTGAAACGGGACTTGGCCGTCTTGCGTTGCACCACCCAACGCCCCTTCCGGGAGCGCCCCCAGTCGTGGGTGAAGCCGAGCAGGTCGAAACTGCGCTCCCGTCGGGAGCCACACTGCGTGCCTGTCCGTGATGGACGACGAAAGTCCACCAGTCGGGTCTTCTCGGGGTGGAGCGTCAGCCCAAAGCGCTCGAAGCGCTTGGGCAGCACGTCCATCACCCGCCGGGCGTCGTCCTCCCGCTCGAAGGCCAGCAACCCGTCATCGGCGAAGCGGACCATGAAAGCCCGTCCACGCAGGCGGGGTTTGACCTCGTGTTCGAACCAGCGGTCGAGCACTTCGTGCAGGTAGAGATTCGACACCAGCGGGCTGATCACGCCCCCTTGCGGGCTGCCCCGCTCGGGATAGCTGATCACCCCGTCCTCCATGACCCCGGCTTGCATCCACTTGCCCAGCGCGCGGCGGATCACGCCGTCACGCACCCGTTGGTCGAGAAAGGCATTGAGATGGGTCCTGTCCATGCTGTCAAAGAAGGAGCGGATGTCGAGATCGATCACCCAGCCTCCGCCGATGTCCATCAGCCCCTTCCAGAGCGCTTCGAGCGCTTGATGCGCGCTGCGCCCCGGGCGGAAACCGTAGGAACAGTCCAAAAAGTCCTGCTCGTACACCGGCTCCAGCACCATGAGCACCGCCCGCTGAAGCACTTTGTCCTCCAGGGTGGGAATGCCGATGGGCCGGGTTGTGTTCTTCGCCCCTGCCTTGGGAATATGCACGCGCCTGACCGGCGGCGCACGATAGCGACCGCTCTTGAACCGCTCGAGCAGGTCGCTCAGGTTCTCGTGCAGCCTCTGCTCATACGCCTCGGCCGTGACGCCGTCCACACCCACCGCACCATCCTTGCGCGTGCGCCGGTACGCCTCTTCCATCCACACCAGGTCGATGTGGTGTGCCAGCGTCAACAGCACCATCTGCGGTGCCTCGCTCGCCAATTCCGCGATCGCCTGTCGTCGCGTTGAGATGATCTCGCGATCCAATGCCCGCGTCATCTGTCCCTCCAGACGTGTGTTTAGACCGGTCGGCCGCTTCCCTCGGATGGGTCCTCTCGGGTGAGTTCCCCACCGTCCTCGGTACTATCAGCCGACTCCGACGACTCAGCCGCCATCGCACCGCACTTCGTTGCCTTCGCTTGGCGCTACCTTGTCTGTGGTCCTGTTCGCAACCGTCGGTCGGACCCTTCCGACGGCGATCCGGGCGGCTTCTTGCGCGGCGCCCGCACCGCGTCTGCGACAAGGAACGGCTGAGCCCTCCCAGGTTCCCGGGTGACCCTTGCGTGCATGCCCTGCTCACCGACCCCGGCGGATCACCTGCATCAAGCGATACGATGCAGCTGATGTTGCCTTCCGCCATCCGTACAGCGTCGGCTCCGCATCTGAATCTTTCGAGGCTCAATCACACGGCCTACACGCCCTCTGTGTACGCTTCGCAGCCGGGATCGCTCCCGGTCCACGCAACACTCGATTCCGGTGGGTCGCTAGCCCTTACCGGTCCGGGACTTTCGCCCAGCGGGTCACTACGAAAGGTTTCCGAGGCTCACGATCCTTCATGAGATTCTTCCCCCTTTCCCAGGCTTTGCCTGGCGCAAACGGATTACACCTCCGGTCTGGAGCGCCGCCGTGTCACCGTACCGTTCGAGAGCCGAGCAACCGAAGCAGACAAAGCCGCGTGGCGCGAGGCAGGCGGCGAGGATGCCGTCCTACACTCCGAGCTACCGGGCGTCGTGAATTGGGTGCTCAAGATGTCCGTCGCAGAGATGGAGCATTGGATCTCGCATCCTCCGGTAAGGACCATCGAAGCCAACCACGAAGCCATGCGCGCGGGCAATCCTGCATTGGATTGGTTGATGCAATGCTGCGTACCGGAGTCGGGCGCATGGACCCAAGTCGGCGACAAAAAACAACGTCGGGAGCGCGACGACGGCGCCGTCTATTTTCTGGACTCCGAAACGAAGCTCTACCCGAACTATCTGGACTGGTGCCTGCGCAACGGCAGGGAATCGCTTTCGGTCCGTCGCTTCAGCGCCGTTGTCGTGGACATGGCAAAGACGCTCGGAGCGGATGTTCTGCTCGCCCGCCGAGGCCCTGGGCAAGGCGTCCAGGGATTGCGCCTGAAACTTCCGGACGAGGCCCCATCGGCATGGCGCACTAGCGGGCCAAGTGTAGGAAGTGCTGGATCATCCTACACCGATGTAGGATCGGATCGCCCGCAAACCCTCGCCAATGCTGGAAGTGCTGAATGTGCTGGATCTGCGCCGGTATTCGATTTTGTTTTCCCCGCAGAACAAGACGAAGAAACGGAGGTGTTTTGATCGACGCATCAACCACCTTCCACCTCCTTGTCAACGGCGGATTCGCGCTCGGGATCGTCGGCGAAAATCTCACCGTGCGGCCGGTCTCTCGACTGACGGAACAACTTCGTGAGGCGATCCGCGCCAACAAGCCCGAACTGTTGGCGCTGCTGCGCAAGGCCAACCCGCACGCACCGCCGCCGCTGTCCGACGCCGGCCACGAGGCGATCCGAGAGCAGGAGGCCGGCGAACCGCGCGAGGTCGCCGAACGCGAGGTCGCGGCCGGGATGCGCGTCTTTCAGTACCGGCTAGCGGATAAGCCCAACCGCTGGCTCATCGTGCTCGCGCCCGGATGCGATCTGGACGAGGCACGGCACGCCTTAACCCTGCGGTTCGGACCCGAGCGTCTGATCGATGTTCGCGAACACCGCACCGCACCTCACCTCTAAAGAACCGAGACATGACCATCAGTACCGCCGACCTAAACGAAATCATCGCCCAAGCCCAACACGAACCCGCCGGCGCCGAATGCGCTGCCCGACTCGCAAGCGGACAATCCAGCGCCGACGCGGCATGGATCAAGGAAACCGTCGCGGATCTTCGCGAGACTTTGGCCGAGTGGCGCAGCCTCGCCAAGACCACCGAGAGCGTTACCGAACTTGAAGACTTGGCCCCGATCCATGCCGGCACTCGGCGATTGATTGCGCGGTCGAATGCCGATTTCGTGAGTGCAACACGGCAATGAGCTGTCGTTTTGACGACGACCGCGAGGAATTGAAGGCCGAGATTCGGTTCCAACGACATCCTCAATGACAGGAGATGCAAATGCACCATCACTATCTCGCACTGGCAGGAGTACTAGCCGTCGGTCCCGCTACCGCATCCGAGCCGTGGTACCCCGGCGCTCCCGGCATCGGCCAAGGCGCGCGGCTTGAGACGACGGAATTTGGAGGGACGACGACCACAACGGGCGAAATTGACGGCGAGCGGTTCCGTTCCGAGAGCACGACATTCGGCGGTACCACGACCACGACGGGAATGCTCGGAGGGAAGCGGTTTACGTGTGAGGCGTTCGAGTTCGGCGGGACAGAAACACGAAGGTGTCGATGATTCACCTCCCCCGCCGCAGCCTCAAGGACGAAAATGACGCCTGACAACCGACAAATAATCTGACAGTTTACCAGCCGTAGCATTTGGTCCGGTCCTTTTCCCCTGTCTTCAGGAGCAATGACATGGCACGCATGACCAGTAGCGAAGGGAACTTGACGGTCGACTTCCCGGAGGACGACAAGCACTATCTCGGGAGCGTGCCCGCCATGCGCGGACTGCTCGAAGAGTACGTGCGGCGCGTGATGACGGCTTACGACCCCTTCCTGCAGGGGCGCGAAGACGGCGACGTCGTCATTCCGAAGATCGAAGCAATGGCGCGCGAGTACGGGGATATCCTGATGGGGCGCAAAGCCCATTATCGTCTCGCCCCGTGGCAATCTCCGCACCGCCTCGGGGCGCGGCTGCGCGCCTGGTATCAGGAGGAAATCAATCAGGAAGACGATCCCGGTGAAGGCTATTTCAGGTCTCTCGCGGCGCAGGCGATGGCGACCAAGGAGATGACCGACGAGGAAGTGGGCCAAGAGCTGGGCGAGATCCTGCAGGACAACGCCGAGCGGATGGTCGGACTCGCTTGAAAACCTTTGCTAGCTCGAAGAAGTCTTATCGTCCGTTGGCTTCGGCTCCGGTTTTTTCTTCGCCTTCGCCCGCGAGAGCAAAGCCTCCCGGTTCTCCTGCACTTCCTTCAGCGCCTTCTTGGCGTCTTCCATCATTTTCCTGGGCATTGTAGTAGTCCTTTCGTTGATGTTCAGCAAGCCCTAACGGCAGAGGCTTTCTGATCTGGTCGGGTATTCGGGGAACCGCGAGCGAGCAATACGCCGGTCCCGAAGGCTTGGGCGACGACCACGCGCGTGCCTTTTCAGCGTCGTTGAAGCGATCGACTGCCCAGCCGTCGGCAGGCGGATCTTCAGTTGCACGGGTTATTCGGTTTCTTCATCCTTCTTGCTGAAAATCTTCTCGCGAGCGTCCTCCCAAAACTCTTCGTCGTCATCGCCCGTGGAGACCGGCTCCCAGTCCTCGGCGTCTTCGTCCCACTCAGCAAGTGTCGGTTTATCGCTCATGCCCTTGCCTCCTTGAACACGCGCTGATCGATGTAGGTATGAAGCGATTCCTTAGGCTCATTCTCGAGGGTCTTCGCCACCGTGGCGACGGCCTTGAGTAGGGCAATCATGACTTTTTGTCCGGGTAGCCGAGCAGCATGCCGATAACGTTCTGCATCGCCTTAGGAAGCGAATGGTCGCCTTCTCCGCTATGCGCGGCCACATAGGCGTTTGCAGCCTCGTTCGCCAGTGAATAGAACAACCCCGCCACTGGGTTGCCGTCGACGTCGAAATCCACGTCGTAATGGATTTCGTGCGCCGAAACAAAGCCGCGGGCCTTGGTTTTCAGCCCGCCCATACCCGCCGTGAGCCAGGTCGTCGCCTGATAGCCTGCGACCTTACCGGTGAAGATATCGGCCATCTTCAGGCTTTCTTCCCGCATGACTGCGTCGATGTCGTCTTCGGCGGCCTCGCCGCTAACCACTTCTCCGCAGAGTGCGTGAATGTCGGAAACGAATTTCCCGACCAAATCAGCAACCACCGTGGCGTTACCGAGCGAGTTGTTGCCAAGCGCCCCCACCAATCCGTCTGGTGCGTTTCCGCCGTCCCACTGCTGTTGCCTGTCCTCGCTCATCTCGTCGAGCAGTGTCGACGCCCCGAACGCAACAGATTTTTCGGGCGCCCGCAACTTTTCCTCGCATCGCTCCAATTCGTCGGCCCAGAACTCGGCCTCCGATTCAGGCGTCCAGACCTCCTTCCAGTCCTCGGATTCTTCATCCCATTCAACCAGCGTCGGTTTCATATTGCCTCCTTGAATACGTTTTGGTCGATATCGGTCTTGAGTGACTCGGATGGCCAGTTTCCTGACGTCCCAGCGACCACGAGCGAAACGCTCCTCCGAGGAGGGTGCAGGTACCGGGCCGGGCCTTGACCATCCTGTTGGAGACCGGACCCATCGAGCGCTTTGCCCGGGTCGGCAACTACGCGTCCTACAGCCGGCTCGTCGGCAGCGAGCGGCTCTCCAACGGCAAACGCAAGGGCCGGGGCAACACCAAGAGCGGCAACAAGTATCTGGCCTGGGCCTATCTGGAGGCGGCCAACTTCGCGGTGCGCTACAACCCCGCGATCAAGCGCTACTACCAGCGCAAGCGCGCCAAGACCAATGGCGTGGTCGCCATCAAGACGGTGGCGCACAAGCTGGCACGGGCCTGTTACTACATGCTGCGCGAGGGCACCGATTTCGATGTCGATCGGGCCTTTGCCTGAAAGGTGATGGGCGATGCGCCGACGAGCCAGAACACGGGGTTGGCGGACAACCTTCAGATCTGATTGGCCGCCGGCACATCTCCCGCCCACATCCGTCAGGGAGCAACGAGCGTGACCGAGACGCCTCTGCCATCGAGCCAGCACGGGGTTGGACGGTGCCGACATGGCACCGAGCCAGCGATCTGTGATCCCGCGGCCCGGTGGGTGCGGGGCGGGGACGCCTGGATTTTTAGGGATCCGCGCCCCCGCCCCGCACCCACCTCCGTGGTCCACTTGGACCTTGGTGGGGCACCGACGATTTTCTGGGGCTCGCAAGAGCCAGGGGCCGGGTGTCTACTCCCAACGGAGCAGCCCCACCGCCTTGATCCAGAAGGGTGACTGGCGCGGATCGGAGTGAATCCGCGACCTTTCAATGAGAACCGCGGGCGCGTTGGCGGTACCGATGTCGCACTTCCCGACCGACACAAGCGTGCCTGGGTGCGAGAAAAGAGGTCGTGCCATTGATCGGGGTCAGCTAAATGGTGACCCCCAAGCCGGCCGGGTTTTCTGGCCCGCCATCGTCGCCGACCCGCTCGCACGCATCCGACGCACCGTGTCGCATCGTCACAGCCTATCGGGCGCAACGTTTGCTTGACTCGCGCAACCTGATGATTGGCAGTAGGCACAAAATCCGGCCTTAGGCCGAAGCGATCCCTTTACCGGGCGACTGCATGTGAAGATTCGGGCGGGGCCTGGATTTAGAGGGGTCGCCAGACGCGACCCCCTTGTGACAAACTAACCCCACATGCGGATTCTTCAGCCAGAGGCCGGAAGCGGGATTCGACCTAGTGCGCGGAAAATGAGCCGGATCCAGCACTATTTTTCGGCTGGATGGTCTATAGTTCCGCCGAGTCACCCAATCGCAATCTCCCGATTCGGCGCCACAGCCGATCCGACGACACACTATGTTGATTACGCACGAGCGTGAAAAGCTCATCAACGCGATCATTTACTTCGCGAAGAACACGCGCGCCCCAGGCAAGATCAAACTGTTTAAGCTGCTATACCTGCTTGACTTCGAGCACTTTCGGCAAACTGGGCGCAGCGTCACGGGCCTGGAATATCGGGCGTGGAAATTTGGGCCGGTCCCCATCAGGCTGATGCAGGAATGGGAGGACCTTGAGCCAGACTTGAGGGCAGCGATTGCGATTGAACCGAAGAGAGTCTACGACTTCGTGCGCGAAACCGTGATTCCGCAGGCCGAATTCGACGACAGCCATTTCTCGAAACGAGAATTGCGGATCATGGAAGAGTTGGCGAGCATTTATCGTGATGAGTTGTCGCCAAAGATGATTGACGTCACCCATGCGGAGAATGGCGCTTGGGGCAAGGTTTGGAAAGATGGCGCTGGAAATGATCGGACAATCGACTACAAGCTGTCCTTGGCGGATGACGACCCGATCCGTCCGGCCATCATGGAGGCGGCTTATGAGTACCAAGCTATCGCCGAGTCTGCCGCGTCGCGATGACGGGAGTGGTTACCGCGGCGACCCTGGGACAGATCTACCGTCACCGCCGTTTCTACCGCGATGCCGACGGAGCTTGGCAGACCAAGTTCCTTCTGACGCTGGCACGCACGGGAGACGGAGACATCGTCTTCCGGTTACTCACCAGTCGCCAGCATAGCCGGCCCAAAGCTCCGCCTTGCTATCACGGGGATCCATATCCAGGCTTCTATTTAGGCCACTTGGGCGGCGCCTTAACCACCGATAGCTGGCTCGACCTGCGGCGGCAAGATGACTACGACTACCTTGCTTTTGCGGAGGACGTCGCCAGCGGAACCATACGACCCGTGATGATGCTCCCGCCCAGCCTGCTTTGTGAGGCGCTGACGTGTGCAACCAATGCCGATGATACGACCAAGCAGCAAGAGCGCGTAATGCGCGATCAGCGCGCAAATCTGAGCTGCGCCTGAGACTCGCCAGCAATCGGCGGACTCTCACGCCAACGATCGGACGTCATCACCGCAGAAGAAGCCGTTTTCGGCAACCGCGAGACCTACGGCCAAGCCAATGCCGTCGTCGAGCACGCCGAAATCTGCACCCGGATCAGGCAAGCTACCTGCGGGGCAAGCGGTACAACCTGGAGAAAAAGGCGCAAGGCGCGCCAGAAGGAAACCAGAATCGCGCGATTCAACGGGATCAAAATGAGACCATTGAACGCACTGCCGACAAAACCGCCAACGAGTACAACGTCAGTCCCGCAACCATCAAGCGCGACGGCCGCTACACCCAAGCCGTCGATACGCTGTCGGCGTAGCGCGAGGGTTTCGCTGTTGGCGATCCCCCGGAGCACCCTAATGCCCGGCGATTGTTGCCCACGGCGTTACCCCGGAGCGGGCACCGAAAACGCCCCGATGGATTCGCCACATAGCACCGGCATAGAACCGCCGAAACCCCGCCAGAAACCACCCCGGAAACGATCCTAAAATTACTTTTAAATCATAGATTTGTTGGTGGGCCGTCTAGGATTTGAACCTAGGACCAAGGGATTATGAGTCCCCTGCTCTAACCGCTGAGCTAACGGCCCGTTTTTCTCTGAGATGGTTGTTGCGGAAACGGCGCCATCCATGGCGACTGAAGTCCAGGACTAGTCGGCGTCGAGGAAGCTGCGGAGCTTGTCCGAACGCGTGGGATGCCGGAGCTTGCGCAGGGCCTTGGCCTCGATCTGGCGGATGCGCTCGCGTGTTACGTCGAACTGCTTGCCGACCTCCTCGAGGGTGTGGTCTGTGTTCATGTCGATGCCGAAGCGCATGCGCAGCACCTTGGCCTCGCGCGAGGTCAGGCTGGCGAGCATGTTCTGGGTCGCTTCGCGCAGGCCCTCGGCGGTGGCGGAGTCGACCGGGGAGATGACGCCGGAGTCTTCGATGAAGTCGCCGAGATGCGAGTCTTCGTCGTCGCCGATCGGGGTTTCCATGGAGATCGGTTCTTTGGCGATCTTCAGGACCTTGCGGACCTTGTCTTCCGGCATGTCCATCCGCTGCGCGAGTTCTTCGGGCGTCGCCTCGCGCCCCATCTCCTGGATCATCTGCCGAGAGATCCGGTTGAGCTTGTTGATGGTCTCGATCATGTGGACCGGGATGCGGATGGTGCGCGCTTGATCGGCGATGGAGCGCGTGATCGCTTGGCGAATCCACCAGGTCGCATAGGTCGAGAATTTGTAGCCGCGACGGTACTCGAACTTGTCCACGGCCTTCATGAGACCGATGTTGCCCTCCTGGATCAGATCCAGGAATTGCAGGCCGCGGTTGGTATATTTCTTGGCGATCGAGATGACGAGGCGGAGGTTCGCCTCGACCATCTCCTTCTTGGCCCGGCGCGCCTTGGCCTCGCCGATGGACATCTTGCGGTTGACGTCCTTGACCTCGCTGATGGTCAGGATGTTTTCCTTTTCCATCTCCTGGAGCTTGCGCTGGGCACGGCGGATGTCCTGGGAGACCTCGGCAAGCCGTGCGGCATAGGGCTTGCCGCTCGCCAGCTGCTGTTCGAGCCACTGCGGATTGGTCTCGTTCTCCGGGAAGGTATCGATGAAGACCTTGCGCGGCATGCCGGACTGCTCGACGCACAGGCTCATGATCACGCGCTCTTGCCCGCGAATCCGCTCGATGGTGCGACGCAGGATCTCGGCAAGCTCCTGAAAGACCGGCGCGACCAGCTTGAACTGGAGAAACACCTCGGAGACGCTCGCCATGGCGGCGCGCGAGCGCTCGTCGTCACGCCCGTACTGTTCCAGCGCGGAGCGAAGCACGGCGAAGTGCTCGCGCAGCAGTTGTGCGCGCCGCGCCGCGTCCTCGGGATCGGGTCCGGTGTCCACGACGGGGGCCGCATCGTCGTCGTCATCGACGTCCGTCTCCGCGTCGGCATCGTCCTTCGCCTTCTCGCTGGTCACCTGTGCGGGAGTGGCAACCGGCTCTTCGTCGCCGTCGTTGAAACCCGAGATGACGTCGGTCAGACGCGTCTCCTCGCGCTCGACGCGATCGAAGATCTCGATCAGTTTCTCGACCGAGCGCGGATAGACCGAAAGCGCGTTGAGGACCTGGTTGAGTCCGTCTTCGATCCGCTTCGCGATCACGAGTTCGCCTTCGCGCGTAAGCAGCTCGACGGTCCCCATCTCGCGCATGTACATGCGCACGGGATCCGTGGTGCGGCCGAACTCGCTGTCGACCGTCGCCAAGGCAGCCGCGGCGGCCTCGGCCGCCTCGTCGTCGGAGACGGCGGAGTCGCTCAGGGTGTGATCGACGACATCCGGAGCGGACTCGTGGACCATGATCCCCATGTCATTGATCATGCGAACGATGTCTTCGATCTGATCGGTCTCCACGATCCCGGGAGGCAGATGATCGTTGACCTCGCTGTAGGTCAAGTAACCTTGTTCTTTGCCCTTGGCGATCAGTTGCTTCAGCTGGGACTGTTGCTGTTCTTGATCCATGGGATACCCTGGTTGCTACGGCGGATGGCCACTAAAAGGCGAACTACGCAGTTTAGCACGTCAAGTGGCGTTAACTCCAGTCAATGTCTGCGCGCGGATGCGTGGGAGCGGCATCCTGTTCAAGCTGTGCCCGGACCTCCTCGCCCGAGACGCCGGCACGTGCTTCGGTCAAGGGCCGTTGACGCTCCTCCTTGAGAACCTCGTCGCCGATGCGCGTCAAGGCACCGATAAACTCAGCCGCAACCCCGTCGGGCGGAATTCCGCGGAGGAAAGGGTCGACGCTGAGTCGCTGGAGGTAGGCGAAGTGCTCCCGATCGCGCCAACGCTCCACTAACGCACCTTTGCTGATAGTTGGGTGTGCCGCAATCGTTTCAAGCAGTTGCACCAAAATCGCAGCACCTGGATTGGCCGAGCGCCGCCAGTCGTCAGGGGCTTCCTCAACCTCGCCCGCGAGTTCCGGATGATCGAGCAACAAGGCGATCGCCTGTGCGATCAGGCTCGGCCGAGTGGGATACGCCGTCCGCGCGCGTCCACGCGCGCGGACGGGCGGCCGCTGCGCCGGCGTCGGCAACCCCGCCAGCGCGGCCATGCGGCCAGCGAGCATGTCGCGGTAGATCCCGGGCGGTACCGCCTGAATCAACGGCTGCGCCAAGAGGGAGAACCGCGCCCGCCCGTCGATGCTGTTCATGTCGACCTGATCGCAGAGCTGCTCGAACAGAAACTCAGACAGAGGCTGCGCTTGCGTCATGCGCGCACGGAAGGCATCGGCGCCCTCGGCACGGATCAGGCTGTCCGGATCCTCCCCGTCGGGCAAGAACAAAAAGCGAATCGACTGACGGCCGGTCGCCGAGGGCAGCGTGACCTCCAATGCCTTCCAGGCCGCGGCGCGCCCTGCACGATCGCCGTCGAAGCAGAATACGACCTCGGGGGCCGTGCGCGAAAGCAGCTGGAGATGCTCGGCGGTTGTCGCCGTGCCGAGGGTCGCGACGACGTTCGTCACCCCGAACTGCGCCAGGGCGATGACATCCATGTACCCTTCGACGACGAGGACGGCATCGAGCTTGCGCTTGGCCTTTTGCGCCTCGAACAGGCCGTACAGCTCGCGGCCCTTGTGGAAGATCGGGGTCTCGGGCGAGTTCAGATATTTCGGCTTGCCCTCGCCGAGTAGGCGCCCGCCGAAACCGATCACCCGGCCGCGTCGATCTCGAATCGGGAAGATGATCCGATCACGGAAGCGGTCGCGTCGCCGCCCCTCCTCGTCGTAGATCAGCCCGCAGCCGAGCAGACGCTCGCGTCCCGAAGGGCTCTCGCCGAGGCGCGACAGGAGCAGGCGACCGTCGGGCGGGGCGAAACCAAGCCCGTACTGCGCCGCCACCTCGCCGGTGAGGCCGCGGGCCTTGAGATAGTCGACGGCACGCCGGGCCTCGGGATGGACCCGCAACTGCTCGCGATAGAGTTCGGCCACTTGCTCGTGAAGGGCGTACAGTGGTCCGTGATCGGGGCCGGGCCGACCCGCGTCGACCCCGTCGGGCACCGCCAATCCAGCACGCTGCGCCAGCTCGTCGATGGCCTCGCGAAAGTCGAGGCGGTCATATTCCATCAGGAAGCCGATCGCCGTGCCGTGCGCACCGCAGCCGAAACAGTGATAAAACTGCTTATCCTGGCTGACGGTAAAGGACGGGGTTTTCTCGTCGTGGAAGGGGCAGCGGGCTTGGTAGTCTTTACCGGCCTTGCGCAGCTGAATCCGCGTGCCGACGAGGTCGACGATATCGGTTCGCGTGAGAAGCTCGTCGATGAACTCGGGGGGGATGCGACCGGCCATGTGCCTCGGCAAACCGTTGAGCGACGATGCCGGAGTCAGCCTCCGAGGCGCTGTTTGACGCGGGCACTGACGCTGCCCACGTCGGCCCGGCCTTGAATCTGGGGCTTCAGCAGGTTCATCACCTTGCCCATATCGCTCATCGCGCTCGCCTGTGTGGACGCCATCGCCGCATCGATCAGGGACGCGAGCTCCTCATCGGTGAGGGCGCGCGGGAGATACGACTGGATGACCTCGACCTCGAAACGCTCGATCTCGGCGAGATCTTCACGGCCGGCACCGCTGTACTGACTGATCGAGTCGCGACGCTGCTTGACCATCTTGTCGAGGACGGCCAACACTTGAGCGTCGTCAAGTTCGATGCGCTCGTCGATCTCGCGCTGCTTGATGGCCGCGAGCATCAGGCGGATTACCCCGAGCCTGGTCTTGTCGCCCGCCTTCATGGCGGTCTTCATATCACTTTGGATTTGAAGCTTGAGCATGGTGAGGCGTTGAAACCGCAGCGAAACGGAAAGGAAGACTTGCGACGGCGTCGCAATGCGCGCGGCGGCCCCGACGAACGCGGGACCGGCATCTTAAGGGTACGACCTTAGTACGGACGCTCCCAGCGACGCGACTCGCGCTGCAGCTTCTTCTGGTGCCGCTTCACAGCAGCCGCCTTTTTGCGCTTGCGCTCGGACGTCGGCTTTTCGTAAAACTCGCGACGACGGACCTCGGCGAGCACACCTGCTTTTTCGCAGGACCGCTTGAAACGCCGCATTGCGACTTCGAAAGGCTCGTTCTCTTTGACACGCACGCTGGGCATGGATAATCCCTAAGGTTGGCTCCGGACAAGGGCGGATGGTCGAAGTTAAGCGCTGGGATTTTAGCGGAATCCATCCGGTGATTGCAAAGATTTCCGCGTGGCGCTCGAAATCGCTCGAGCGGGGCTGGAAACGATCCGGCGATCGCCCTATACTTCGCGGCTCGGCGCCGATGTAGCTCAGTCGGTAGAGCAACGCATTCGTAATGCGTAGGTCCGCGGTTCGAATCCGCGCATCGGCTCCAAAAACTCTACGACAACAGCAAAAGCCGGCACGATGCCGGCTTTTGCTGTTTCTGCGTCGGCCAAGCGTCGTTTCCGAAGCATCGCACCGGTGCGGCGCTGGCTTGCCGTCCTCGACACAGGCCCCGCGCGCCGAGGCTGGCCTCGGGTTCCGGGGTGTGGCACGCTTGGCCTCAAGCCTGGTGCCGACGGGCGTTGCTCGGAGTCCCAAAGTCTATCGCCCGAGTTGTCCCTGTTCTCATCCCGAGGGGTTTGCCGTGAACCTGCATTCCGTCACTTTGATTGTTTCGCTGAGCGCCGTCGGCGTCCTGCAGGTCGGTTGCGCCAGTAGCCCGAGAACGGGCACGTTCGACCCTCAAGTCGAAACCTTCCAGGTCGGGGACCGTCCGCAGATGGTGTTTCCCGGCGCATCCCGCGCGGAGGTGAAGGCGCTGGCGATGGGTTCGGCGAGGAGCCGGGCTTGGGTCATTGCCGAGACGACGGACGATCGTGTCGTCGCTCGGCGGCCGCTCGATCCGGGCTCACCTCTCGCGCGCGAACTTGGTCAGGCAGCGGCTACGGCCGCGCCAGGCAGTCTCGTCGAGGTCACCTCCTACTTCCTCGATGACCGCGGCAGCGTCAAGGTTGCGTTGGACGCGGCGCTGGTCTCGAAGCTGCCGGACGGCCAGCCGACGCGCACCGACGTGACCGAGGCATTTCGCCCGTCATTGGACGAATCCCTTCGCTCGCTCCACTCCACCTGGTCACGCGATCGCGCCAGGGTTGCACGTGCAGCACCGCCCTCGGGACCTGCACGGGCCGGCGAAACGCGTGACTCGGGCAACGCAGATGGCGCGGCGCTCGCCGACAGCGGTACAAGCCCTCCGGCAGCCTGGAGCGACGAGACGACGCCAACCGCGCCGACAGCCCCGTTGATGTCCAGCCAAACGCCCGCTGCAGCGACTCCCGCGCCGAGTCTATCCGAGCGGGCATCTCCGCCGGCACCGACCCCTGTCGCCGCCACGCCCGCGAGGCCGACCCCGGAGCCGCGCAGGCCCTCAAGCGGCCCTGCCCCCATCGTCGACACCAGACCGGTCCTCACGCGGACGCAGCCCGGTTCCGCAACGCAACCCATGTCGCTCCCCGAGCCGCTCCCGCAGCCCGCCGCCGAGACGATTCCGAACAGCGAGAACATGATGGCGCTCTCGCCGCTGCCCGGGAGCGTCAGCTGGGCCTACTACGCGGAACAATATGCGCGGCTTCGGGGATGCAATGTCGAGCCGAGCGGGTCGATCCTCATCGACTCGCGCAGCGACGGCGAGATCCACAAGGTCCCGTGCGCGGGTGCCGACAGCGTCTTGGTGCAATGCCAAAACGGCGACTGCCGCGGTCTTCTGTAGCCACCGCAATGGGGATCGCGTGTCCGCAGGGTTCCAGCTGACGGCGTCACCATGGATGATCTTTGCCCATCGCCCGGACGACCGACCGGATTCGGCACCCGCAGGCGAATGCCACCTTGCACGACACGGCGATCGCTCCCCGCACGGATGGTCCGAATCGTTCCGGTCGCGCTCGGGGTGCTCGCGTTCGAGTTCGTCGCCGCAGCGCCTGCGCCCGGCGTCCTCTTGTACGGGGCAACCCCGGAGCAGGCTAGAGACTTCGCGGTCGCCTCGGCATACAGGCGCGGATGGGGAATCCCCGCGGTCGGCGAGACGACGGTCGAGATCGAGCAAATCCTTGAGGAGAGCGATCCCGACGATCCCCTTGCCCCGCGGCGACTGATCCGCATCTCGGCCGTCTTCGTCCCCGAAGACTCCGGAACACGCGTCTTGTTGCGCGCGCGAGAGGTCCAAACATCGGCGACGGGCGAGGAGTGGTCGACGGATGTCACCGAACGCTATGCCGAGAATCTCGGCAACGCCTTGAGCTCGCTCAGGAGCAAGTGGGACGAACACCGCGACACCGGTGCGAGCAGGACTCGGGAGTCCGCCCGAGCACCGGCTACGCACGACAAATCGGTCGACAGGGCAGCGCAGACGGGCGCTGGACCGGTCGGCACCTGGGCCTACTATGCGGAGCGCTACGCCGAGAGCCGCGGCTGCGTGCTGACGGACGCGGAAACCGTCCTTGAAGCCTCGGGGCCGGAGTGGGAGCAACATCGGGTCAAGTGCCGAGACGGCCGTTCGCTGCAGGTGCATTGCCGCCTGGGCGACTGCACCACCCGCCGATGACGATCCACCGAGCGCACGTGGGTTTTTCGGCGCATTGCGCACGCCGGGCCGGCGTTCAGCCCGGCGGCGGCGGATCGTCTTCGTTGGACGAGCGACTGTCCCTTCCGGCAAGAAAAAGTGCCGCGACGCCGATTGCGATCAGTAGCAGAAGGGAGATTGCGATGAGGCTGCCCGCGAGATCCATTGTAGGTGTCTTTCCTCCGGTATCGGAGCGCCCCGCTCGACAGGGGTTCGCGCCGTGATGTCCGACCGCGGCCGGGCGATGCATCCGAGAGCGCGATGAAACTCTTCGCCGTTCAGAAGGTCGTCGGCCTGCTCTTGACGCTGTTCAGCTTCACGATGCTTCCGCCCGTCGTGGTCGGATTGATCTACCGCGACGGCGAGGTTTGGCCGTTCCTGGCCGCCTTTCTGCTGATCCTCGGCGTCGGCTTGCTGACCTTTCTCCCGGTGATGCGGCTCCGACAAGAGCTGCGCATCCGGGACGGATTCCTTGTCGTGGTGCTGTTTTGGACCGGGCTCGGGCTGGCCGGTTCATTGCCTTTCGTGTTGGCCGAGCTGCCCCGACTCTCGGTGACGGACGCGATCTTCGAATCCATGTCCGGTCTGACCACGACCGGCGCGACCGTGATCGTCGGGCTCGACGACATGCCCAAGGCCATCCTCTTCTACCGTCAGCAACTCCAATGGCTGGGCGGCATGGGGATCATCGTGCTCGCGGTGGCGGTGTTGCCGATGCTCGGAATCGGCGGCATGCAGCTGTTTCGTGCCGAGATGCCGGGCCCGGTGAAGGACGCCAAGCTCACGCCCAGGATTACCGAGACCGCCAAGGCGCTCTGGTACATCTATGTCGCCATGACCGTCGCCTGCACGCTCGCCTATTGGGGTGCCGGCATGACCTTCTTCGATGCGATCGGCCACGCCTTCTCCACCGTGGCCATCGGCGGCTTCTCGACCCACGACGCCAGTATGGGCTATTTCAACAGCCCCCTGATCGAGATGATCGCCGTGCTCTTCATGCTCATCGCAGCCATGAGCTTCGCCTTGCATTTCGTCGCCTTTCATCGACTCGATCTCGGTGTCTATCGGCGCGACAGCGAGCTACGGTTTTTTCTCTTCATCATGGCGACCGTGACCGCAATCACGACGCTGGCCCTCTTCTATACCGACACCTACATTACCTGGGACGACGCCTTCACCCATGGTCTGTTCCAGGCGGTCTCGATCGGAACGACGGCCGGGTTCACCACGGCGGAGTTCTTTTACTGGCCGCCGTTCATCGAGATTCTGCTACTGTTTGCAAGCTTCGTCGGCGGCTGTGCCGGCTCGACCGCCGGCGGCATCAAGGTCATCCGCTTTCTCCTGCTCATCAAGCAGGGGATCCGCGAGATCGAGCGCCTCATCCACCCCAGCGCCCAGATCCCCGTGCGCGTCGGCGGCAAAAGCGTCAACCACCGCGTCGTCGATGCCGTCTGGGGATTCTTCTCGCTCTATGTCGCGAGCTTCGTCATCATGTACCTTCTGCTCGCCGGAACCGGCCTGGATTTGCTCACGTCCTTCTCCGCGGTCGCGGCCTGCATCAACAACCTCGGACCGGGGCTGGCCCAGGTCGGACCCCACTACGCGAACCTGCACGACCCGGCGAAGTGGATCCTCTGTGTCGCCATGCTGCTGGGACGCTTGGAGATTTTTACACTTCTGGTCATCTTGACGCCCGCCTTCTGGCAGCGCTGAGCAGACGCGGCAGAACCTCCGAGCGGATGCCCGGCGCGCCGAGCATCGACTCAAGGGTTCGGCACGGATCGGCCTGTATTCACCGACAGACACAGCGGAGCGACGCCATGAGCATCGTCGACAACCTCGAAGCCATGCTGAAGCGCGGCCAGGATTCGGCCCTGCTGCGTTACAGCCTGGGTGCCGAATATCTCAAGGCGGACGAGACCGAGCAGGCACTCGAACATCTCGGCGAGGCCGTGCGCCTCGACCCCGGCTATTCCGCCGCCTGGAAGCTCTTCGGCAAAGCGCTCTCGGCACTCGGGCGCCATGCCGAGGCCATCGATGCGCTCGATCGCGGCATCGCGGTCGCCGAGGCCAAAGGCGACATCCAGGCCGCAAAAGAGATGAGGGTGTTTCGAAAGCGTGCCGAGCGCGCACTCTCGGACGCCGGCTGAGGTGCGTCCTCGCGGATCGCCTCGCGAAGCGGTTTAAACCGCGTCCAGAGCGAGAGGCTTATCGTCGAGTGAGTTCGACGTTTGGTGCATCCACGACCCTTAGCGGGGGGCGCGGTTTAAGAGAGATCTTGCCTGAACTCGGCGCCTGGATATAATCATGTCCATAAGCATTCATCGATATTCTCTGGAGAAGCACGATGCCGACCTATGACTACCGCTGCGAAGCCAACGACCGCGTCCTCGAAGTCAATCACCGCATGAGCGAGAGCCTCGCGAGCTGGGGCGAGTTGTGCGCACGCACGGGCACCGCACTCGGCGATACGCCGGCCGATGCGCCCGTGCATCGTCTCGCGACCGGCGGAAACGTCATCTCAAGCAGAAGTCTCGGCAGCGGCAACGCCCCCGCTTGCTCTACCGGGGCCTGCTGCCCGGGCGGGATGTGCGGCCTCAACTAAACCGCGTCCGGAGCTAAACCGCGTCCAGAGCGAGATTCTCGCTTTCGAGTGAGGTCGACGTTTGGTGAATTCACGGCCCTTCGCGGGGACGCGGTTTAGAATTATATATTTTTTAATACTTTAAACCGCGCCGTCTCCAGCGGTCGTCAAATCCGCCGGGGCCGATCCCATCCAAGAACATCGCATATCGCACCGGGCGCGGTTTAACCGAGCACCACATCGACCTCGATCGGCTGTCCGTCGCGATAAACCCGCAGGATGACCTTATCCCCGACCCGATAGGCGTCGAGCAGTTCCACCAACCTCTCGACCGAATCGACCTCGCGTCCGTCCACCCCAACGATGATGTCCGCTGCGGCGAGCTCACCGTCGCTGCCGATGACTGCAGCCCTCAACCCCGCTCGCGCAGCAGGCGATCCGTCTTGGACCCGAAGGACCAATACACCGGCAACCCCGACGCGCTCGAGTAAGCTCCTGCTCAGATCCCGATCGGTCACGATGCCGAGCGTCGGCCTCACGTAACGACCGTAGGCAATCAGGCGCGGCACGACGCGATTGATGGTATCGACCGGCACGGCAAAGCCGATACCCGCAAAATTTCCCGACGGGCTGAAGATCGCCGTATTCATACCGATCACGCGCCCCGCGCTGTCGATCAAGGGGCCGCCCGAGTTTCCGGGGTTGATCGCCGCATCCGTCTGAATCAGATGCTCGATCTTGCGCCCCTCATCCGACGGAATCGTCCGATCGAGCGCCGAGATCACCCCGCCGGTCAGCGAATAGTCCAACCCGAAAGGGTTGCCGATCGCCAAGACCTTCTGCCCGACCTTCAGATCGTGACTCGAGCCGATCGCCACCGGCGGCGGCCCGCCCGCGCCGCTGTCGATCCGCAACACCGCAATGTCGTGCTCCGGGCTGACGCCGACCAACGCCGCCTCGTAGACGCGCTGATTGGACAGCCTGACATAGGCCGCCTGCACGTCGGCAACCACATGATAATTCGTCACGACATGACCATGTCGGTCCCACATGAACCCGGAGCCCGTGCCGCGCGGGACCTCCAGGAGATTGCGCGACAGCAGATCCATGACGCGCCCGGAGGTGGTGATATAGACGACCGACGGACTGACCGACTCGAAGATCGCGATGGTCGTCTGCTCGTCGGCAGCCAACTCACCCCGCGCCATGATCTCGCGGGGTTCGGCTTGATACCGAATGAAGAGATCCTCGATCCAGGGCCGGCTCGCCAATGCGATCAGGAAGAAGATGACGAACCAAAAGAGGAAGCGACTGAGGGCGAAGGCGTGCATGGATGCGCTGTGGCGAAAAACCGCTTGGATTCTAATGGTTGACGCGAGGATTGACCCGAGACCGCTGCGTTCGACGCACCGGACTCAAGCGGCCGCTTCGCCCTGCTCGTCGGGCGGAATCGGCCAGGCCGTGAGAATGGCTTGGACCAGGGTCGCGAGCGGAATCGCAAAAAACACACCCCAAAAACCCCAAATTCCGCCGAACACCAGAATAGCCACGATGATCGCGACCGGATGCAGATTTACCACCTCGGAGAACAGAAGGGGCACCAAGACATTGCCGTCGAGCGCCTGAATGATGAAGTAGGCGACTGCAAGCCAAATGAAGGCCGGAGTCCAGCCCCATTGGAACCAGGCCACCAACAACACCGGCACCGTGACCACGGCAGCACCGATGTAGGGAATGATGACCGAAAAGCCGACCAGCAACGACAAGAGCATCGCATATTTGAGCCCGAAGCCGAGGAATGTGGCGTAGCTGACCAGCCAGACGACCAGGATCTCCCATGCCTTGCCCCTGACATAATTGGAGATTTGGCGATCGACGTCCCTCCAGATCTCGGTGACGATCGTACGATGCTTCGGCAGGAACCGGTGAAACCAGCCAACAATCAACTTCTTGTCCTTCATGAAGAAGAACACGAGCAGCGGCATGAGGATGAGATAAACCAGGATGGTGATGACCCCGACGACGCTCGCAAGCGACCAGGAGAGCACACGTTGCCCGAACATGACGGTCTCGGCCCTGATCACCCCGATCAACTCGGCGACCTGGGCCTCGGTCACCAACTCCGGGTAGTGCTCCGGCAGATCCAGGAGCGCCGTCGTGGCGACCGAGATCATCGAGGGTAACTGCTGCACCAGCTCGGTGACCTGAAGCGACACCGAGGGCAAAACGCCCACCAACACCAAGGCAACGAACGCCAAGAAGGCGACATATACCACCATGACGCTCGCAAACCGCGGCAAACCGCGACGCTCGAGCGGCCCGACCAGGCCCTCGAGCAAATAGGCAATGACGATGCTGGCCAAGACCGGCATGAGCATGCGGCCCATGGTAATCACCACGGCAAACAGGATCAGCAGCAGGACGGCCAGGAAAATGATCTGGGGGTCGGAGAAATAACGCCGAAACCAGTTCGCGACGATGTTCATGTGGACTGGATCAGCCTTCCGAGAGGTGTTTGGCTCGGTAATCGCGGTAGTGACGGGCGAACAGCGCTTCGAGATCGTCGATGACCTCGTTTGCGGGACGACCCTGCAGGACGTGCGCGGACATGAGCGCCGAGGTTTCGTTGAGCATGGGTCCGCGATCGAGCATCTCGTAGGTCTTCGATAGACGCTTGATCGCGGCGACCACGCTTTCCGCGGCCGGACGCGGCATCGGAATCGGCTCGCGTGGCCCGCGATGCGGCGAAGGCGCCTCGGCCCCGCGCTGCACGAGAAACTCGGCGAATGCGAGCAGCGTTTCACGCTCCTCGGCAGCGAGTGCACGAAACGACCGCACGAGACGGCGCTCCGACTCCGGTCCTTGAATTCGACTCATCACGGGAAATGGCTCAGTGGAGATTCGAGGGTCGGGTCCGGGGATAGCCGCAGCGCATCGGCGGCTTCGCAGTCGCTCGCAGAGGAGTGGTTAAGGGGTCCATCGCGTTTCGGCGTCAGTCGTCGTGCTCACGGCAGTAGGCCCGCGCAAACTCCAGCAGCTCTTCCATGACGCGCAACCGAAATTTCTGTTTCTGATGGACGAAGGAGAAAGGGCGGTCCAGAGGCGGATCCAGATTGAGCGCAACGAGCGTTCCCAGCTTGAGCTCTTTTTGAATCGTCGCCCCCGAGACCACCGACACGCCCATTCCAGCCTCGACGGCGCCTTTCACGGCCTCGGGACTTCCCAACTCCATGGAGACCTTAAGCACCGAATGACAGTCGTGTTGCAGGTTCAGGTAATCGTTGATCACCTCGCGCGTTCCCGAACCCTCTTCACGGCAGATGAAAGGATACTCAAGGAGGCGCTCGAAGGTGACCATCTCGGAGCCGGCAAGCGGATGACCGGGCGGAACGATCGCAAAGAGTTGATCGCGCTTGCAATGTTCCACGACCAAGTTCTTGTTCCCGACCGGCGCCTCGACCACTCCCAGATCAATGGCGTTGTTCTCCACCATCGAGACGATCCCGTCGCTGTTGGAGACCTTCAGGTGGATGATCACATCCGGATAGCGCTCCTTGAAATCACCCAGAAGGGTCGGGAGCATATACTCGGCGATGGTCGTGCTCGCACCGATCGCGAGCGCCCCGCTGATCTCGCCTGTAATCTCGCGAACCGCGTTCTCCATTTCGGCATAGAGCTCGAAGATGCGATCCGCCGAGCCGAATACCGTTTTCCCCGCTTCCGTCAGGCTGATCCGGTTGTGCGTCCGGTCGAACAGGCGCGTGTTGAAGTGTTCCTCCAGCTGACGAACCTGAAAGGTGACGGCCGGTTGCGTCATGTGCAGCACTTCGGCCGCCTTCGTGAAGCTCAGCAGCCGAGCGACCGTATGAAAAACCTGAAGCCTGCGATCTGCCATCCGGAGACCACGTCGAGATGACGACAGCGAAATAAACCGGACTTATATCACAATCACGGGACGTGGGGGTAGCGCCGCGGGGACAATGGATACCGATCGAAAAGAAGCCGAAAACGCGACCATCGAGGGTGATCTCGGAGACCGATTTTTTTCGCAACAATTTCTGGATAAACGTGGCACCTTCGCCTAAAGTGCGCCGCAGAAAAACAACGGACACGACACGACGAGGAGCCTCGCGCATGAAACGACACATCGCTCGCACGATTGCGACCGCCATTGCCGCCGGTGGTTTCGTCGCCGCCGGCCAATCGCTCGCCGCGGGCTTTTCACTTCCGGAGGCATCGACCACAGGCATCGGACTCGCGAACGCCTTGGTCGCGAATCCCGACGAGATCGGCGCCTTTGCCTACAATCCGGCGGCCATGGGATTTCACGACACCTCGAGCGTCTCGCTTGGCGCGCTCCTGATCAATCCCAACTTCAGTGTCCGGACCGCCTCGGGGCAACACGACAGCCAAGGCGCCGACTGGACAGTAGCCCCGATGATCCAGGCCGCGCTGCGGATCAACGAGGATTGGCGCATCGGACTGGGGATCACGGCCCCTTTCGGGCTCGAGACCCGCTGGAAAGACGGAACCTTCCCCGCCCTGAGCGGCACCGCACGCATACCGGTTCCGCCGCCACTGGATCCGAACGTGCCGCTCGGACAACCCACGGCAAGCAAGCTCGAGATCCTCGACTTCTCTCCGACGGTCGCCTATCGCGTCAATGAGAATCTCAGCCTGTCCGGGGGCCTGGATATCTACTGGGTGAAGAACGCCCAGCTCGACTCGACCGCGGGACGGCTCAGCGGCGATGGCGCCGATCTCGGCTTTAACCTGAGCGCGCTGTATCGTTACGAGGCATGGAGCTTCGGCGCCGCCTTTCGCTCCGGCGCAACCGTCGGGCTCTCGGGGAAGTACCAGCCCTTGAGCCCAACCCTGGTGGCCATCGGCCGGCTCCCGCCCGGACAAAACGCGAAGGTGGATGTCGACCTACCCTGGCGCCTGCAGCTCGGCGCGCGCTATGCGTTCACGGACGCCTTAGCCGTCGAGTTCGACTGGTCGCGCACGGGCTGGAGCGCGTTCAGCACGCTCAAGGTCGATGGCACCCGCACAGGGGAGACGATCTTTACCGACACGAATGACTGGAAAGACAGCAACGCCTACCGGGTCGGCGTCACCTATGAGGTTCTGCCGGACACCCAGCTTCGCTTCGGCTACTCCTACGACGAGACAGGGCAAGAAGACACCCATTTCAGTGCGCGCGTTCCGGACAGCGACCGCCACCTCTTCGGCATCGGGGTCGCATATCTCCTCGGCGACGGGTTGTCCATCGAAGCCGGCTACATGTACGTCAAGGCCAACGATCGCAGGATCCGCAGCGACACCCCGTATCGCGGAGGAGACATCAACGGGACCGATGCGATCAACGGTGATTACGAGATGGACGCGCATCTCATCGGACTCGGGATCGTCAAGGCATTTTAAACCGCGCCCGGCGCGATATGCGTCATTTGCCGGGATGGATTGGCCGCGCCAGCTCCGACGACCGTCGGAGCTGGCGCGGTTTAAAATATTAAAGATTAAAAATCATAAAAATAAGAACTTAAGTCGCAGCACCATCAAGGCCCCGCGACGCCGAGAGGGATTTCAGGGAGAGATCCGACGAAGAACGCCGCCCAGAGGGCGGCGTTCTTCGTGACCAACCCGGAGCGAGGCAACTGCGTCCCGGACACGCGTCGAGCGAGACCCGCGCGTGTGGCGCGGGGCGCGCTTCAAAATTTAAGCGTTTTTAATGCTCTAAACCGCGCCAGCTCCGACACGCGTCGGAGCTGGCGCGGCCAAGCCATTCCAGCAAATGACGCATACCGCACCGGGCGCGGTTTAGATGTAGAGACAGATGTCGCTTTGTCCCGCAAACTCGAAGAAGGCTGCCGCACCCGCGTATTCCACACCGTCGATGAACTCGCCCGGATTCATATCGAACAGATCGACCGTCATCTGACAGGCGATCAGCTTGACCTCTGCCTCTTGGCAGAGATCCCGCAGCTCTTCGACGCTGGCCACTCCCTTGTCCTTCATCTTCTTCTTCATCATCGAGGTCATCATGCCCTGCATACCGGGCAAGGTCAGACCCAGGACCGGGAACCACTTGTCCATGCCCATCGGCATCGGCATTCCGGGATTGCCCAGCGGGGTCACCTCGAGGGCGAGCTTCTTCTTCAGGAGCTGGAGCCCGTAGAAGGTGAAGAAGATCTGCGTCTCGTAGCCGAGCGCGGATGCGGTCGAGGCCAGGATAAAGGGCGGGTAGGCCCAATCCAGAGAGCCCTTAGTGGCGATAATGGCGAGTTTCTTTTCTTCCATCGTGTGTCCTCCTCGCGGGTCGATCGGCTCGCGGGTTGTTTCGGTTCGGCGAGACGGCTCGGGCCGTCAGCCCTTTTTGATCAAAAAATGGAATTTGCCGCCGTCTTCCTTCGACTCCATCAGCTCGTTGCCGGTCTGCTTGGCGAAGGCATCGAAGTCCTTGACGGAACCAGGATCGGTGGCGACAACGTGCAGCACTTGGCCGGAATCCATCGCGTTCAGCGTCTTCTTCGCACGTAAAATCGGGAGCGGGCAATTCAGGCCGCTGGCGTCGAGCTCTTGGTCAAAATCTGCCATGGAGTACCTCCGGTCGGGTGCTGTTTTAGAATATCAGTAGACACAAGAATTCGGTTTTATAGGCGAAACAGGCCGAAAAGGCAAGGTGCCGAGAGGTGCCTGAAAGCCCCGATCGGGCAGTCGCGACCGCCGTGATCGAGGCGCGTCGCCACGACTTATGCGATCGGGTAGCCGTGCCGCGCCCAGGCGATGATCCCCCCGCGCAGATTCAAGACGCGGTCGTACCCCTGCTGCAGCATGTAGGCGCACGCCTGGTAGGAGCGTGCGCCGCTGCGGCAGTACAAAACGACATCGCGATCTTTAGGCAATTCGCTGATTCGAATTGGAATTAGGTGCATCGGGACCTGCATGGCGCCGGGTATTGCGCCTTGGGCGATCTCGGCCGGAGTGCGAATATCCACAAGCAAAACATCCTCGCCGCCCGCGATGCGGCCGTGCAGCGATTCGGAGTCGATCTCGTTGATCACATCAATCGTCCTACCACAAACCTAAGTATTTAAGTATATTAAGGACTTTTGACGAGCAACTCAACGACCCTCGTGGGTTACCCATACCGATCATGACCATGGATTTCCTTCCGATCTTTCAAGACGTCAGGGCGAAACCCTGTCTGGTGGTAGGCGGCGGCGCGACTGCGGCACGTAAGGTCGGCAGCTTGCTCCGCGCGGGCGCCGCAGTCAGCGTCGTCTCGCCCGATCTATTCGACGCGCTGCGCCGACGCGCGGATGCAGGCGAGATCCGTCACCTCGCGAGACGCTTCGAGCCCCGCGATATAATCGGCAACCGGCTCGTGATCGCAGCAACAAACGACCGTCTAGTGAACCGACGCATCGCCGAGCTCGCCGGCGAGCACGAGATCCCGGTCAATGTCGTCGACGACCCGGATGCCTGCACCTTCTTGCTGCCCTCGATCGTGGATCGCTCGCCCGTTGTGGTGGCGATCTCCACCGGCAAGGCGTCGCCCGTGCTGGCGCGGCTTCTTCGAACCCGGCTCGAATCCATCATCCCGGCAGGCTACGGCCGGCTCGGAGAACTCTGCGCCCGGTATCGCGACCGGGTGAAGGAGCGCTTCAGCGACCTGCCCGATCGGCGTCGATTCTGGGATCGGGTGCTGGAAGGCGCGGTTGCGGAGCGCATCTTCGCGGGGCAATTCGCCGAGGCCGAGGCGGTCATCGAGCGCGAATTGGCCCACGATGCGCTCGAATCCGATATGGGCGAGGTCTACCTCGTCGGCGCCGGCCCGGGTGATCCGGACCTCCTGACCTTCCGCGCCCTGCGCCTGATGCAACAGGCCGATGTCGTCGTTTACGACCGCTTGGTCGCCGAGCCCATTCTCGAGATGACGCGCCGCGATGCCCGCCGCATCTACGTCGGCAAACAGCGCAACCACCATGCGATGCGGCAGGAGGAGATCAACCAACTCCTTGCCGATCTCGCCAAGGACGGACATCGCGTGCTGCGCCTAAAGGGCGGCGATCCCTTTATCTTCGGACGCGGCGGCGAAGAGATCGACACCCTCGCTGCGCAGGGCGTGCCCTTCCAGGTGGTGCCCGGCATCACTGCGGCGGCCGGCTGTGCCAGCTACACCGGCATCCCGCTGACCCACCGCGACTACGCCCAATCCGTGACCTTCGTGACCGGCCATCTCAAGGACGGCACCATGAATCTCAACTGGAGCGCACTCGCGCAACCAAGCCAAACGGTTGTCTTCTACATGGGACTCGCAGGCCTGCCGATCATCGTCGACCGGTTGACCGCACACGGCGTCTCGCCGCAGATGCCCATCGCGCTCATCCAGCAGGGGACGACGCACCTGCAGCGCGTCTACTCGGGCACGCTCGAGACCATCGTTGAACTGGTGAAGGCGGATCCTCCGCAACCACCGACCCTGATCATCGTCGGCGAGGTCGTAAAACTGCGCGAGAAGCTGAGCTGGTTCCGGCCGCCGGACGAGCCGCGGGTCGGCGCCACCACAAGCCTGGTCAGCTAAACTGCGTCTCCCCGCGGCATGCAGCGTTGCCGGTCGATCGGAATGCCTCGCTCCCCACAAAAGTCGGCGCCGACGCAGTTTAGGTTTTTAATTGATTTTTCTGTTTTTTATCCTAAACCGCGTCGGCTCCAACCTTGAAGAGAGCGTCCGACATCGACACAACCCGACGCGAACTCATATGGCACGGGACGCGGTTTAGCAGCGGTTTAGCGGGTGATGCGGTCTTCGGTGCCCGTGATCAGATTTCGGATGTTGCTGCGGTGCCGCCAGAACAGCAGGCCCGTGATGATGAGCTGCATCCCGATCAAGGCGTTGTCGGGCCAGAAGAACCAAACGATGACGGGGGCGAGTGCCATGGAGATCAGGGCGGACAGGGAGGAGATCTTGAGCACCTTGGCGACGAAGAGCCAAATCGCGGCCACCGAGAGGCCGATCGGCCAGAAGAGCCCGATCTGCACGCCCAAGGCGGTGGCCACGCCCTTGCCTCCTCGGAACCCGAAAAAGACCGGAAAGAGGTGGCCGATGAAGGCAGCCAAACCGATACCCGCCAGCACCGCCGGAGCAGCGCCGAGGAGATGACCGACCACCATCGGGATCAAACCCTTCAGACTGTCGCCGACCAGCGTGATCGCAGCGGCCTTCTTGCCGCCGATGCGCAGCACATTGGTCGCACCGGGATTGTTCGACCCCTGCGTGCGCGGATCCGGCAACCCCATCAAACGGCAAACGATGATGGCGCTGGAGACCGAGCCCAGCAGGTAGGCGGCGACGATGAGGAGCGAGGCTGTAATCATGGGCCGCAATTGGACATGGGAAGACCGTGCAGGTCAAGCGGGCGGATACGCCGCGGCCGCAGCCTCGTGCTTTTGTCGTTGTCGTGCTCGTCCGGAATCCGATGACGACAACGACAACGAGTAGAGCGTTCGACCACTTTTCCTGGTTGCGGCGCTTCCGGTAGATCCTTTTCCGGAAATCACCCAAACATTCAGATAGAGCTGGGCCAATATGAAGACATACAACCTCCTAAACCGCGTTCACGACAACGACAGCGGATTGCTCCGACCGCCCGCCAACACGACACCATCACATGTCCCTGCGAACGCGGTCTAGCATGGACACCGTATTCATTCGCGGCCTGAAGATCGACACCACCATCGGCATCCACGACTGGGAGAAGCGCATCCGGCGCCCCGTCGTTCTGGACCTGGAGATGGCCAGCGACATCGCGCGCGGCGCCGCCACGGATCGCATCGAAGACGCGCTGGATTACGAGGCCGTCACGCGCCGACTGGAGCAATTCGTCTCGGAGAGCCGGTTCGAGTTGGTGGAGACGCTTGCCGAGCGCTGCGCGGCCATCCTGCGCGAGGAGTTCGGGATCCCCTGGGTGCGCCTCACGCTCAGTAAGCCCGGCGCCGTCGGCGAAGGCGTGGACGTGGGCGTGTTGATCAAGCGCGGCAGTCGGGGTTGAATGGCCCATGGAGCGCCCCGTGTGCTGTCCAGCATGGCGCGACGCACCGTCGTAGCCGTAGGGTGGACAATCGCAGCGCAGTCCACCAGCCTCGGCGCGGGGTTTGGTGGACTTTGCTCTCGCTCGTCCACCCTACGGATATGGCGCCGATATGGCGCTCGTCCAGCCTTCCGGCCGGTCGCGTTCACAGGACCTCACGAGCCCCTAAAGGCTTGGCTTCTCGGTCCGACGAACGCGGCCGGCCTCGCGCGGTTCAGGGAGCCTCGATGTCGATGAGGACCTCGTTGCGGCGCAGAAAACCGGGCGTGAAGGGGTCGTTGTAATAGGCAAACACGGCAGGACCCGTGGCGGCTAGGCCACGCGCGGTCATCCAAGCGCGCAGCGCCGCCCCTTGCTCCGCAAGCGCGTCGTCCGTTGTCGAGCCGCTGAAGCGAACCGCCGCTCGCCGCTGTGCCGGGATTTCACGCAGACGCACCTCGGAGTTCCCCGGCGCGGGGAGTGCCTCCAGGCTGTAGCCGGAGGGCATGATGAAGCGCACCGACCAGGCGTCCTCACCCGTCTGCGACTGGATCACCGGAGCGGTCATGGCGATCCGCTCGGCAGGCGCATCGGGACGCTGTTGGATGACGGGTGCGGTCATCGCGATCTTCTCCCCGCCACGCTCCTTGGCAAAGATGTAGCGCGCGAGCGGCCCGAACCCGGCCCCGAGCGCCTCGCGCCGCGCACCGGTGCGCGTCGTCTCGGCGACCACCAAAGCGGGATAATCCCGGATCTCGAATGCGCCGTCGCTCTCCACCGCGACATACTCCGGGGTCTCGACGTTCTGAACCACGAAGACGAAGACAGCCATGGCGACGATGCCGAGCACCGCCACCGCGCCGACGATCAAGAGGAGTATCTTCATCCCTCGCCTCGCGAAGCCAAGCCGCCGATACGCAGCAGTTGCGTCACCAGCTCGCCGGTGTCGTCCGGCTGATCGGCTCGGTCGGCCGGTGTCCAGGAATAATCCGTTTCGAGCCGGTAGGATCCCAGAAACGTGTAAGGGACCTCGCCGCCCCACTCGGCCGGCGCGAGCATCGAGAAAAAGGGCTCGCCGACCGCCTTGCGATAGAGGTGATAGGTCCGCCCCGGAATGCGTTTGAAGGCACACTGCGCACGGGTCAGCGTCTGCTCCTCCTTGGCGTCCGCGAGGACCTTGCGTGCCTCCTGTTGAAGCAGCTTGATCTGGTCGGCGATGACGCGAAGCTTCGCACCCGTGCGGGCGCTCAACATCGACTCCGCCCGCGCGACCTCGCTCGCCAGCTCGCCGGAATCGAAGGCCGGGGCCAAGCGGCTGACCGGATAGGGTGAACTGTGCGCACCACCGCGGTGAAGCACGCCTTTGTCGTCGTTGCTCATCTGTCTGTCTCTCTTGTTTCGTCGTCCGTCCGAGGATCGACGGCCTCCCGGCGATATAGTGTCGCCGTGCGAAAAAGCACGAACGAGGATATCGCGATGGATGATACGACCGACAAGCTCCGCGGACCCGATGGAACCGGCGCGACCGAGATCTCGGCCCGACTCGCCGAGCTCATCCGCACGGAGATCGCGGCCGCCAACGGCCTGCTGCCCTTCGACCGCTTCATGGATCTGGCCCTCTACGCGCCGGGTCTCGGCTACTACGTGGCCGGTGCGGTGAAGCTCGGACGGGACGGCGATTTCGTGACCGCGCCCGAGATCTCGCCGCTTTTCGGGCGTTGTCTTGCCGCCCAGTGTGCCGAGGTGCTGGAGCGATTCGGCGGCGGCGATCTGCTTGAGTTCGGCGCCGGCACCGGCACACTCGCGGTCGAGGTGCTTGGAGCCCTGGAGCACCTCGACGCCCTGCCCGGCCGTTACCTGATCCTGGAGCCGAGCCCGGATCTTCAGGAGCGCCAACAGACACTGATTCGGGAGCGGGCCCCGCATCTGGCGGAACGCTGCGCATGGCTGACCCGTCTGCCGACGGCCCTGCGCGGAGTTATCCTCGCCAACGAGGTGCTGGACGCCATGCCGGTGCATCGCTTCAGCATCCGCGATGACGGCGGAATCGACGAGGTCTTCGTCACCGAGCGCGCCGGCGATCTGCGCGAGGTCACCGCGCCGGCACGTTCGCCCGGACTCGCCGACGCCGTCGGCGCGCTGCACGCCGAGGGCTTGGCCCAAGCACCGGGCTACGGCTCGGAGATCAACCTGCGCCTGCCGCCCTGGATGAAGGCGCTGAGTCCCGCGCTGGATACCGGCCTCGTCCTGCTGGTCGATTACGGCTATCCGCGCCCCGCCTATTACCAGCCCGACCGCACCATGGGGACACTCATGTGCCACTTGCGCCACAAGGCCCACGGCGACCCCTACACCCATATCGGACTGCAGGACATCACCGCGCATGTGGATTTTACCGCGGTCGCCGAGGCCGGTGTCGCCGCGGGCTTCGATCTCGCCGGGTTCACCACCCAGGCCAACTTCCTGATCGGCTGCGGGATCGACCGGATCCTGTCCGAGGCGCCCGATGCCTTCGAGCTGACCCAGGGCGCGAAACAATTGCTCCTGCCGACGATCATGGGGGAGCGGTTCAAGGTCATGGGCCTGACGAAGGGGATCGAAGAGGCGCTTTGCGGCTTCTCGATCCGAGACCTCAGCGGGAGGCTCTAAACCGCGTCCAGTGCGAGATGCTCACTTTCGAGTGAGTTCGACGTTTGGTGCTTCCACAGCCTTTAGCGGGGACGCGGTTTAGTATGATCTATTTTTTAAGATTCCAAGGGCGCGGATCGATCGATGACCTCGGGCGTTCGCGCCCGACAGGGTCCCGGACACGGATCCGGCGACTCGACCGAGAGCAGCGCCGACCCATTACATCGCCGATCGACATCTCTTGATCATGCCTTCGATCTGGGTGAGGATACTCAGGATTGAGAAACCCGATCATTCACCAGACCCCGCCCCGCACCCGCGAGGCCATCCCGCCGAAACAAGGCAGCAGGAGCCGGATGAGAGGATGTAAACTCTGTCGATACAGCAAGGTCTGCAATGATCTCCCGGGGGTTTGCATCCTGCTCATCTATGCCACCATCTTTGTGGTGGTCACCGCACTCGGCTATCTGTTCGTGACGCAAGAGCTATTGTGACGGCGCGCGATCACGGGTGCCGGCATCACCTATCTGCGATTGAGGCCGGCGGCTGGAAGCTGGCGGCCGGAGGCTTTACCGAACGATGAAACATCCTGTCGTGCTCGTCGGTGTCGGCGAGATGGGCGGCGTTTTCGCGCGCGGCCTTCTCAAGCTCGGCCATCCCGTCTTCCCCGTGCTGCGCGGTGCCTCTTTGGTCACGGCAGCAGCCCAGCTGCCCGAGCCGCAATTGGTGTTGATCGCGGTCGGAGAGGCCGACCTGGCCGCGACCCTCGCCGCTGTTCCGTCGCAATGGCGGGGGCGTCTCGGCCTGCTGCAGAACGAGCTGCTGCCGAGCGACTGGGCCGAGTGTGTCGACCCGACGGTGATCTCGGTCTGGTTCGAGAAGAAACCGGGGCGCGACCACAAGGTCATCATCCCCTCCCCGGTGTACGGGCCTCAGGCGGATCTGCTGGCCGATGCGCTGGCGACCCTGGCGATCCCCACACACCGCCTGAGCAGTCCTGATGAGCTCGTCTTCGAGCTGGTGCTCAAGAACCTCTTCATCCTGACGACCAATATCGCCGGGCTGCGCACGGGCGGAACGGTCGAGACCCTGTGGTCGCGGCATCGTGCCTTTGCCGAGCAGGTCGGCCACGAGGTGATCGATCTTCAGGAGGCCATGACCGGGGGTCGATTCGATCGCGATGCGCTCTTCGCCGCGCTCGGCATCGCCTTCGCGGGCGACCCCGAGCACGCCTGCATGGGTCGGAGCGCACCGGCCCGCCTCGCCCGCGCCATTCGCAACGGCGAGGCGCATGGTCTGGACCTGCCGGTCCTGCACGCGATCGCCGCCGAGCAGGCATGAGCCACGCCGTGACCGACGCCGACCCGCCCGAGACGCCGCCTGCGAACGAGCCTTCGAACAAGACCGCGAACGAGACGGCCGCACTCCTCGCCCTCGGACGTGCCGTCGAGCTGCATCTGGAGGTCCGCTTTCAAGACGGCTTCGTCGCACTCTCGACCTTCGACGCCGAGCCGATCGCCTGCACCATCGGCGACGGGACCCTGACGCCGGAGCTCGAGTCCACGCTCCTCGGCCTTGTTCCCGGCAGCGAGACCTATGTCGTCGCCCATGGCTCGGAACTCTTCTCGCCCTATGACGAGGCCAACATCCACTGGATGGAGCGCGGCGATTTCCCGCCCGAGATCGCGCCCATACCCGGTCTGGTCGTCGCCTTCGAGACACCCGGCGGTCACGAGACCAGCGGGGTCGTCCTGGAGGTGGAGCCCGATCGCGTGCAGGTCGACTTCAACCATCCCTTCGCCGGGCGTTCCTTGACGATCCGCGTCCGCGTCTTGTCCGTGGCCGGTCCCGAACCCGAGCCTCGGTTCAAGCATGGCCCCGAGGCGTGAATTTTCCCGACCGATCCCCTATTCTTCGACTCTATGAACATCCTTCTTGCCAATCCCCGTGGGTTCTGCGCCGGTGTCGACCGCGCGATCGAGATCGTCGAGCGCGTGCTCGAGCTCTACGGCGCGCCCGTCTATGTCCGGCATGAGGTGGTGCACAATCGCTTCGTCGTCGACGGCCTCAAACGGCGCGGCGCCGTCTTCGTGGAGGAGGTCGACGAGGTCCCGGACGGGGCCACGCTGATCTTCAGCGCCCACGGCGTCGCCCAAGAGGTCCGCCGCGCGGCGCAAGGGCGAAACCTGCGCGTCTTCGACGCGACCTGCCCATTGGTGACCAAGGTCCATCTCGAGGTCGCACGGCACTGTAAGAACGGTGTCGAAGTCATCCTGATCGGGCACGCCGGCCATCCCGAGGTCGAGGGCACCATGGGTCAGTGTGTAAGCGACGGCGGGGCGATGCACCTGGTCGAGTCGGTCGCCGATGTCGCCGGGCTTGGGATCAAGGACCCCTCGCGTGTCGCCTACGTCACCCAGACCACCCTCTCGGTGGACGACACGAGCGGGATCATCGACGCACTGCGTGAGCGCTTCCCCGAGATCCAAGGGCCGAAAAAGAGCGACATCTGCTATGCGACCCAGAACCGACAGGACGCGGTCCGTGATCTCGCCGCGCGCTGCGATCTGCTGCTGGTGGTCGGCTCGGCCAACAGTTCCAATTCCAACCGGCTGCGCGAGCTGGCCGAGAAGCAGGGCTGCACCGCCTATCTGATCGACGGCCCCGAGGACATCCGCCGGGACTGGCTCGGCGCCTCGCCGCGGGTCGGGCTCACCGCCGGGGCCTCCGCCCCCGAGGTGTTGGTCGAGCAGGTCATCGCGCAGCTCGAAGCATGGGGCGTCGCCGGGGTCGAGGAGCAGGACGGCATCCGCGAGCAGGTCGTCTTCCCCTTGCCGCGCGAGCTCGGGGAGAGGGCTGCATCATGAGCGATGTCCTCGTCGTCGGCGGCGGCATCATCGGTCTCCTGACCGCACGCGAGCTGGTCGAGTCCGGGGCCGAGGTCACCTTGATCGAGATGGGCGAGACCGGCCGCGAATCATCCTGGGCCGGCGGCGGCATCATCTCGCCGATCTACCCCTGGCGTTATCCGGAGGCGGTCACCGCACTCGCGACCTGGAGCCAGCACGCCTATCCGGAGCTGGCCGAGGCGCTCGTGCAGGAGACCGGGATCGATCCCGAGCTGACCCTGAGCGGCATGCTGGTGCTGGATATGGACGAGCACTCGGTCGCCGTGTCCTGGGCCGAGCGCCATGGCCACCCGATCGAGGCGGTCGAAGGCGCACATCTGCACGAGATCGAGCCCCAGCTCGGACCCGGTCTCACGCGTGGACTCCTGCTCCCGCGCATCGCGCAGGTACGCACGCCGCGCTTGAGCAAGGCGGTTCGCCGCTCGGTGGAAGACCGCATCCAGCTGCGCGAAAACGAAGAGGTCTTGGAGCTTCTGGTCGACGGCGGTCAGGTGACCGGGGTACGGACGCCGGACGGGCCGATCGAGGCGCGCCGGGTCGTCATTTGTGCCGGCGCATGGACCGCCAAGCTGCTCGAGCAGCTTGGCGAAACGCCCGACATCGCGCCGGTGCGCGGTCAGATGATCCTTTTCTACGGCAAGCCCGGTCAGATCAACCACATCACCCTGCACCGCGAGCAGTATCTCATTCCGCGGCGCGACGGGCGGATGTTGTTCGGAAGCACCCTCGAGCACAGCGGATTCGTCAAGACGACGACCGCCGAGGTCAAAGAGGCGCTCTACCGTGCGGCCTTCGAGATGTTTCCCGTCCTCAAGCGCACGCCCATCGAAGACCACTGGGCGGGGCTGCGACCCAGCTCGCCGAGCGGCATCCCCTTTATCGGCGCCTATCCGGGCGTCGACGGGCTGTTCATCAACGCAGGACATTTCCGCAACGGTCTCGTCACCGGCCCGGCCTCTGCACGGCTCGCGGCCGATCTTGTGCTGGGGCGCACACCCATCCTGGAACCTGCCCCTTACGCGGTCGATGCAGCGCGCTAACCCGCTTAAACCGCGCCCGGTGCGGTATGCGTAATTCGGTTGTTTTTGAATCGTTCCTTACTCTGTAGGTTGTGCTGGCGCAGGAAGCACAATAGGTATCTCAGCTTCGTTGTGCCTCGCTCCCGCCCGGCACAACGCACCAACAAACCGGTGATCATGTGCCCAAAAGGATCGTAAGACGTGTCCTCGGGATCGAGACCTCCTGCGACGAGACCGGAGTGGCCGTCTACGACGGCGAACGCGGTCTGGTTGCCCAAGCTGTCTACAGTCAAATCGAGATCCACGCCCAGTACGGCGGCGTCGTCCCGGAGCTGGCCTCGCGCGATCACGTGCGCAAGACACTGCCGCTGATCCGACAGGTCCTCGAGGAATCGGGGCTCGATCCCGCATCGATCGACGGCGTGGCCTACACCGCCGGTCCCGGTCTGGTCGGCGCACTCCTAGTCGGCGCCGCCTTGGGTCGTAGCCTCGCCTGGTCCTGGGGTGTGCCGGCGGTCGGCGTGCATCATATGGAGGGACATCTGCTCGCACCCCTGCTCGAAGATCCGGCGCCCCCCTTCCCCTTCGTGGCACTCCTGGTCTCGGGCGGACACACTCAACTGGTCGACGTGACCGGCGTGGGCCGCTACCGCATCTTGGGCGAATCGCTCGACGACGCCGCCGGGGAGGCCTTCGACAAGACCGCGAAGATCCTCGATCTCCCCTACCCCGGCGGCCCGGAGCTCGCCAAGCTCGCCGAGCACGGTGACCCCAAGCGTTTCCGCTTCCCTCGCCCCATGACCGACCGACCGGGGCTCGATTTCAGTTTCAGCGGGCTCAAGACCTTCGCACTCAATACCGTTCGCGAGACCGTTCCCGAGGCGCTCGACCCGGACCAGACCCGCGCCGACATCGCCCGTGCCTTCGAGGAGGCGGTGGTTGACACCCTGGTGATCAAGTGTCGTCGCGCCCTGCAGGAGACCGGCCATCGGCGCCTGATCCTCGCCGGCGGCGTCAGCGCCAACCGCCGACTGCGCGAACGTATGAACACCGCCATCGCTGCCGCGGGCGGCGAGACCTTCTACCCCAGACCCTCCCTGTGCACCGACAACGGCGCCATGATCGCCTACGCCGGCTGGCAGCGCCTGCGCGCAGGCCATCTCGAGCCCCTCGCCTTCAAGCCCAGGGCGCGTTGGCCGATGGAAGAGCTGACACCCGCTTAAACCGCGCCCAGTGCAGTATGCGATGTTTTTGGATGGGGTCGGCCCCGGCAGACTTAACGCGCGCTGGAGCAGGCGCGGTTTAAGATATTCAAAAAAATATACTATTTTAAGCCGCGCCCACGCTCAGCGTTGTGGATGCGCCAAACGTCGAGCTCACTCGGAAATCAGCATCTCGCTCTGGGCGCGGTTTAGCGCTAGCGAGATCAGGCTGATTTTCCGGCTCGCAGCCTCCAGCGTTCACCGCGAATCGCCCTCGGCCCTGAACTCCCAGGTTGCCGGTCCCGTGCGTAGAAGATCACGTCCAGGATCGCCGGGGCCTTTCCCGAACCGAATCAACTGCACGAGATCCGAGCTGACCTTGGGGTTGGTCGTGAAGTAAGAGTGACCGAACAGATCGGTGCGCTCACCCGAGAAGGTGATCAGATCGATCCGGCCGAAGGTTCCGAAATAGGTCTGCATCGCGGGAGCAATGTCCTCCGGGCGAAGCTGGCCGACTCGGTTGCGACTGCGAAAGAGGATCCGCGAGACGCTCAGCGCACGATCGTCCGGCGAGGCATAGATGCTTAGCCGGCCATTCAGGAGGCGCGGCAACGCATCGTCCGGCCATGCGCGGGTCAGGTCCGGATCCGATACGAATCCGGTAATCTTCTGCCCGGCAATGTCCACGTCGATATCGGGGGAGAGAAGGACGACGTTATAGATTCGGTAGGCATCGGCGGGGTCCACTCCCAAGGCGATCGCTTCGATCATCAACTCCCTCAAGGCATTGAGGAGCACAGCCGTCCCGCGGCTGTGCGCCAGCAGTTGAATACGCTCCACACCGGGCGTCCCCGCGATCATGCGCAGGCTCTTTTTGAGATGGTCGACCGCGTACTCGGCGGATTCAGTGGTCGTGGTATACGAGATCAGGAAGTTCCCGGTCGAGGATGCCGGCCAGGTGAAGAAACTGCAGACCTGCTCGCGACCGAAGAAGTGACAGAGTTCCGCGGCCGTAAAGGCCGCCGTGGCGAAGGTCTCGTTAAAGCCGTGAACGTAGAGCATGACCTCCTTCTTCGGCGACAGGGCCAAGCGACGCCGGATCTCCTCCTGAAAGGCCGCCTTGGTCGCGTCGAACTCTCGCATTTCGATCGGATCCCGACTCAGCGTGTTTTCGCCCGCCCGAATAATCCGGTAAGGCTCTTGCGGAAATGCCGCAAATTCCTTGACTGTCCCAAGCTCCAGGGCGACCTCGGATGTCCGCTCGGCAAGCCGACTTTGGGCCTTCAGAGTCTCCCAATCGATCGCGGGGACCATGCGCACCTCGGCCGAGCCGAACACCATCCCTTTACGGCGCGTCTGCCCATAGGGGAGACGGCTTTCGGGATCATCCTGCGCAGCACGATTGGTGATGAAGAGCAGATCGACTTCGGGGCGTTGCTGCGATGCTGCGATCTTCTCGAAGAGCACCTGCCCGTTCGGCTCCTGATAGACCAACGGCGTCGGCATCAGCTGCCGCGGCTTGGTCGCACAGCCGGATATAACCGCAACCGTCAGCATGACGGCCGATACGCACGCGAAGGTCCGATTCATTCGCCTTATACCTATCCAAAAAAGGTTAATCGCTGCCGAAACGAACGCGGAATCAAACCGATGGTGGCTTGCGGAAATTCCATTAAGAAAGAAGGCATTTCACTCGGCGCATCGGTTTAAGGAAAGAGCCGAGATCAAGACAAAGAAACAGATAGTGTGCAACCGAAACAGGGATTATTATACGGCGCCATTTCATGCTTCAACTTACCGGAGGACATTGCGATGCCACTCATGACACGCGCGCTCGCCGAGCTGATCGGAACCTTCTGGCTTGTCCTTGGCGGCTGCGGAGCCGCCGTCTTTGCAGCAGGCGTTCCGGACGTCGGAATCGGCTATCTGGGCGTTTCGTTCGCCTTTGGTTTAACCGTATTGACGATGGCCTATGCCATCGGTCATATCTCCGGCTGTCACTTGAACCCCGCCGTCTCGCTGGGACTCGCCGTAGGCGGTCGCTTCCCCTTCGCCGATGTTCCGGTCTATGTCGTCGCCCAGGTCCTCGGCGCCATCGTCGCCGCCTTCCTGATCTGGTTCATCGCCTCGGACATGGGCGTTCACAAAGAGGGGCAAGCGACCTTCACGCTCGCCGCCAACAGCTTGGCCGTCAACGGTTACGACAGCCTCTCACCGCAGGGTTACGGCTTGTTCGCCGGGTTGGTGACCGAGATCGTCATGACCGCCATGTTCCTCTTCATTATCCTCGGCGCGACTGACAAACGCGGCATTGGTACCCATGCGGGTCTCGCCATTGGCCTGGCGCTCACGCTGATCCATCTGATCTCGATCCCGATCACCAACACCTCGGTCAACCCGGCGCGCAGCACCGGACCCGCTTTGGCGCTGCTCACCGGCGGACAAGGTCAGGCGGCGGGCCAGCTCTGGCTGTTCTGGGTCGGACCGCTGATCGGTGCAGCGATTGCAGGGGTGGTGTATCGCCTGTTCGAGCAAAAGCATACAGCTTGACGAGCACAGGAGCCTCTCGGGGCCGACGCCGCATTGGCTGCGGCCCCAAGTGACCGTTCACCGAAGAACGCACGTCGTCGATCCACCCCGAGCCGCCACCGCGTGTCCCGCCTCGACCACTCCTTTGCGGCTTCGACAACCGACTGTAGGATGACTCGACCTTCGATGGCCGAGATACAAGATGCCGCAAGATCCGCTTCCGATCCCCCTGACCGACCTTCGCCGGCGTGTGAATGTCGCCCGCAATCTGATTCGTACCCTATTGACGGAGCTCGTCGGCCCCGTCGAGCTGGCGTTTGATTTTTATCGCGAGTGGAACGGCTGCTGGCGGGTGCGGGTGGAGATCAAGGACCCGATCAACGCACGACTGGAGTTCACTCTGATGGACACCCCGGCCGGCGGCATGCTCGCCCTGCCCCGCCCTCTGCCCGAACGCTGGCGCCTGGAGACCGGGATCCCTGCCACCGACGGGACACGTTGGACCCTGGATACGGACGGCCACCTCACGCCCTTCGCGCCGCCGAACGCGAAATCTCTGTAGTGGACCAAACGATGATCAATGCCTGTCATGGCCGCGATCATCAAGGCAGCATGTCCCGGACGAGGATCTTCCATTCTCTCAGCGGCTGCATCGATCCCGTCGCCGAGCCTCGTGTCTCATCGCGGACCTTACCCCAGTACGTCCTGGCCGCCCATGTAAGGCCGCAGCACCTCCGGGATGACGATACGCCCGTCCGCCTTCTGATAGTTTTCCAACAGGGCAACGAGCGTGCGCCCGACGGCAAGGCCGGAGCCGTTGAGCGTATGCAGCAGCTCCGGTTTGCCGGTCTCGGGATTGCGCCAGCGGGCTTGAAGTCGGCGGGCCTGAAAGTCGCCGAAGTTGCTGCAGGAGGAGATCTCGCGATAGGTTTCCTGAGCCGGTAGCCAGACCTCCAGATCGTAGGTCTTGCGCGAGGAGAAACCGAGATCACCGCAGCAGAGCGACACCACGCGATAGGCGAGTCCGAGACGCTGAAGGATGGACTCGGCATGCCGGGTCAGGTCTTCCAGTGCCTGGAGCGACTCTTCGGGGCGCACGGCCTGCACCAGCTCGACCTTCTCGAACTGATGTTGGCGAATCATCCCGCGGGTGTCCTTGCCGTAGGAGCCGGCCTCGCTGCGAAAACAGGGTGTGTGGGCGACCCATTTGCGCGGCAGCTCGCCGGCATCGAGGATCAGGTTACGGACCAGATTGGTCACCGGCACCTCGGCGGTCGGGATCAGATAGAGATCGCGCTCGCCCGGCACCTTGAAAAGGTCCTGCTCGAACTTGGGGAGCTGGCCGGTCCCGTAGAGGCTCTCCGCGTTCACCAGATAGGGGACATAGACCTCGGTGTAGCCGTGCTCGCCGGTATGGATGTCGAGCATGAACTGGATCAGCGCCCGATGCAGGCGTGCGAGAGGACCGGACAAGACTACGAAACGCGAGCCCACAATCTTGGCAGCGAGGTCGAAATCCATCCAGCCGCTGAATGCGCCGAGGTCGACGTGGTCCCGCGGCGTAAAACCGAAGCTCGGCGGCTCGCCCCAGCGACGCTCCTCGCGATTCTCGCGCTCGTCTCGCCCGTCCGGCACGCTCTCATCCGGCAGGTTGGGCAGACCCAGGGCGATCTCCTCCACCGCCGCCTGGATCTCCTCGAGCCGCACCTCGGATGCCTTCAGACGCTCGCCCAGGTCGGAGACCTCGGCCAGCAAGGGCGCAATGTCCGCACCGGACGCCTTGGCCTTCCCGATCGCCTTCGAGTGGGTGTTGCGCTCGTTCTGCAGCGACTGGACCTCGACCTGCAAGGCCTTGCGCTCGGTCTCCAACGACTCGATGCGCGCGGTATCCAGGACCAGACCGCGACGTGACAGGTGCGCGGCAACCTCGTCCAACTGGGTCCGCAGCAGGCGTGGATCTAACATTCGGATTCCTCGAATTCGACAGTAATCGGCCAGGATACGATATGACCCGGCCGAACGAAGCGCTCGATGCGCGTGATAGCGGACGCGGCCTTCTCGGGCCGATCAAAAAACTCCACCACCAAGGGCAGATCGAGCGAGAGATCGATCAGGGACGCACCGTGCCGTTTCCCGGACACCCCATACCCTTCGATCCCGCGCATGACGGTGACGCCTCGAACGCCGAGATCGTCGTGCAGACAGGCAAGCATGGCCTTCAACGCATGATCGGATTCGGACAGATAGACCCGAACCATGAGCGCCTCGATCCGACTCATAGTGACCTCCCGAGGATAATCCCGGCCCAACAGACCAGAACACAGAGCCAGACGCTGAGCACCATGTTGAGAAAGGCCGCCATCATGGCCCCTTCTTCCAAAAGATTCAGCGTCTCGATCGAAAAGGTGGAAAAGGTGGTGAAGGCGCCGAGAAAGCCGATCAGGATCGCCCCGCGCCATTCCGGCGCCCAACTCAACCGCTCGATCAGAAGCACGAACAAGAGCCCCATCAGGAAGGAGCCGAGCAGGTTGACCGCCAAAGTCCCCCAAGGGAAGCCCCTTCCGAGCCACGCGTAAACGGCGCTCGACATCCCGAAGCGCGCCAATGAGCCGAGCGCGCCGCCGGCTGCGATCGCGATGAGCTGAAGCATCCGATGCCTACTTCAGCAAGGCCATGGTGAAGTCACCGCTCAGATAGCCTTCCTCCAAACGCGGCTCCGCACCCAACTCTCGGGCCAGCGCAAGAAGATCGCGCGGCTGCTGATAGTTGTAGCTGCCCGGACCGTCGGTTCCCTTCAACAGATTGAAGATGAAGCCGTGCCGGGACGCCGCGAAGCAACGGCGGATAAACTCCCAGGTCTCCTCGCGGGTCAGGTTATTCATGGCACCGCTGCAGAGATAGTAGTCGGCGCTCGGGAGCCGATCCTCCAGCACGTTGCAGATGCGGATCTCGCATCCGGTGCGACGACGCGCGACCTCCGCCATCGGCTCCATCACGTCCAACCCGATGTAGCGTCCGGGCAGGCTGTTGCAGCGGTCGAGATAGCGATGGAGATCGCCGAATCCGCAACCCGCATCGACCAAGGTCAACTCCGACAGATCCTCGGGCAGGAGCCGACGCAGCACCTTGAAGCGCAGCTCTTGGCTTTGAGTCGACTGCCACTGCACGCCCTTGGCAGTCTCGCCATGCGAGGTCAGCGAGTCCAAATAAAAACTGGTGTTGTCAAGTCTCGGCATTGTTTGAATCGATCAGCGTAAAAAGGCAGCGACGACGGTTCGTGACGGGCAATCGCCCGTAATCTTACATCACACGACCCCGGGGCGGTGCTGAGGCGGCTGCAGGGACAGGGTATCGAGGGCATGCTGGCCTCGGGCCGGCACGTTCAGGACATTCGCGCGCTGTCCGATCAGCCCGGAGGCAGCGGCGGGCTCATTCGAGAAACCACTGCCAGGTCCCGGCAATCGGCTCCGCCACACGTTCCGGGCCGATCGCGGCGAGGAACTCTGCGCTCGGGAGCAGCAAGACCAGGCTGCCGAAGCCGCCCGGCAGCGTCACGGGTGCGCCCGGGTCGCCATGCCCCCAGATCCGGACTCGGTCGTCGAGATGATAGGCCAAGGACACCAGCTCGCCGACGGCGACACCGCTTGGGCTGACGGCGACCAAAGGGCGATCGAGTGCATTGACCAGCCGAGCGACCTCGGGATTCGACGCGCTGAAATGCTTCGTCCACCAGGTCTCGGCCTGCAGGATACGCCACTGAGAGAGCGCCCCGAAGACCATGATCAGCGCCAACGCGGCGGCGGCGAGGACGCGTATCCCGTCGCTGCGGACCAGTGCCGAGCCGATGCCCCAGGCCACCATCAGCTGCAACGCCAGAACGGCCGGCAAGCCATAGCGCACATGCTGCGATCGGCTTCCGCCGAGCAGCAGGTCGGGACCGAGCACCACGCCGAGATAGACCAGGGCAATCAGCACCAGCAGCCACATGCGCGGGCGAGGCGCGCGCGACAGGTAGAGACTCAAGCCGACAGCGATCGGAGCGAGCAGAAGCAGCGAGAGGGTCGGGGGGTCCGCATGCGGGCTGACATCCAGGAAGGCTCGCGTGATGTGCCCGCCCCAAGCCAGCAGATTGCGCTGCGCGCCGACGGCCCGCTCCATCCACTGCGTGTGATTGACCGCGTCCCCGAATCCCGAAACCAGCGCAAAGATCCAGGGCAGAAAGAGGACCCCGGCCGCGATGACGGCCAAAAGCCATGAACGGACCGGAAGATCCCGCAGGCGCGACCGACACGCGGAGCCCTGCATCGCCCCGAGCACGATATAGGCGGCATGGACGGGCACCATGAGGGCGAACAAGAGATGACTGTAGAGACCAAGCGCCATCATGAGCCCGTAGAGCCACCAGTCGCGCGGTCGGTTTCGGTCCAAAGCACGCTGCAGGGCTGCACTGGAGGCCAGGACCAAGAGCGTCCAGAGCGCGTATTGGCGCGCCTCTTGGGCATAGAGAAGATGCAACGGCGAGAAGGCGACCACGGCGGCCGCCACCCAGGGCACCGGGCCACGCCCGAACAGCTCGCGCATCAGCCAGAATGCAGCGAGCGGCAGCAGGAGCCCGAACGCAGCGGAGGTCCCGCGCAGGGCCGTCACCGGATCAAGCGGCAGCATGGCCGCCCATCGTCCCACCAGGTAGTAGAGCGGCGCATGCTCCGGATGCTCGACCAGCGCACGCAACGTCTCGTCCCAGCCCTTCGAAGGGTCTGGTCGCTGAAAGACCAGGATCTCGTCGGGTGTGAGCAACCGGCCGCTGAAGAGCATCTCCCAGAGATCCGCCGGGTGGCCGAAGACGCGGACCAGCGTGAAGACCTCATCGTGCCACACCGGGAGATGGTCGAGGCCGATCAGCCGGAACCCGGTCACGAGCATGAGAAGGATCACGACCCCGAGCGTCCAGAACCGAGCCTGGACGGGACTCAGGGACACGGACGATAAACGCGAGCGGCGAGGAGCGGAGAACACGAGATCGCAAGACCGGATTGATTGGGGGAGGTACGGGCGTGGGCCGTGAGTATGCGACACCCGAGCGCTTGGCTTGATGAAGGAATCGTGACAAGAGCCTGACCGACAGCGGCGCCGGAGGCTCAGAGCGCGGCAGGGCAACCGATGACGCTTGACGAGCACCCGTCCATCGGACGTTCGGCGCGAGGTTTGCTAGGTGACGTGTCAGAAATAACTTGAGCACCGAAGCTGATCGTTGTCGTTGTCGAATACGACAACGACAACGACAACTGTGGAAGAAAGGTCTTCTATCGTCGAGTTGTTTTACTTGTTTCTGAACCGTTCCTCAGCATCGAAACCCGTTGCACGACCTCACACCGGCGTTTCGCCGGGCTCAACTCCGAAGGGGATTCGCCGATGGCTCCGCGCCTGATCATGTACCACAAGCAGTCGACCAGTGCCCGCACCCGGTTCTTGAGGCTGCCCTACGGCGGCGTCTGCGGCTTCGCAGCCCTGCCTGAGGAGGCCGCCATCGACGAGCGCGGCGGTGGCTCGCCGAAGGTCGTGACCCACCCCGCGCGGGTTCTGCGCGACGCCGAGGTCCGTCTCGGCCTGCCGAGCGGCAGCCTGGAGATGGAGCCGGGGTTTCGTTGCGAGATCGCCGCAGGCGAGGAGCGCACCGAGGTCTTCCTCGCGCGCTTCACGAGTATCGATCCGCCCTTCGAGACGGCGCAGGCACACGGCAGCAGCTTCATCGATCTGACCCAAGCGCGAGGTCTTCCGCCCGTCGAGCTGGATCTGCTGCGGCGCAGCTATGAACGGATCCTGGGCTGATCGAGGATGCCCCGCTCGGCGGGTCTGGAACGCTATCGCGCGTTTCGAGTCGGAGCGGCCGATCGTCCCGCATCGCGCCCGGGTCGGTCGCACCGCAATTCCATTTGTATTGTTGGGTTTCCGCTCAGGACGGGCTGATTGTTGCAAGACCGACAGATCCGACCCTCGAGAATGCCTGCGAGGATTCCGGCGATGATACCCGTTTAAACCGCGCCGAGCGCGGTATGCGATGTTTTTGGATGGGAACGGCAGGAGCCAGGACGATGACGAACGTGCCATGTCTTTATGGACACCGACCCGCGCCCGGGAGGCGCGGTTTCCGGCAGGCCTGTCGACCATCGTGGCGTGAGGATCTGTGCCCGATCTGGATCGATCTCGTCGTACCGCCCTGCTCGTTCCGGGTGTTCCGTGATCATGATGTCGCCGCTCGGAGGGTCGTCGGTCATGACGGGAACGACATCCCCTGCTTCCAAGCCTATGACTACCGGCGGCTTGATGTCCGCTCCGACGACGACGAGGAGTATTACCTCGCCGTGTCCTACAGCGAGTCCGTCAGCGCCTGGCGCCTGCACGACGGACGCTGGCTGGTTCACCGCCGGATCGAGTTGCTCGGCGATGAAGACGCCGCGACCACCGCGATGAGCATCGACGAGCGGATGCCGCGTTGATCTGACGGCGAGCCGTGCTCGAATACAAAGTGGCGACACGGGCGACTGCGCACGCCGATGCCGCACAATATCGGCATGTTTCGTGCTTTTTTGTCATGCGTTATATCTTCGTAAACATAACGACATCACCGGAGTCTTCGACACCGACCATGACCGACACGCCCGACGACAGCATCGACACCGCCGCCTCGCTCTGGCTCGACCGCAACGAACAGGGATTCGTCGGGCGGGGACGCATCGAGCTGCTGCGCAGAATCGGTGCAACCGGGTCGATCTCGCAAGCGGCCAAGGCGATGGGCATGTCTTACAAGCACGCCTGGGACGCAGTCGATGCAATGAACAACCTGTCCCCGCAGCCGTTGGTGCAGCGACGCACCGGCGGGCGCCATGGTGGGGGAACGGAGCTCACGGAGGAGGGACGACGCTTGATCACCGTCTACGAAACCGCCGAGCGGGAGCACAGAAAATTTCTTGCGCGACTGCGCGAGGGCATCTGCGATTTCGATCGCTTCCACACCTTGATCGGAGCTTTGAATATGAAGGTCAGTGCCAGAAACAATCTGCGCGGAGTGGTCGCTTCCATCAAACCGGGCGCCGTCAACGCCGAGGTCACGCTCGATGTCGGCGGCACGCCGCTGGTCGCTATTGTCACCAACGAGAGCGTCCAGTCGCTCGGGCTTGAGCCGGGCGTCGAAGCCTACGCCTTGATCAAGGCGTCGTTCGTCATCCTGGCGACCGAGGATGGCGGGCTCAAAACCTCGGCGCGGAATCGACTGTGCGGGACGGTCGAGCGGATCACCGAGGGAGCAGTCAACACCGAGGTGGTTTTGGCGCTCGATGGCGGCGCGCGACTGGCCGCAATCATCACGATGGAGAGTACCAAGGACCTAGGGATCACCGAAGGCGGGCGGGCCTGCGCGCTGATCAAGGCGCCGCACGTCATCCTGGCGGTATCGGACTGAGGCCATCCCATCTCCGAGGCATGTTCGCGGGTCGCGTTATGTCGACATGGATATAACGCGACCCGCTCAATGGAACAAACCGCACATCTTTCACCGAGGTCGAACCCGATGACCCCCTTTCGCTCTATGCTGATCACCCTTGCGCTCGCAGCGCAGGCCGGCACCGTCCTGGCCGCCGAGACCCAAGTCGCCGTCGCCGCCAACTTCACCGCCCCCATGCAGAAGATCGCCGAGGCGTTCCAGGCCGAGACCGGTCATCGCGCCATCCTGTCGTTCGGCTCGAGCGGCAAGTTCTACGCTCAGATCACCAACGGGGCGCCCTATGACGCCTTGCTGTCAGCCGATGAAGCCACGCCCGAGAAGCTGGAGCAGGCGGGTCAGGCGGCACCGGGCAGCCGCTTCACCTACGCGATCGGCAAGCTGGTGCTCTGGTCGCCGCAGCCCGGCTATGTCGACGATCAAGGTCGCGTCCTCTATGTCGGCGACTTCCGTCACCTCGCACTTCCCAACCCCAAGCTGGCGCCCTACGGCGCGGCGGCCGTCGAGGTCATGACCGGCATGGGCGTGCTGGAAACCGCGCAACCCAAGTTCGTCTTGGGCGAGAACCTGCCGCAGGCGTTCCAGTTCGTCGTGAGCGGCAATGCCGAGCTCGGATTCCTCGCACTCTCTCAGCTCATCAAAGACGGGGAGCGCATCGCGGGCTCGGTCTGGGAGGTCCCTGCCGAGCGGCATCAACCGATCCGGCAGGATGCCGTGATCCTCGCGCGCGGCGCCGACAATCCCGCCACGCAGGCGCTGTTCGACTATCTCAAGGGCGAGAAGGCCCGCGCCATCATCGCCGAGTACGGGTATGACCTTTAAACCACAACCCTCTGACCGGAGCCGCGCTATGTATCCGATCCGCACGCTACTGACCGCCATCACCGCCACGGTGGCCCTGGGCTTGACCGCTCCGGTGCTTGCCCAAACGTCCGACACCGCCGGCGCCATCACCATCGCGGCCGCATCGGATCTCAAGTTCGCGATGGACGAGATCGTGGATGCCTTTCGAGTCGCCCATCCGGATGCCAAGGTCGACGTGATCTATGGCTCCTCGGGCAAGTTCCACACCCAGATCCAACAGGGTGCACCCTTCGACCTGTACTTCTCAGCGGACATCGCCTTCCCGCGCGGACTCGAAGAAAAAGGTCTGTCCGCCGGCCCGACGCGGCCCTATGCCTTCGGGCGCATCGTGCTCTGGAGCCCGGTGCTGAACGCGACAACGATGACGCTGAACGACCTGACGGACCCGAAGATCCGCAAGATCGCGATCGCCAATCCGCGGCATGCGCCCTACGGCATGCGTGCCGAGGAGGCACTGCGTTCGGCCGGCATCTGGGACGCGCTGCAGGGCAAGCTCGTCATGGGTGAGAACATCGCGCAGACGGCCCAGTTCGTGCAGACCGGCAACGCCGAGGTCGGCGTCATCGCACTGGCCCTGGCGCTGAATCCGACGCTGGTGGAGGCCGGCGGCTATCACCTGATCGACGACAGGCTGCATGAGCCGCTGGAACAAGGGTTCATCGTCACGCTGCGCGCCAAGGGCAACACACTGGCCCATGACTTCGCAGACTTTATGACCAGCCCGGAGACCCGCGCCATCATGGCACACTACGGCTTCGTGCTGCCCGGCGAGCAGATCGAGGAGTGACGGGGCATGGGTGACATTCATCCGGCACTGACCAATGCGGACTGGGCAGCGGTCTGGCTGACCTTCAAGCTCGCGAGCGTGGTCACGATCATCCTGATGCTGGTCGGCACGCCGATCGCGTGGTGGCTCGCCCGCACCCGATCGAAATGGAAGGGGCCAGTCGGCGCCTTGGTTGCGTTGCCGTTGGTGTTGCCGCCGACCGTGCTCGGATTCTATCTGCTGGTGGCGATGGGTCCGTACGGACCTGTCGGACAGTTCACGCAGTGGCTCGGCATCGGGCTGCTGCCCTTCACGTTCGCGGGCCTTGTGGTCGGCTCGGTGTTCTATTCGCTGCCCTTTGTCGTGCAGCCGATCCAGAACGCCTTCGAGGCCATCGGCGAGCGACCCTTGGAGGTCGCCGCGACGCTGCGGGCGAATCCTTGGGACAGCTTTTTCACCGTCATGCTGCCCTTGGCCAAGCCCGGCTTCATCACCGCCGCAATCCTCGGCTTCGCCCATACCGTCGGCGAGTTCGGCGTGGTTCTGATGATCGGCGGCAATATCCCGGAAAAGACCCGCGTCGTCTCGGTGGCCATCTACGACCATGTCGAGGCGTTGGAATACGCTGAAGCCCATGTCCTGGCCGCCGGCATGCTGATCTTCAGCTTCCTGGTGCTGTTGGCGCTCTACTCTCGGAAGACCAGCGTATGGAAATGAACGGCGCACCCCAAGCGATGAACGAGACCGCCGCGCCAACCGTCGAGGCCCGTTTTCGGGTGCAATGGCCGGGTTTTTTACTCGATGTGGACCTGAGCCTGCCGGGGCGCGGGGTCACCGCGCTGTTTGGCCATTCAGGGTCCGGCAAGACCACACTGTTGCGCTGCATCGCAGGGTTGGAGCGGCAGGGTCAGGGGCATCTGAGTTTCAAGGGCGAGGTCTGGCAGGACAGCGCACGGAACAGCTTCGTCCCGACCCATCAACGCCCCCTGGGTTATGTCTTTCAGGAGGCCAGCCTCTTCCCGCATCTGTCGGTGCACAAGAATCTGATCTACGGCCGCAAGCGGGTGGGCGGCGCGCACCGGGTCTCGCTCGAACAGGCCATCGATCTGCTCGGTATCGGGCACCTGCTCGATCGCATGCCCGATCGTCTCTCGGGCGGCGAACGGCAAAGGGTGGCCATCGCCCGAGCGCTGGCCACCAGTCCACGCCTTCTGCTGATGGACGAACCGCTCGCCGCGCTGGACCTTAAACGCAAGGGCGAGATCCTGCCCTATCTGGAACGCCTGCACGACGAGCTGGAGATCCCGGTCTTCTATGTCAGCCACTCGCCCGACGAGGTCGCGCGCCTGGCCGACTATGTCGTGTTGCTCTCCGAGGGCCGCGTCGTCGCCGAGGGTGGACTTCAAGAGACCCTGGCGCGTCTGGACCTGCCGACCGCCTTCTCCGAGGATGCCGGTGTCGTCATCGAGGCCGTCGTCGCGTCGCACGACGACAACTATCATCTCTCGCGTCTGGATTTCCCCGGCGGCAACGTCGTCGTCGCCCAACGCAAGGAGCCGATCGGTCACCGCCTGCGCGTCCGCGTCCATGCCCGCGACGTCAGCCTGGCCCTGGAGCGCGCCACCGGGACCAGCATCGCCAACCTGCTGCCCGCCACCGTCGTGGAGATCGCCGACGCCGACACCCCGGCGCATTGCCTGGTGCGACTGGATGCCGGCGGCACCCCGCTGATCGCCCGCATTACCCGTCGCTCGCTGGACCATCTCGGCGTGGCCCGCGGCAAGGCGATGTGGGCGCAGATCAAGGCCGTGGCGCTCTTGGGCGATTAAACCGCATCTTGATGGCTTGCCCGACCGCGCGGGGATGGCTCCACTCCGGCTGACCTCAGTCGACGAGCCTGGCCTCGTCAAGCCGCCGGATCAGTGCCGGCTTGCGGCTGTGCAGGTCGCGCAACCGCCGCAGGCGTGCGCCGAAGATCTCCGCCGCCCCCGTGGTGTCTGCAAGCTCACGCAGGTCGTTGAGAAGATCGACGGCCTGTTTATAGCCCGCGGCCTGACGGGTGTCGATCAGTCGATCGATATTCTGCCATAACTCTTCTTCGCGACCGCGCAGCGTGGCGAGATAGCACTTGCGGCGCGCGGCGGCGTCGGATGCCTGACGGGTCTTCTCGGCAGCACGCTCAGCCGCCCGGCGCGCCTCGTGCTCCCGGATCAGAGCCCGGGTGCACTGAACGAGTTCACCAGCCGTCCGTTGCTTACCAACCCCAATGGTCGCCGTGACGGCGTTCAACTCACGGTCGGCACGCTGCCTCAACGCGAGGAGAGGGTGCATGGCCTCCGAGAGCAACAGCTCGGTCAACAGCGCATCCTTCTCGACGACAGGCAGGGCCTCAACCCAGCCGGCGATCGCTGCGCGCTCCGGCAGCTGCGTTGGAAGCGCAACGCTGCGCTCGGCGGCCACAGCGATCAACTCGGAAGGGATTCGCAGAAATTCCGCCAAACTCCGGTGGGGCGCATCCAGCGTGGACAAACCCGGCGGAACGGCCGGCTCGGGTGTGTCTTCGGCCAAGTCCGTGGACCAGGCGGCGGCGAGCCAACCCAGATAGAGACTGCGGTGGTCGCCGCGCATCAGACTGGCACGCAAGGTGATCAGCGACGAAAGCCAGCCATCGCCTCCCTCCCACTCGGCATCCTCGGTTTCGGAGCGAAAAGACAGGATGGTTTGGTCGCGCGTGCGCCAGACCTCCAGCCCATCCTCGGTGCGATAATCGGAGACGTCATCCGGGCTCAGCAGCGTCGCCGGCACACGCAGCATGAGCCAGTGCGTGCCCCAGTTCGCGACGTGCATGAAGGCGTCGAAATAGTCCTCCATCCAGCGGTTGGGATTCCCTTTGAAATTACCCCATTGATACTCGTTCACGAAGCGGGTCGCCGTGATCTCTGCACGCGACGACCAGCGCCGCAGCTCGGCCATCTGCTCGCGGGTCAAAGGGTGATCGATCGCCTGAAATTCGAAGTACTGGTATTCGCTCATTGCACCGAGGAGTCAGGTCGAAGAGGCGGTGATCCTGCCATGGCGATCCGGTCGAGTCGAGCACCGGGCCGCGAAGGCATGACCTCGCCGCATCGGTCAAACAGGGCCGCAAGCCCCATGCGTCGACCGCATGCGAGCGCTCGGCAGGCATCGCGCCACCACGATCTCCCAGCAATTCTAAATTTGCCGCCGTTGTCCGGGCGATCGACGCTTGGGTGGCGGCCTCGCGGGCTGCAGGGCCTCCAGCATGAAGTCGAAGAGGTGATCCCAGGAGGTAAAGGGCATGTACAAGGTGAGCGCGCGCAGATGTTCGAAGAAGGTGCGCCGCGAGGGTAGGTTCCGGCGGATTGCGCGATAGCGTTGGTCGAGCAGATCGAGCACGCTGTGGGTGAGGAAGGCCAGCAGCATCAGGCTTGCCAGCAGCGAGGACAGGTGCTGTTTGCCGTGGCTGTAGTTGTGCTCGAAGTTGTAGCCCTTGGTCTTGAGGGTATTGTTGTTCTCGTTCTCGATCTTCCAGCGGCTGCGCCCGTCGGCGACGAGTTCGACGACGTTCTCCCGGGTGACCGGCACGGAGCTGGCCCAGGCGTTGCGGTAGAGCACATTGCCCGCGGCATCGGTGGTCGTCAGCTCGCACCAACCGACCTTCAGGGCATCATCACCGTCGCGCAGCGGCAGATCATTGAGCCAGCGATAGGTCTCGGTGAGGCGCTGCTTGCCCGTCCAGCATGTGTTCACCAGGGTCGGCACCGCGCCGATGCGCTCGAAGTCCGCAACCCATTCATACAGCAGCGTGTGCGACGGTGGCAGGCAGACGAACAAAAACGCACAGCCCAGCGCGAGCACCTGCTCGCAGAACGGCTGATGACAGTACAGATCGTCGCCCAGCATTGTGGTGCGCCACGGCGCGATACGTGCACCCCACTGCAGCAGCCACCGCGTTGCAGCATTGAGCTCGCAGTCCTGCTTGGCCTGCCCGTCTTGCGGGCGCACGAATGCCGGTGGCAAGGCAAAGACCTGCGCTTGCCCCGGGGCGACGATCACCGGTGTGACGGCAACATGGTAATACTGAGTCTTGCCGTTACTCAGCGTGCGCGTAGAGCAGTGCTCGCAGTGGATCGACTCGGAACAGTGGTACTGAGTCCCGTCGAGCGCAATCAGCAGGCGTGCGTCGACGCCGCGGTGCGATGCCAAGGCGCCGTGCCGATGCAGCGCCTCGATGAGTTCGAAGAACACCGGCGCGAGATGATCCGCCGAGACCGGGTCGAGCAGATTGCCGATCTGCTGCGTGCTCGGGATCTGATGCACTCCGAACAGCGAGCTGGCGTTGTTCTCCCCGTGCTCTTTCTGCATGCGCCGCTGGTAATCCAGAAACGACGGACTCTGCAGGAAAAACGCCGAGAAGGCACTCAGCGCAGCGTCGCCGATGGCATAAGACTGGTTGTTGCCGCCCTTACGGTGATCAGGCAAATCAAACAAGGCCTCGCGAATCCGCTTCACCAAGCCGGTGACCGAGAACACGTCCGGCGCAGGATCACTCTGGGCAACGGCAGGCTTGAGGACCAAAGGACTCTCCAGTAGCTTCTTAGGAGTCCCTCATAACATAATGGTCTTAAATTTAGAACTGCTGACGATCTCCACCCACAGCCATCATGCCCTCCGTGCCGTGCTAGACTCCTCTACAGTTCTGTAGAAAATAATATGAGCCAACGAAAAGTGACCCAGATTTCCGCGAATATTTCCTCCGAAACCCGTGACCGTCTCGAACGTTATGTCCGCGCGCGGGGCTTGAAGAAGGGATTCGTGATCGAACAGGCGCTCTTGCATCACTTGCAGGCCATCGCGGAGCTCCCCGAGGATACGCTTGTCCCGCCGCGACTCATCATCACCAGCGACTCGGGACAGCGGGTTCTGGAGAGACTGGATGCCAAGGAGCAACCAAATCAGGCCATGCAGGCGCTGTTCGACGAGACCCTGGATCCCGCGCCCGGCGACCCGGCATGAGTCTTCGGATCCGGCGCCTGGAGCCAGGCGATGATCGCCGCCGTTTCACCAGCGGAAATCCGGATCTCGATCGTTTCTTTCAGCGTTTCGCGGGACAGAATCAGTTTCGTCACCATCTTGGCGTGACCTACATCGCGGTTGAAGCCGATGACATCTCGGGCTTTATTACGGTCGCGCCGTCTGAGATCGAGATCGACAGCTTCCCCGTCGATCGCCGCCGTCAACTCCCGCGTTATCCCTTGCCCGTGCTCCGGCTGGCGCGGCTCGCGGTCGCTAAACAGGCGCAAGGCGGCGGGGTCGGAAACGCATTGCTGCGCTTCGGCTTGGCGCTCGCCTGTCGGACCGCCGACGAGATTGGCTGCGTCGGCGTGGTGGTCGACGCCAAACCAGAGGCTACGGCTTTCTATCGGCGCTATGGCTTTGAGCCGCTTGCGGTCATCGAGGGTGGGTTGCTTCATCGGCCGGAACCCATCCCGATGTTCCTCCCCATCTCGGCGATTCCCTGCACGACCGACCGCTGACGGGCTTCCGCCCAACGGACGTCGCCTCATGCCGCAGCACGCAGCTCCGCCATGGCCGACGAAATGACGCGCATCGCAGAGCGCAGCAACAGCCATACGAGACCGATTGCCACCAGGATGTCCGCCCAGCCCGACCCGGTGAGCCAGACCACTCCAGCCGCGACAAACACCGACAGATTCGATGCGATGTCGTTTCGCGAACACTCCCATACCGAGCTCATGTTCACGTCGTCGTGACGATGCCGCCAAAGCAAGTAGAGACACAGCGAGTTTGCGGCAAGACCGAGAAGGCTGAACAGGCCCATGACCTCGAAGAGGGGGACGCTGGGCACCACCAGCTTGTAGGCAATCTGGGCCGCCACTGCGCACGCCGCCAGGAAGATCAGAGCGCCCTTGAAGAGCGCGACCTTCGCCTTGACGACGGCGCCTCTGGACACGGCGTACAGGCTGAGCCCGTACGTCAAAGCGTCGCCGAGGTTATCGAGACTGTCGGCCAGCAGCGCCGTCGAGTTTCCGTAGAACGCGCCTGTCGCGATCACCAGGAACATGACGGCATTGATGCCGAGCACGCTGTATAGCGTCCCGCGTTGCCGTTCACGCAGGGCATCGATGGAACACTCGTTGTCGCAACAACCACTCATTGCGGAAGCCTCTTGGCAGAATCTTAAACCGCGCCGGCTCCGGCGGCCGTCGGAGCCGGCGCGGCCAAGCCAATCCAACACACGACGCATACCGCACTGGGCGCGGTTTAAGGGGAGCCCGATGGATTCATCGAGCCGCCCCGATCGCCGGACCACCAGTATCATCCGTGCAGATTGACCGCAAGCCCCAGATCCCGCAACCCAATCAACAGGATGCGCAGCGCCAACGCCACCTGCAGGACACCGAGAACGGCACCGAGCAGCTGCAGCAGGGCCGCCGGCAAGGGGCTCAGGATGGTCCGTACGTAGAGCATCGTGATGAGGTTGATCGCCATCACGACAATCAGTGCGGCGAAGACCTGAAGCATCCGGGTCAAGTCGTCCTGGAACAGCGAGAGCAAGGCCACCACAGCGGCGATCCCATAGGGCGTGACGACCATCGGAAAGGCGATCCTGAACGGCGAAGGTACCGTGTCGTCCGCGAGTGTTGCAGGCAACGCCGGCTCGTACTGCGCGAGAACCGTGCGGAGGGCGATCAAAAAGAAGATCAGGCCGGTGCAGATCGTCAGGATCGGCGTGGAGACGCCCCAGTTGGCTGCGAGAAGACTGCCGAGACCGCCGCCCAAAACAACGGCGGCGGTTCCGATCAGCACGCTCGCGAACGCGAGGCGATGCAGCTCGGCCGACGTCAACCTTGACGTGACGCGCCCGAACGGCGCAATCATCTTCAGCGGCCCGAGCGTCACCATAAAGAGCCCGATGATCTGGAGAAAGCCCAGCCGGTAGCCCCCCTCGTCCGCTGCCAGCGCGATGGACGGCAACAGGAGCAGAATGATCAAAACAGCGATCCGTGAGGGTGTCATACCGATGTATCCATGTTCTTGGGGTCGACGGCATCCGGCATGACATGCTCGGTTCTCGTTTCTGCGCGAGATCGTACAAGGATCCGGCCAACCCGGTACAGCGGCCGCGGATCAGCCGAAACGAGGTTAGCTGGGACCTTCCGCGACGGTCAAGACGCCGAGTCGCGTCCCGTCACGCCTCTCTGTTGGAGAACCACTCGATGCTGCGCCGAATCCTCCGTTTCCTCTTGCCGATGGCCATCACGATGACACCGACACCAGCCGCCACGTCCAATACCGCGCCCGACGCGGCCGGAGCCCCGATCGTCATCGCCCACCGCGGCGCCTCCGCATACCTTCCCGAGCACACCCTGGCGGCCAAGGCGATGGCTCATGCGATGGGTGCGGACTTTCTGGAGCAGGATGTCGTTCTGACACGAGACGGTCAGGCGATCGTCCTTCACGATCTCTATCTGGAGGGTCTCACCGATGTCGCTCGGCGCTTCCCCGACCGCGCGCGCGCTGACGGGCGCTGGTATGCGATCGATTTCAGCCTGTCCGAGATCCGCACGCTGCGTCTGCACGAACGGAGGAATCCCGCCACCGGCCAACCGATCTTTCCCGAACGGTTTCCGGCCGAGGCCGACCTGTTCCGAATCCACACCCTTGAAGACGAGCTGAGCCTGATCCGCGGCCTGAACCGATCGACCGGACGTACCGCGGGGATCTATGTGGAGTTGAAACACCCGGCATGGCATATCGCCGAGGGCCTGGATCCGGTGCCGATCGTCATGCGGGAGCTGGATCGAGCCGGCTATCGCGGCCTGGAGGATCACGTCTACATCCAGTGCTTCGAGCCCGACACGCTCAAGCGTCTGCACGAGGAGATCGGCACGCGCATCCCCCTGATCCAACTGATCGGCGAGAACGCTTGGTCGCCCGACCTGTCGGTCGATTTCGAGCGGATGCGCACTCGCGAGGGTCTGGCCGCCGTCGCCGAGTATGCCCACGGAATCGGCCCCTGGATCGGCCAGATCCATGAGGGCCTGGACGACACCGGCGCCCATCGCACCACGCGCTTGGTCGCCGACGCCCATGCCGCGGGACTCCTCGTCCACCCCTACACCTTTCGGCGCGACGCACTCCCCGAGGGCTTCGAAGACTTCGACGCGCTCCTGCGGTTCTTCCTCGTCGATCAGCGAGTCGAGGGGATCTTCACCGATCATCCGGACCTCGCCGTTCGCTTCAGAAGAGGGCTCATCGGCGACGACCAACCGAAGTAGAACTCCCTCGGCTTGGACCGAGGATCGTTCTTTTCAGGACGTGCGCGGAGGATCCGGATCCATCTCCGTTGCCTCTAAGGTCACTACGGCCGACGCGAGCGAGCGCGCCAAATCGCGCGCCCGTCTGACGGGAAAATGGGAGAACAACAGGGTCTCGGCCGGACCCCACAGAGTCACCCATGCCACGATGATGAGACTCTCGCTCAGCACCGTAATGAAACGTCCATCGAACCAGTACACGATCGCCTCGTTGGCCAGGATCACGAGTCCGACGACCAGGAACGCGACCAGAAAGGTCCAGCGGCCCTTGTGAGCCAGCGCGCGGATCTCCTCCTCCGCATCCACGCACTCCTCGCGAAAATGGCTTTGGATTGCCACGCGCACCTCACCGAGTCGACCCAGGTCGCCGCTCGGCACGCCGGCCGTGATTCGGAATCGCGAGCCCTTCGGATGCCCGGCCGCGTCTGCCCGAATCGCACGGGCGACCTCGGGGTGGATCCGCGGGCCGACCAACGGGGAACCGTCGCGATCGAGCAACCGATCGACCGAGTGGACGTCAAACCGCAGGACGATGTCGTCTCGTAGGGGTTTCATGGGCGCGCAGACCAAAGGTGTTGGAGCGATGCTGCTCGGGGTTGTGCCGAGTCGCGCATCCTATCCCGATCCGATGTCGCCGTGCAGGGGCCTCGCGCCTGGTTCCTCGCGCCGAGACCCTCGCGACGGCGCATTCCATCGACTAGAGTCCGGGGTAGGCGATTGTCGTCGCCGCACGCGAAACCTGTTTCAACACGGGAGGAACCACGATGGGGAATACCGAGCCCACTCCGCCCAAAGCCAGCGTGATGGCCGGCCGAGGCTACTATTCACGGCATTCGGAATCCCAAGGCGCGGCAGCGGCGCCCGGGTTCGGCTACCTCGCCGCAGCCGCCGCGGCCGTGCCGTTGCCGGCAGAGCGCTCCGCGCCGATCACGATCGCCGACTACGGTTGCGCGGGCGGCACCAACGAGGTGCGCCCCATGGAGATCCTGCTCGACGGTCTCAGGGCGCGCCGGCCAAACACCCCGATCAACGTGCTCCATACCGACTTGCCCGAGAACGACTTCGGGTCCTTGTTCGCCTTGCTCGCCGATCCTGCCCGCTCCTACACGACCGGTCGCGAGCCGCTCTACCCTCTGGTCGCCGGTCGCACGCTCTATGGTCCGCTGATGCCCGACGCCACGCTCACCGTCGGCTGGACCGCCATCACGGTGCACTGGCTCTCGCGGCTGCCGCGCCGCATCCCGGAGGGGATCTTCGCTTCCTTGATCGAACCGGAATCGGCGGACGACCTTCGCGAGCAATCCCGCCTCGATTGGGAGAGGTTCCTCATGGAGCGTCACCGCGAGCTCATCCCGGGCGGCGAGATCATCGTGGTCGGCGGCGCATCCACGGACGACGGACGCAGCGGTGCCGAAGAGTTGTTCCGGATGATGGACGACGCGCTTCGCACCCTGGTCGAATCCGGCAGGCTCGACCCCGACGAATACGAGGCGATCTTCTACCCGACCTGGAATCGGACCCTCGCCGAGTTTCTCGCACCCTTCCAGCCCGGCGGTGCGCTGTCCGGCGCACTCAAGGTCGTCGAGCACAGGTTCGACATCACTGACGACGCACGCGCCTATCCGCAGTTTGCCGTCGACGGCGACGCCGAGACCTTCGCCGCCGCCTACACCGCCTTCGCCCGCGCCGTCACCGAGCCCTCCTTCTTCCGTTGGCTCCGCAACGACCGCCCGCCGAGCGAGCGCGACGGGATCGTCGGCGATTTCTATCGAGACCTTCAGGCCCGCATCGCCGCGGACCCGCTCGCGGCAACCTGCCATTGGCGCGTCGCGACACTGCGGATCCGCCGCTCGGCATGAGCCGCGCTCGCTGCCCGGCAATCAAGCGGCGAAGCGACACGGGGCGGATGGCAAAACTTGGCTCCATCCCGAGCCCGATTCATGAAGTCTTGGTCTGGGCATCAGCCGGCCGCTCGTCGGCCTTGTCGGCCTGTCGACACGAAGTGGGACCCGTTCCCGAGCACATCCTCGGACTGTTGGCGAGCTGTTTTCGACCCAGACCTGCCGCTCGTTGCGTCGCTCTGAGCGCCCGTTCTGGACGCAGAGCGGTCGGTCGGGGCGAACCGGCTCAGCGCCGACTCTCGCCCAGAACCGGACATTGGCAACTCCCCCGTCGTTCACAGCGAGCTGGGAGCTGGGAGCTGGCAACCTGAGGGGATCATCGCGCCCAGCTGGACATGTCGCGGGGGAGTCGCCCGTCGGGGTCGTTGACGGTGACCGAGTTGCCATCCGTGAGCCGGTCTGAATACACCACGGCGTTGGTTCCGCCCTCGTGCGCCTGACTCGGAAAGAGGATGCCGGTGTAGCCATCGGCCAGCACCATATCGGCGAGAACCCAAGTCGGGGGTTCGATATGCAGCTCGAACTTCAGGTGGCGCCAGTCCTCGCGCCAGTCGTGCCATAGCTCGTCCCAGGGCGCCCCGTGGTGGAGCTGGCGCAGGTCGACCAGGTCTCGCAGCGCCGCGGTGTACGAGCACATCGTGCAGGGTGGAAGGAAGGGTGAGGTCTGCTGGTACTCGCGCAAGGCGGTTACCTCATCCAACGACAGGTACAGCGCCTCGACGCCTTCTCGGTTGAACCGCCCCCCTCGGGCTGCGGCGCCTGCGCCGCTGGTGGGCCGGCTGGCCCACTGCGGGGTATGCGCCCGGAACAACGTGGTGCCGGGTGGAAGATCGGCGAGGATCAACCGACGAACCCGGTGCTGATGGACTCCAGGTAGCCGATCGCATCCTCGGTCCGGCCTTCCTGTACCAACTGCAACAGGGTCTTGTGACGGAACGCAGGAATGGGCTCGTTCTTGACCAGAAAGATGGCGCGTTGCGGGTCCGGCTGCACCGCAGCGGCGGCCGACAACACGCGCATCAGGTCACGCAGTGCGGATTGCAGTCTTGGCGATTCCGGGTGGGTGCGCAAGGTGTTGCGATGGACCCCCGCCAGCTCGGCCAGATCCTGCTGTTGCATACCTAGAATGTCGGCGACGCCCGATGCAGAGAACCGCGACGTCCCGGGTTCACGCGTGGATTCGAGCACGTCTGCGAAGATGGCGGCCATGGCTTTGCACCGAAAGGGGCATTTATGAAATGCACATTCTACGCACAGTACAAGCACGGCTCAAGTTCCAGCCCGTCCCGCGGCCTGTCGCGACGGGTCAGTCGCCTGCTCCAGCTACCCCGAGGGATATCTCCAAACAGAGTGAGGTCATGAGCTGCACAAGATTGATCGCTGCCGCGCCCGATGCGCCAGCACGGTTTCCCGACTCGCCGCATGACGTTGCGGGGAATGGTGGTGGTTACCGTGTTTACGATGCCGTCGCTCGGATCGACGCACCCGGCCCAGCCCCATCTCACCGGCGAGCTGCGCGACATGGAACCACAGCCGTTCCGGCACGTCCAGGCGGCCTTCGTGGGTCAGCTGCACGGCGACTGCAGTCCCGTAACCTTTCCCGCTGACCAACCGCTCCGGGGCGTTTGCGCACGCTGTAGGTCAGTGCCGCGAGTGACAGCTCCCGGTGTGAATTGATTGGTGGCTTAAACAGCCGGGGGAGTCTGCAAAGCGCGTTTTGCTGCCGTAGGAGCGCGTCGGCGGGGCGTCAGCTTCGGCTAGATTCCGCGCCGTCGCGATACCTGAGCCCCGTGACCGCTGATCGGGCTAGAGGAGCACGTCGTGTCTTCGCGTCTTCGCCGGAGAACCTCTTGCGATCCCCATCCCGATCAGCGCAATGACGATGCACGCCGCCGGCTTGCCATGTGCGTACGTACGGCGCACACTTTGCTGCCTTCCGACTCCGGAGTCCACAATGAGCCAGACCGCCAACAAAGACAGCCGCCTGCATATTCGCTGCGACGAGCGTACCCGACAGCTGCTTGACAAAGCGGCTGGCTACGCTCAAGTCAACCTGTCCGAGTTCGTCCTCTCCCGGGCCATTGCGGCGGCCGAGCGAATCGTGCAGCAGCAGGAATCGATAACCCTACGAGTCGAGGACTTCCAGGCGTTCTTAGCCGCGCTCGATGCCCCCGACGGACCCAATACCGCCTTGCAGCGTGCCGTGGAACGTCATGCCGAACAGGTCGAGCGTTCGTGAGCTATCTCATCCGGCCGCTCGATGACGCGGTCGAGAAGGACGCCTTTCACTGCGGTCAACAGGATCTAGACGTCTATTTGCGGCGTTATGCGTCGCAGGATGTGCGCCGAGGTGTGGCGCGGGTGTTTGTCGCCACGTCTCGGGATGAAACACGCCGGCCGGCAGGATTCTTCTCCTTGAGCGCAGGAAGCGTGAGTGTGGAGGACTTACCCTTGGAGTTGGCACGCAAGCTTCCCCGCTATCCGGTGCCAGTGGCGTTGCTCGGGCGCTTAGCCGTCGACGAGACCTTCAAGGGCCGAGGACTCGGTTCGATCATGCTGTCCGATGCCTGCAAAAAGGTCATTCAAGCCAGTCGTGTTCTGGCGGTTGCTGCGCTGTTGGTCGACGCCAAGGATCCATCGGCGGCGGCATTCTATCGGCACTTCGGCTTTACGGCCCTTCCGGGCCGATCCGACCGACTCCTATTGCCGGAGAGGGTATTGCGGAAACTCTTTCCCCGCTTGGACGCGCTCGATCAGAGCAACCGATCCTAAACATCGAGGGGTCGCTGGGTCGGTCTTTACTTTTTGCCCGTAGGACCAAACGAACCGAGACGGCCGTCTGCTAACCTCACCACAGCGGGCGCTCGCGTGGCTTGCGTGACGGGTAGATCCGGGTCGTAAACAGGTGTCCGGAGCGTGACCGACAGCGTCCGCAACGCGTTTTTTCTGCCGCTGGAGCGGCTCGGTTCGGTGCCGCTTCCGGCGGAATCCAGACTGTCGCCTGTTTCCCCCAGCCAAAAACCGAAACCGGAACCGAAGAGACTTGACAACGACAGGCGGCGCATCGGCATCGGGCCGGTCGGGGCCATGCGGCGCTCCTTGCATGCCTTGCGCCCGAGGGCTCGGACGCCTGGACCGAATCCTTACACCCAGAACAAAAGCGACACCTCGCAGCGTTCGCCCGTCGCTCGGGTGTCGATCCGATTCGCCTCGACCTTCGGGGGCTTCCAGGCGCTGGCCTGGCGCTGCAGGACGGCGTTCAAGGTCTCTCTCGGCGCACACTCGGCGAGCGAGAGGCTTTCTTAGCGGCAGCGCCCAAGCCTGCTCGGGTCGCACGCGTGCCGAAGCGCCGATGCGGCATGCGCTCGTCTCCTTCCGGGTTATGATCCATGGGCGAGCCTCCGCGGCGTCGACACTGAAGCATGCTGGATGGCGTGAAAGATGAGGTGCCGCGGGTGACGGCGCCCGACGCATGCCGCCTCGTCTTCACTTCATTCATTGCCGGATCACCCGAATCCGGCTGATGCGCGGTCGTCAAATCCGCCACGGCTGATCCCATCCAAAAACATGGCATACCCGTGCCGGGCGCGGTTTAGACCGGCACAATCAAACATGAGCAACATCGACCACTTTGTCCTGATTGGTGCAGCCCTTTTGCTGGTGGCGATCCTCGCCAGTGCGCTGTCGTATCGAATCGGCATGCCCTTGCTCCTGGTCTTCCTGGCGGTCGGCATGCTGGCGGGTGAAGACGGACCCGGCGGCATCGTCTTCAACGATATCGACATCGCCTACGCGGTGGGGAGCGTGACACTGGCGGTGATTCTACTCAACGGCGGTCTCAACACCCGTTCGGACACCTTCCGCACAAGCCTGCGCCCAGCGTTCGTCCTGGCGACCCTGGGCGTGTTGATCACCTGCGTGGTCTTGGGCCTGTTTACCGCTTGGTTGTTGGATCTCGGGGTGGTTGAGGGCTTGCTGGTGGGCGCGGTGGTGGGCTCCACCGATGCCGCCGCGGTGTTTGCATTGCTGCGCGCACGAGGTTTGCAGCTCAAGGAACGGGTCGCGGCCACGCTCGAAATGGAATCCGGCAGCAACGACCCTATGGCGATCTTCCTGACGATTGCCTTCATCGAGCTGTTGGTTGCCGAGCATCGGGCTCCGAATCTGGACATCCTGCCGCTGTTCGTGCAACAGATGGGCATGGGGCTCGTCGCCGGCATCGGCGGAGGCTATTTGCTGGTTTGGCTGACCAACCGGCTGTCGCTCGAACGGGGGATGTACCCGCTCCTGGTGCTCGCGGGAGGGCTCGCAATCTATGGTTCGACCACGGTGCTGGGGGGCAGTGGCTTTCTGGCGATCTATCTGACCGGGGTCGTCCTCAGTCACCACTCGCCGCGTGAATCACACAACATCCTTCAAGTGCACAACGGTTTTGCCTGGCTGGCACAGATCGGCATGTTTCTGATGCTCGGTCTCCTGGCGACCCCGACCGGCCTGATCGCGGATGCGCCGGCCGCCTTCGCGATCGCCTTGGTCTTGATGTTCGTCGCCCGACCCATCGCGGTTGCCGTGTGCCTGATCCCCTTTCGGTTTCCTTGGCGCGAGCAACTCTTTATCGCCTGGGTCGGACTGCGCGGGGCCGTGCCGATCATCTTGGCCCTCTTCCCTCTGTTGGCGGGCATCGGGCAAGCCGAGCTGATCCTGGATTTAGCCTTTTTCGTCGTGCTCATCTCGCTCACCGTGCAGGGTTGGACGATTCCCCGCCTGGCGCGGCGGCTCAGGCTCGAGGTCCCGGCGAAACCGGGGCCGAACGAACGCCTGGAGCTGACGCCTCGACCGGCGGACGGCCACGCCATCCTGGGCTACCATCTGGGTACGAGCACACGCGCGCTCGGACGTCGCGCGAGCGATCTGCGCAATTCCGGCGACGCCTGGGCCGTGGCGGTGCTGCGCGACGGCCGCACACTCATGCCGGAGGCCGCGGGTCCCCTGGCCCCGGGTGACTGGCTCTATCTGGTTGCCAAAGACGCCGACACCGCAACACTCGGCGATCTGCTGGTGTCTCGGGAAGCACCCGAATTCCTCGACGAGCGGGTGTTTTTCGGTGATTTCATCCTCAAGGGCAATGCGCCTCTCGGTGCGGTCGCGGCGCAATATGGTCAGCCCGTCCAGGACGGGATGGCAGGCATGACCTTGGAGCAATTCATGTGTGCCAAGCTCGACGAAGTGCCGGTCGTCGGGGACCGGGTTCGTTTGGGGAAGCTCGAGCTCGTCATCCGCGACATTCGGGGTGACAAGATCACTCAGGTCGGTCTGCGCATTCCGACTCACCTGTAAACCGCGCCCAGAGCGAAATGCGTCATTTTCACGTTGTGTTCAGCGTCGGAGGCTTCCTCGATCTTGGCGAGACGCGGTTTGAAATTTAGTCTTTTTAATACTTCAAACCGCGCCGGCTCCAACGGTCGTGACGTCTGCGGGGGCCAACCCCATCCAAAACCATCGCATACCGCGCTGGGCGCGGTTTAAGGTGCCGCCCCGCACCATGAGCCGAACAGGAGTCCGATATGAAACGGTTCAGGAACATCCTCTTCGTCGCGGATCCCGAGAAAGGCTGCAGGTCCGCCTTCGAGCGCGCGGTCCTGCTGGCCGAGAACAATCAGGCCGAGTTCACTTTAGTCGATGTAATTCCCCGCGTAAGCGCCGGATTCCGCCTTCGCGGCGGCGGCACAACTGCAGAGGACTTGCAGGCTGCAGCGACCGAACAGCGCCTGCGCCGATTGGAGTCTTTGATCAAACCCTACGAGCCGCGACTCGACATCCGGGTCAAGGTCCTGACTGGAACGCCCTACCTCGAGATCATTCGCGAAGTCCTGCGCAGCACACATGACCTGGTGATGCGCCCTCCGGAGGATGCGGGTTGGTTCGGCCGCTTGTTGGGCAGCGACGACATGAACCTGCTGCGCCAATGCCCCTGTCCGGTTTGGGCCATCAAGTGCAAGGGATCAGGGTCCTTTCGACGGATCCTGGCGGCGGTGGATGTCGACGACAGCCTCCGGCCGGAGGAAACCCGGCATGCGATGAACCTACGGATTCTGGAGATCGCGGGGTCTCTGGCACTGTCGGAATTTGCCGATCTGCATGTCGTTCATATCTGGGACGCGATCGGCGAGATGCTCCTTCGCGGGACCGTCGTGAGTACCCCGGAAGCGGAGGTCACTGCCTATGTCGACCAGGTCCGCGAGCGCCATGCGGCGTATCTTGCGGCATTGCTGAAGGAGGTCACCGGCATCTTGGGAGAGGATGCGTTGGACTTTCTGAAACCGAAAACGCACCTCATGCGCGGAGAAGCCAGAAAAAAGATCCCGGCGCTCGCGCGCAAACTCGGTGCCGACCTTGTCGTGATGGGCACGGTCGGTCGTGGCGGGATCCCCGGCTTGTTGATGGGCAACACGGCCGAGGCCATCCTGCAGCAGGTGGATTGTTCCGTGCTTGCAATCAAGCCGCCGGGATTCGTCACAGCGGTTGAGCTGGACGGCTGAGCATGCGAAACATCCCCGAGTGCCCGGCACGATGGCGGCAATCGGCATCGATGCCACTCAAGTCACACCCTGAACACGAGCGACACCTCGCAGCGTTCGCCCGTCGCCCGGGCGTCGATTCGATCCGCCTCGACGCTCGAGAGATAGCCCGAGAGTCCGGCGGCAAAGCTCTGTTCCTCTACGACAGAGCTCCATCCCGACCGCCATCAGGATCACGCCGGAGACCACGGCCGGAAACACCTTGCGCAGCAGCCCGATCGTCCGCGAGAAGAACACCTGGAAGGCGCCGGCCACCAGGGTCATGCCGAACACCAACGGAAGTCCGCCGGCCGCCACCGCGGCCAGGCTCGCAGGCAGATAGGTCGCGGTTACGACCGGCGGCAGAAAGAAGCCGGAGCCGATGCCGGGAAGCCGGATCGCCTGCAAGGCGGTCATGATCGCGATAGCGACGAGACCGCGCGCCATCGCCTGTTGTGAATCGATCGCGGAGCCGCCCGCAGCATGAACGACGATCGCAACCAGCACCAGCGTGGGACAAATGATCGCGGCGTGCTGGACGGCGACCAAGAGCGCTTTCAGCCATGGCGGCCGCTCGTCGATCCCGTAGATCAAATCGGGCGGACGCTCGGCCGTTAGGAAGCCCGCACGCCCGAAGGACCATGCTCGACCCCTCGATCCGGCACGGAGCATATCGAATCGTCGCACCGACTCGGCACGCGTGCGATACCGAGCTGCGGATCGAAGCCGAGATCCGTGTCGCTCGGTCGTCCGCCGGTGGCCTGACCCTCGGCGACGGCTGGGTGTTGCGGGTCTCGATGCCGCCGCAAGACATCCGGACCCATCGCCCCGCGGCCTGGATCGGCGGCGGCAGGGGGACGAGGCCCGGTTCTCGAATAGGTATCGGCAGCGAGGCAAGTCATGGATTTCAAGTAAAGACGCTCGAGACCCATCTGGCAAGCGCGCCAGAGCCGGCTCGCCGTCCGGCTACCGCGGTGACCCGGCCGCCGTCAGCGACCGAGCACCGCTGCCGCCCCTAGCTCGCGCTCGATCTCGAGCAGCCGGTTGTACTTGGCGATACGCTCCGAGCGGCAAGCCGAGCCGGTTTTGATCTGGCCGCCACCCATGGCGACCGCGAAGTCGGCCATGAAGCTGTCCTCGGTCTCGCCGGAACGATGGGAGATGACATAGCCCCAGCCGGCCTTGCGGCAGAGGTCGATGGCGGCGATCGTCTCGGTGACCGTACCGATCTGGTTGAGCTTGATGAGCACGGCGTTGCAGGCCTGCTCTTCGACGGCGCGGGCGATGAACTTGGTGTTGGTCACGAGCAGATCGTCGCCGACGATCTGGACCTTGTCGCCGAGTGCGGCCGTGATGCCCTTGAAGCCGTTCCAGTCGTTCTCGTCGTGACTGTCCTCGATCGAGACGATGGGGTACTCGGTCACCCAATCCTTGAAGAGCGCGGTCATCTCCGCGGCGGTTTTCTCTCCCTGCCCGCTGCGGCTGAGCCGGTACTTGCCGTCTTCATAGAAGGAGCTGGCGGCGGGGTCCAAGGCGATCGCGATGTCCTCGCCGGGCTCGTAACCCGCGGCAAGGATGGCCTTGACGATCAGGTCGCAGGCCTCTTCGTTGCTCTTCAGCTTGGGTGCAAATCCGCCCTCGTCCCCGACGCTGGTGGCATAGCCCTTGGAGGCCAGCAGTCGATGCAAGGCGTGAAAGGTCTCGGTGCCGTAGCGCAGCGCCTCGGCGAAGGTCGGCGCGCCGATCGGAAAGACCATGAACTCCTGGAAATCCATGCCGGAGTCGGCGTGTTTGCCGCCGTTGAGCACGTTCATCATGGGGACGGGAAGACGCACCGCGCCTGCACCGCCCAGGTAGGCGTAAAGCGGGAGATTGCAGGCCGCGGCGGCGACGCGGGCAACCGCCTGGGAGACACCGAGGATGGCGTTGGCGCCGAGCTTGGCCTTGTTCTCGGTCCCGTCGAGCGCGAGCATCGCATGGTCGATCTTCGCCTGCTCGCGCGGATCGGCGCCGATCAGGGCCGGGGCAATCAGATCGTTGACGTTGGCCACGGCCTTGCGAACGCCCTTTCCGCCGTAGCGATCCGGGTCGCCGTCGCGCAACTCGACGGCCTCGTTCTCGCCGGTCGAGGCCCCGGACGGGACCGAGGAGGTGCCGAGGATGCCGTTGTCGAGCCGGACATTCACGCGCACGGTCGGGTTTCCGCGCGAGTCGAGGATTTCCAGTGCGTCGATGGATTGAATGCGTGGGGTCATGTGGTTTCCTGTCGCTTTGTCGGCGCGATGTCGGTGGGTTGGAAAAGCGGCGAGTTTAGGCCGCGGACTTGACCTCGGAGTGACGAGAGGACCTGGGCCTAGCCCACCTCTGCGGGCGCTTGATTCGGCGCGGTGCCGAGTTCCTCCGGCCAACAGCCCGCGGGCGGCCCGAGCTCGGCGCCCTCCCCTTCGAACCGCACCAGGTAAAGCTCCCGTTCGGGGTCCTCTTCGAGATGTCCGATGTTGAGGATAACGCCGCGGGTTCCGGCCGCCGCGATCAAGGCATCCTCGGGGAGATCCGGGATACCGCCGTCGTTGTAGATGTCCGCGGCGGCGTAGACCAGATCGCCCGGGCCCAACTGAGCACGCTCCAGTTCACTGAGATCCATCAAAGACTCCTGTTGTTGAGATGTGTTGTGGGATTCACGACCCGACGCAAGCGGGCTGTCGTTCGAGAGCCGACATCCACGACCAAAGGAAGGCTTTCGACCTCATAAAAATCAATGAGATGAACGAATCCTCCGGCGTGGCACACGGTTTGCTGACTGAGTCGCCAACATTGACGCAAAACTCAAGCCACGGTTTGACGGTCCGTCCCGACTCACTCGCTCATCGCAACGCTAACCGGAGACACGCCATGTGGGATTACTCGGAAAAGGTCCAGGAGCACTTCTTCAATCCCCGCAACGCGGGAGCGGTCACGGATGCCAATGCGACGGGTGACGTGGGATCCCTGTCCTGCGGCGATGCATTACGCCTGACCCTCAAGGTCGACCCGGCGAGCGAGGTGATCCTCGATGCCGGCTTTCAGACCTTCGGCTGCGGCTCGGCCATCGCCTCCAGCTCGGCGCTGACCGAGATCATCAAAGGCATGACGCTCAACGAGGCACTCGAGGTCACCAATCAGGACATCGCCGACTATCTCGACGGACTGCCGGCCGAGAAGATGCATTGCTCGGTCATGGGTCGCGAGGCGCTGCAAGCGGCGATCGCCAACTATCGCGGCGAGGAATGGAAGGACGACCACGAGGAAGGCGCACTGGTGTGCAAGTGCTTCGCGGTGGATTCGGTCCTGATCGAGAACACCATCCGCTCCAACGGTCTCTCCACGGTCGAAGAGGTCGCCAACTACACCAAGGCCGGCGGCGGCTGCTCGGCCTGTCACGAAGGGGTCGAGGCCATCCTGAGCCGCGTCCTCGCCGAGCAGGGCAAGGCGTTCGACCCCTATGCCAGAGCGCCCGAAGCGGCACCGTCGACCGGCGGGCGCAAGCTCGGCAACCTGGAACGCATCCGCCGCATCGAGCGCTCCATCGAGGCGATCCGCCCGAACCTGCAGCGCGACCACGGCGACGTGGAGCTGATCGACGTCGACGGCAAGAACGTCTACGTGAACATGACCGGCGCCTGCGTGGGTTGCCAGATGGCCTCGACGACGCTCGACGGGATCCAACAGCGCATCGTCGAGGACCTCGGCGAGTTCGTGCGGGTGCTGCCGGCGAAAGCGATGCGCAAGAGCGCGTAGGAGCCGCCAGCCGCCAGCCGCCAGCCGCCAGCCGCCAGCCGCCAGCAAAAGGATAGCCAATAGCCGAAGGACAGTGGAGCGCGAAAGCACGACCTATCGCCCGAGGCTGAAAGCTGGAGGCTGAAAGCTGGAGGCTGACGGCTGAAGGCTGACGGCTGAAGGCTGAAGGCTGGAGGCTGGAAGCTGGAAGCTCGAACCCCAAATCTCACGAGGCCATCACCCCATGACCACTCCACCCGACACCCAAGGCATCTATCTCGACAACAACGCCACCACCATGGTCGCGCCCGAGGTGGTCGAGGCCATGCTGCCCTTCTTCACAGAGCAGTTCGGCAACGCCTCCTCCATCCATGCCTACGGCAACCGCGTCGGCCACGCACTCAAGCAGGCGCGCCAGCAGGTCCAGGCGTTGCTCGGGGCCGCGCAGGACTCGGAGATCGTCTTCACCTCCTGCGGGACCGAGTCGGACTCTACCGCCATCCTCTCGGCCATCAAGGCCCAGCCGGAGCGCAAGGAGATCATCACCACGGTGGTCGAGCATCCGGCGATCCTCTCGCTCTGTCAGCACTTGGAAACCGAGGGCTACAAGGTCCATTACCTCACGGTCGACGGCAAAGGCCGCCTCGATATCCAGCAATACATGGACCTGCTTTCAGACCGCGTCGCGATCGTCTCGGTCATGTGGGCCAACAATGAATCCGGCACGCTCTTCCCGGTCCAGGAGATGGCCGAGCTGGCGAAATCGGCCGGGGTGCTCTTCCATACGGATGCGGTCCAGGCCGTCGGCAAGCTCCCCATCGATCTCAAAGACACCGCGATCGACATGCTCTCGGTGTCCGGACACAAGCTGCACGCACCTAAGGGGATCGGTGTGCTCTATCTGCGGCGCAACACGCGCTTTCGCCCCTTGCTGCGCGGCGGGCACCAAGAGCGCGGCCGGCGTGCCGGCACCGAGAACAGTGCCTCCATCGTCGGGCTCGGCAAGGCGTGCGAGATGGCGATGGAGCACATCGACGACGAGAAGACCAAGGTGCGGGCCATGCGCGATCGGCTCGAACAGGGCATCCTCGCCGCAGTGCCCAACTGCTTCGTGACGGGCGATCCGAACAACCGACTGCCCAACACCAGCAACATCGCCTTCGAATACATCGAGGGCGAGGCCATCCTGCTGCTGCTCAACAAGCTCGGGATCGCCGCCTCGAGCGGCTCCGCCTGCACCTCCGGCTCGCTCGAACCCTCCCACGTGATGCGCGCCATGGGCATCCCCTTCACCGCGGCCCACGGCACCACGCGCTTCTCGCTCTCGCGCTACAACCGCATGGAGGAGATCGACCGCGTGATCGAGGCCGTACCGCCGATCGTCGCCAAGCTGCGCAAGCTCTCGCCCTATTGGTCCGAGACCGGCCCGGTATCCGATCCGGCCGCTGCCTTCGCACCGGCCTACGCCTGAGCAGGACTCGCTCATAAAACCGGCAGAACTTCAGTAGCTCGTGACATCCGCTCTGCGGTGTCACGCATGCCCCGTGGCGCTCTGCGCCACGTGCCGGATTCCGACGCGGAGGCCCGATCCTCGGCATCGCCTAAACCGCGCCCGGTGCGGTATGCGATATTTTTGGATGGGATCGGCCCCGGCGGATTTGACGACCGCTGGAGACGGCGCGGTTTAAGAGATCAAACATTCTAAAATTTTAAACCGCGTCCCCGCTAACGGCCATGGATGCACCAAACGACTTGCGAGCGATCACGCAGCGAGCTGATCTTGATCCGATAATCATCACCGGCCCGCAGGTTGTGCGGAACGACCCTCGTGTAGGAGCCGGTATTGCGGACGATGCCCGAAAAGCCGACGGGCCCGACAAGAGCGCCGCCGTCGTAGAGATCGACCTTCACCCAAGGCCCGCTGAAACCCTGCCAGGAGGCCGTCACAGGCTCGCCGGTCCTCAGGACGACACCCGGTCCGCTCGGGAAGTGGACCGTCGGGATCGAGCAGCGCACATCCAGAACGGCCATCCCCTGCGCCGACGCCACACCCGGGGACTGCGCGACGACATAGACGGGGCGCCAACCACAGGTCCGCGGCTGGTACGGGACCTCCAAGGCGACGATGTCATGGGCGCGGATGTGCGGGATCAGCTCGTGATCGATCGCCTTGCCGCCCACCAAGGGGTCATCGTCGTAGAAATACACCGAAATCGAATCGAGCGGGCGTTCCCCGTTGCGCAGGGTGACCGCGATCTTGACCTCCCGGTGCTGATCGACCAGGCTCGGCATGAGGTCGACCGTCTCCACGATCAGATCGGCCTCGTTTGCGGTCGTGACCGCTTCGACGTCGTCCTGGCTCGTTTGCGGGGCGATGAAGATAGGCTGCCGATAGAAGCCGAGATTGTTGCTGTGGTCCTCGATCGCCACATCGGCGAGATCGGTCAGATCCGCCGCCGGGATGACCGTCAAGCCATGGTCGGGCATCTCGGGCATCAACGCCGAGCCCTCTTCACCCCAGACGACGACCCAGAACATCAGATACCGATCGCCGTAGTCGGTAGTATTGAACGTTGTTTCGGCGAGGATCCAGTTCGATGCCTCGGCGTCTGCGTTGGCCGAGTTGTACACCCGCACCTGCAGCCGCAACGGGTCGCCGACCGTCGCTTACACGACTTGGGGTCCGGGCTGGTCGGCAGCGGCATCGGCCGGGGTCACGAGCAGACCCTTGATCCAGTAGAAGCCACTGCCGGTCACGTCCTCCGGATCGGGGGCACGAAACGCGAGGCAATCCATGCTCGAGCTCCCCGGCTGAACGCGCAGACAGTTCGACGGCGGGGGCGAATTCGGTGCGCTCGTCTCGGTGCTGCGGATCCAGCGCGCGGGATGATTCAGGGCAAGATCCGGCAAGGTGTAGGTGTTCCTCCACCAGGGACCGGCCGCCGTATCCGTCGGGTCCGCGATGAAGGCCGCACGGAGGATTCCCCTAGACTGCTGGGTCGGTTTCGGCTCGAGGTCGATATCGATCGTCTGCAAGGTGCCGGCTGGATCCTCTTGTCCCGAGATCAGGGAGTCGATCCCATACTGGTAGCTCGGGGGGTCCAAAAAGGTCTGCGCCGTTGGGATGCCGACCCCGGTCGACTCGTCCATGGTCGCCTCGGTCGAGTTGAGTGTCGCGATCGGTCTGCAGGACCAGGTTGGTCACCCCGGGACCGACGATACTCGACGGCGCGGTGATCACCAGATCGTCGACCGGGAGCAGGATTCGGTGACCCTGAAGGATGTCGGAGACGTTGCTGAAGTCGGGGTCGGCGGCAATGGCCGGTGTCCTGATACCCGTCCCGCCGGTCAGGACGAGGAGCGTCAAAAGGGTCGCCGCGACCCGGTACTGCACGAGCCTTCGCATGTCGAAATCCCCCTTTCGGGTCCGGGAATCGAACGCGTTGCGCGAGTCAAGCTCCATGCACGGGTGCACGTACTCCGGGGCGGCCCCGGCGGCGGAATCTACCCGGGCAGGGCCGCTCGCACGATAAGATAGCAAACCCGACGGATTTCGTCAGAAACCGTCCGACGACGCTGCACAGCCCGGACATACTCCGGCCACGGGTTTCGGCACGGATGCGGACAACGAAGCTGCGCGACCGTGTCGGCTCTGGCACCATGCGCACTCGACGACTCACACAGGATCCGCAAGACAATGACACACGAGGTTGTACTGCTCGTCGGCCATGGTGCACGTGACCCGGGGAACGAGGGCAACGCCGAGGTAGAGGCATTCACCGAGGCTTGGCGGGCACGTCATCCCGAGGTCGAGATTCAGGTTTGCTGGATCGAGCATGCTCATGTCCTGCTCGACGCAGGCTTGGATCGCGCCGCCACCGCAGCCGGCTCGGGCACTGGCTCGGGCACTGGGTCAGGCACTGGGTCAGGCGACGGGCGAGTGCTGGTCCTGCCCTTGATCCTCAACGCCGCGGGACACGTCAAGGGCGATATCCCGCAGGCGATCGCCGCGGCACGCCGGCGCCATCCGCGGGTGGAATTCCGCTACGGGCATGCGCTCGGGACCTCGGATCAGTTGCTGAAGGCCCTGCGCCACCGTCTGCACCAGGCGATGACCGAGCTCGACATGCCGGACCCGCGCACCACGGGCGTGGTCTTGCTGGCGCGCGGGGCCTCGGATATCGAGTCCACCGGCGAGGTGGCCAAGATGGCCCATTGGCTCTACGAGACGACCGAGCACGACCGCATCGAGATCGCCTTTACCGGCATCAGCTTTCCGCGGCTCGAGCAGGCGGTGCAGCGGCTCGACCTGCGCGGCGCCACCCAGATCATCGTCCTGCCCTACTATCTCTTCACCGGGCGACTCATCCAGCGCATCAGCCGCCAGGTCGGGCGATTGCGCCAACAGTACCCGACGCGCGTGTTCGCCCAAGCCGGCTATATCGGCCCGCACGAGCAACTGATGGACCTGCTGGATCTGCGCCTGACGCAATGCCGCGACGGCACTGCACTCCTCCCCTGCGACGGTTGCGCTTACGCGCTGGCGGCACACCATGACCATGAGCACTGACCCGAGCACGCCGGCGCCCGGCGCCGCCGAGACCGGCGGCGCCCTCTTGACCGCGGCAGGTGCACGGATCGAGGAAGGATCCTTCGCCATCATCGATGCGGAGGCCGGGAGCCACGACTATGATTCGGCGCAATGGACACTCGTCAGACGCCTCATCCACGCGAGCGGCGATTTCGACTTCAACGGGCTGACGCGTTTCCATCCCGACGCGATCACCGCCGGCTGCGCGGCCTTGAAACGCGGCGCACCCATCGTCTGCGATGTCGAGATGATCCGCGCCGGGGTCTCGAAGGCGCGCATGGCGCCGCTCGGCGTGCGGATGAATCAGTTCATCGATGACCCCGAGGTGATCGCGCGCGCCCGTGCCGAGGATACAACGCGCGCCACGCAGGCCATGCGTCGGGCCGCACGCGAGGGTTTGTTGGACGGTGCCGTCGTCGGCATCGGCAACGCCCCGACCGCCCTCTTGGAGGTCATTCGGCTGATCGAGTCCGAGGGCGTCCGCCCGGCGCTCGTCATCGGGATGCCGGTCGGATTCGTTGCCGCGGCCGAGTCGAAGGATCTCCTGATGCGGGTCGAGACGGTGCCTTGGATTGCCGTGCAGGGCCGCAAGGGCGGGTCGACGCTGGTGGTTGCGGCGTTGAATGCACTCATGATCCTGAGCTAAACCGCGTCTTCGGCAACAGGCTTGGCTTGAAGGCGTGATCGAGCTCTCTGCAGTGAATGATCTCGGCGGGACGCGGTTTAGGAAAATGAAAACTTTAAGATTACCCGCCCGTCGCGCTTTGTTCATCACTCTGGCCACCCGACCCATCAGGGCGCGCGTGACACCGCTCCGGCGGTGTCACGCGTCTTTTGGCGCTCCGCGCCACGTCACCTCTCGGCCCGTTGGTGGACGAGGCCATCGAGAACAGATGATGAGAGGCAGCTGATGTCCGGGGTCGTGCTTGATTCGGGTGGCGGTGGTCGACGCAAGCGGGGCAATCGCACCGGCTGGTCGACCGGGGCCTGTGCAGCGGCGGCAGCGGCGGCGGCGGCGCGCGGTCTCGAGGCCGGCGCGGTGCCGGAGACGATCGAGATCCTGTTGCCAGAAGGCCGGCGCCCGAGCTTCGAGATCGTCGAAGGGCGCTTGATCCGGTCGGGCGAAGAGGTCGGGTCGGGCGCACTGGCGGCTGTGATCAAGGACGCCGGGGACGACCCCGACGCGACGCACGGCGCGCGCATCGTCGCGACGGTCATGCGCCTTCCGGACGCTCCGGGCGAGGTGCGTCTGCTCGGCGGCGAGGGGGTCGGTCGCGTCACACGCGCCGGGCTCGGGCTCACCGTCGGCGAGGCGGCCATCAATCCGGGACCGCGCGGCTATATCACGGACAACGTGCGCACGGCGGCGCCGACACGCCTGAGCCGCGAAGGACTCGAGGTCACCATCTCGGTCCCCGACGGGGAGCGGATCGCCAAGCGTACGCTCAATGCACGGCTCGGGATCCTGGGCGGCATCTCCATCCTGGGCACCACCGGCGTCGTCTACCCCTACTCGACCGCCTCCTTCAAGGCGACGATCAGACAGGGGATTCAGGTCGCACTGGCGCAGGGTCAGGACACGGTGGTCTTGACGACCGGGCGACGCACGGAGCGTCATTGCATGACCCGCTACCCCGCGCTTGCCGAGGTCTGCTTCGTGCAGATGGGCGACTTCGTCGGGGCGGCACTCGACGCCGCGCGCGAGGCCGGGCTGAAGCGCGTCGTCATCGGGGCCATGGTCGGCAAGCTGACCAAGATCGCCCAAGGGCTCAAGATCACCCATGCCCGCAAGGCCGAGGTCGACATGCACCTGCTCGCGCGGTTGGTTGCCGACGCCGGGGGCGATCCCGCACTCTGCGCCCGCGTGCTCGAAGGCGACACCGCCCGCTGGGCCGCGGAGCTGGTCGCCGACGCGGGGCTCACGGACGCCTTCCATGATGCCCTGACGCGTGCGGTGGCCGCAGTGGTCGCGAAAGGACTCGCCGAGGGAACCCTCGTCGAGGTTCTGGCCTGGGGACCGGAGGGCGAGCTGCTGGCGGAACAGACCGTTCCCAAACGTTGTGCCTCGCTCTCGTTCGGTACACCCAACCGCGGTGTTTTTTGAAGATCGGTCGAATGCTTGCTCTATTACTCAATCGGTGTCATCCACGTGTCTGACTGCTCGGTCATCGGGGTCTTGGACGACGGTCCGGCCGGGCTCACCGCCGAGGCCGTCGCGCGCATCGGCGCAGCGAAACGCGTCATCGGCGCACGGCGCATGCTCGACGGCTGCGCGGACCTGATGGCACCGGACGCGGAGCCTTTGGAGCTGACCGGGCGCATCGCCGACGTCCCCGGCTGGATCGAGGCGTCGATCGCCGTCGGCGATCCCGTCGTCGTGCTCGCCACCGGGGATCCGCTCTGTTTCGGGATCGGCGGTCTGCTCGCGCGCCGGCTCGACCCGGCCAAGCTCCACATCCTGCCGAATCGCTCGACCCTGCAGCTCGCCTGCGCACGCTTCCGCATCCCCTGGGAGGACGCACGCTGGCTCTCGGTGCACCATCGCGACAGCGGCGACTGGACACCCGGCGCAACGCCGGATCATGGCCTCTACCCGCTGGCGCAGGCGTTGCGCCGAGAGACCCTGCTCGCCGTCTTGACCAACCCGGCCAATGGCCCCGCACGCATCGCCCGGCTGCTGCTCGCCGAAGGGCTCGGCGAGGACTTCGATCTGCATGTCGCCGAGCGTCTGCTGATGCCCGAGGAGCGCTTGATCGGCGGGGAGCCGGCGAGCGCGATCGCCGTCATGGACTTCGCCGACCCCAACCTGGTCCTGCTCCGACGCCGCCGAGCGACGAGCGCCCTGCCCCGCTTCGGACTGCCGGACGACGCCTACAGCCAGCGTCGCCCGGAGCGCGGGCTCATCACCAAGCGCGAGGTCCGTGCGGTGGCGCTGGCCCTGCTGGAGCTACGCCCGACGGACCAAGTCTGGGATCTCGGCGCCGGATCCGGCAGCGTCGGTCTCGAAGCCGCCCGACTCTGCGACCGCGGCCATGTCTACGCGATCGAGAAGAACGCGGACGACCTCGCGCTGATCGAGGCCAACCGGCGCGCGCTCGGCGTCGCCAACTACAGCGTGCGCGCCGGCATGGCGCCCGATGACTGCGCCGATTGGCCCGATCCGGATGCCGTCTTCATCGGCGGGAGCAGCGGTCGACTCGCCCAGATGCTGGAGACGGTCCTCCGACGTCTGCGCCCCGACGGCCGTCTGGTCCTCGCCCTGGTCGCGGTGGAGAATTTGACCCTGGCCCTCGCCACACTCGACCGGCTGGGCGCGCACTGGGACCTCAACCAGATCCAGGCCGCGCGCAGCCGCCCAATCCTGAGCCTGCATCGCCTGCAGGCCGAAAATCCCGTCTGGCTGGTGCAGACGCGCGCGCCGAGCCTACCGCCGGCCGACCAGACCCCTTCGGAGACAGACCCATGCCCGGAACCTTGATCGCCGCCTCTCTGGGTCCGGGGGATCCCGGCCTCATCACCCGAGCGGCCTGGTCCGCGTTGGAGCGCGCGCGCTGTTGGGCTTGGCCCGTCACCGGCGACGGAGCCAGCTATGCCTTGTCCATCGTCGCGCGCGGCGGCCTGGAACCGCCGCCCGGCGGGCTCGCGCTGCACTTTCCCATGACGCGCGATCCCGAGACCTTGGCCCTGAATTGGTCCGCCGCGGCGGAACAGGTCCTCGCACGGCTGCACGACGGCGAGGACGTGGTCTTCTTGGTCGAAGGTGACGCCTCGACCTTCTCGACCTTCGGCCATCTCGCCCGCGGCGTGCAGGCGCTCGATCCGGCGATCGCAGTCCGCGTCATCCCGGGCGTGCCCTCCTACCATGCCGCGGCCGCCGCCGCGGGCGCGGTCCTGGTCGACGGCGAGGAGCCGCTCGCGGTCTTCTCGGCACCCGAAGCGATGAAGCAGCTCGACGCCCTGCTGGCGCGCTTCGATGCCCTGGTCCTGCTCAAGGTCCGTCCCGTGCTGGACCCATTGATCGAGACCCTGACCGAACGCAACCTGCTCGACCGGGCGGTCTTCGTCGAGCGTGTCGGCACGCCCGAGGAGCGGATCCTGCACGACATCGCATCCCTTCGCGGCACGCGCGTGCACTATCTCTCGCTGATCTTGATCCGCCAGGATCGGCGACGCGGGCTGGGTGTCGGCCCGAGCTGATGGCAAGCGCCGGGGCTGGTTGGACAAGCGAAGCGCAGTCCACCAGCCCCGGCGCCGTGCTCGGTGGACTTCGCTCTCGCTCGTCCACCCTAGGGTCCACGCCCCAACGCCCTGACCCCAACCCGACGCATTCAACCCCGAACCATGTCAGGGAATCCGCCGCGTGAAATCGCCTATGCTTGTCCTCGACTTCGCAGCGGACAGCCCGACATGACGCCTGTCTCCACCCAAGCCGACCCTCGCCCCGTCGGCGTCCTCCAAGACGGCGACTGCCCCGAGCCGACGGCAGAGGCGACCTGGATCCACGTCATCCGCAAGATGGACGAGACCTACGCGGATCTGGTCCGGCATCAAAGCGAGCTCGAAGAGAAGAACAGCGCACTGGAGGATGCCCAGCACTTCATCGCGAGCGTGCTGGCCTCCATGACGGATGTCCTGATCGTCTGCGATGTCCAGGGTCGCATCCAGCAGGTCAACCGCGCGCTGGAAACCTTGACGGGCTGGAGCGAGGCGGATCTGCGCGGACGGCCCTTCCTGGCGCTGCTCGCCGAGCACTGCCTGCCCATGGCCAGCACCTTCGCGCAACAGATCCGCGCCGAAGCCATCCACGACTGCGAGCTCGCGATCAAGGGCGTGGACGAGGAAATCCCGCTCGCGGTGAACTGCACCTCGCGCTACGACCACCGCGGGCGGCTGGTCGGCATGGTCCTGATCGGCCGTCCGGTCGGCGAGCTGCGTCGCGCCTATCGCGATCTCGCCCAGGCGCACGACGACCTCAAGCGCGCCCAAGGCCGTCTGGTGAACGCCGAGAAGATGGCCTCGCTCGGCCGGCTCGTCGCCGGCGTCGCGCATGAGCTGAACAACCCCATCAGCTTCGTCTACGGCAACGTGCATGCCCTCTCGCGCTATCGCGAGCGGCTACTGCGCTATTGCGCGGCGGTCGACGACGCCTCCGGACCCTCGGCCGAGCTGCAGGCGCTCAAGGCGGAGCTGCGCATCGAGCGGCTGCTTGCGGATCTCGACCCGCTGATCAAGGGCACGCTCGAAGGCGCCGAGCGCGTCCGCGACCTGGTGCAGGATCTGCGCTGCTTCTCCTCCGGACAGCAGGGCGAGTCCACCCGGTTCGATCTGGTCCACCTGATCCGCACGGCGGTGCATTGGGTGACCAAGGGCGAACGCCGGGAGATCGAGACGACCCTCGCCCTTCCGGACACGCTGACCGTGCAGGGGCATCCGGGACAGATCCATCAGGTGCTCATGAACCTGGTTCAGAACGCACTCGACGCGATGCGCGACAACGCCCAGCCACCACGACTCTCGATCAGCGCCGGACAGGACGCGACGACCGCCTGGCTGAGCGTCCGGGACAACGGTCCCGGCATCGGCGCGCAGGACCTCGGTCGCATCTTCGACCCATTCTTCACGACCAAACCCGTTGGCCAAGGCACCGGCCTGGGACTCTCCATCAGCTATGGCATCGTCGCCGATCACCAAGGCACCCTGACCGCCGAGAATCACCCGGATGGCGGCGCCGAATTCCGCCTGGAGCTGCCGTTGAGCCTTGAACCTAAACCGCGTCCGGAGCGACATGCATAATTTTCATTTTACGTGTGGCCTTGGAGATCTCCTCGATCTCGGGGAGACGCGGTTTAGATCCGGAAAAGTTCCCAATGAAGGGTTCAGCAACCCGTGAAACTCGACCGGCGAATACCTTTGCTGCGGTTATCGCTCTCGTTGTCGTTGTCGTTGTCGTTGTCGATTACGATCACGACAACGACAACGACAACGACAACGATTGGATTCGGTATTCAACGTATTTCTGACATTTTCCCAACCAAGATGCCCCCTAGAATCACTGAACCGCGTCCCCGCCAAGGCATCCCGAGTCCGCGACGCAACGCAATCCACTACGGCTTCATGCGCGACACCGGACGCGGTTCACCATGAACCTGCTGTGGCTCCAATCCGGCGGCTGCGGCGGATGCACACTTTCCCTGCTCGGCGCCGAGGCGCCGCATGTCTTCGAGACACTCGGCGGCGCCGGGATCCGGATCCTCTGGCATCCCTCGCTGAGCGAGGCGAGCGGCGGCGAGGTGCTCGACCTGCTCGCCCGCGTCGAAACGGGCGACCTGCCGCTGGACCTGCTCTGCATCGAAGGCGCGCTTCTGCGCGGGCCGAACGGCACGGGCGCCTTCCATCGCTTCGCCGGCACCCGGACCCCGATGATCGACTGGGTGCGTCGTCTGGCGGCTCGCGCACACTACTGCCTCGCGATCGGCACCTGTGCCGCCTTCGGGGGTGTGACCGCCGGCGGCGCGAATCCCACGGACGCCTGCGGACTCCAGTTCGAGGGGACCTACCGCGGCGGTCTGCTCGGCACCGACTTTCGCTCCGGGGCCGGCTTGCCGGTGATCAATGTCGCCGGATGTCCGACCCATCCGAACTGGGTGACCGAGACACTCATGGCGATTGCCTTGGAAGGACTGACACCCCAAGACCTGGATGCCTACGCCCGTCCCCGGATGTACGCCGACCAACTGGTCCACCACGGCTGTCCGCGCAACGAGTTCTACGAGTACAAAGCAAGCGCCCGCGCGCCGTCGGATCTGGGTTGTCTCATGGAGCATCTGGGCTGTCTCGGCACCCAAGCCCATGCCGACTGCAACACCCGGCTCTGGAACGGCTCCGGCTCCTGCACCCGCGGCGGCTATGCCTGTATCAACTGCACCTCGCCCGAGTTCGAGGAGCCGGGCCATGCCTTCCAGGAAACACCCAGCCTCGCCGGCATCCCCATCGGCCTGCCGACCGACATGCCCAAGGCATGGTTCGTCGCGCTCTCTTCACTGGCCAAGGCCGCGACACCGGAGCGACTGCGCAAGAACGCGGTGTCGGATCATGTTGCGGTGCCGCCGACGATTCGGCCGACGAAGGTGCGGTGATTTGAGGAGCCTCCGCCCGCCCGCCGCCTGCCGCCTGCCGCCTGCGGTCGGTTGGGCAAAGCGCAGCGTGCCCAACCCGCGCCGGCATCGCAGGGAGCTATCAGCTATCAGCCGCCAGCCGCCAGCCGCCAGCCGCCAGCCGCCAGCCGCCAGCCGCCAGCCGCCGACTTTACCGACACAAGAACCCTCCGCAACTTGGATCCACCTCGGCAGGCATCCGCGAGAGAAACCAGCATGATGTTCGAAACAGACGCTTTCGCTATGCGGCCTTGCCGCTCCCAAAGCCATCTCAGGCCAACCGGCCAGCGGCCGGACGCTGGAGGCCGGAAGCTGGAGGCTGGAGGCCGGAAGCTGGAGGCTGGAGGCCGGCGGCCCGCGGCTGGACCCCGGCGGCACGCCCCCGAATGACCAAACTCACCTTGGGTCCCTTCAACCGCGTCGAGGGCGACCTGGAGATTCAGCTCGACGTGGCCGACGGGCGCGTGCGCGAGGCCCGCGTCAACTCGCCCCTCTATCGCGGATTCGAGCAGATCCTCCAGGGCAAGGACCCGCGCGATACCCTGGTGATCGCGCCGCGGATTTGCGGGATCTGCTCGGTCTCTCAGTCCATGGCGGCCGCCTATGCGTTGGCTGACGCGGCCGGGGTGGCCATGCCCCCGAACGGCGCGCTGGCCACCAACCTGGTCCTCGCCTGCGAGAACCTGGCCGATCATCTGACCCACTTCTATCTGTTCTTCATGCCGGACTTCGCTCGTCCCGTCTATGCCGACCGATCCTGGTATGTAGACACCGAGACACGCTTTCGGGCACTCAGCGGCACGGCCGCGGGCGCGGTCCTGCCGGCACGCGCGCACTTCATGCACCTCATGGGCCTGCTCGCCGGCAAGTGGCCACACAGCCTGAGTTTGCAACCGGGTGGGACCGCCAAGCCGGTGCAGGCGCAGGAGCGCATCCGACTGCTCGCCATCCTCGGTGCCTTCAGGCGTTTCCTCGAGCGCGAGACCTTCGGCGATCCCTTGGAGACCCTGGTCGCGCTGGACAGCGCCAGCGCACTCGACGGCTGGGCAGCACGCGACCCGGGCCGAGGTGATCTGCGCCGCTTTCTGCAGATCGCGGATGACCTGGGCTTGGCTCACCTGGGGCGCGCGACCGACCGCTTCATGAGCTACGGGGCTTACCCGAGCGAGGCCACCCGCCTTTTCCGATCGGGTCTCTGGGCCGACAAGGGCCCGCAACCGTTGGACCTCTCGTCGATCACCGAAGATTTGAGCCACAGTTGGATGACCGGAGGAGCCCCTCTGCATCCCGCCGACGGCGTCACCATCCCGGATGCCGAGAAGGCAGACGCCTATAGCTGGTGCAAGGCCCCTCGACTCGCAGGCGAGGTGATCGAGGTCGGCGCACTGGCCCGTCAGCTCATCGACGGACATCCGCTGATCCGCGATCTGGTGGCCCAGTCCGGCGGAAATGTGCGCAACCGGGTGATCGCGCGGCTGCTCGAGCTGGCGCGTGTCTTGATCGCAATGGAGGACTGGGTCAAGGCAATCACGCCGGGCGAGCCCTTCTGCGAGCAGGCCGCGATCCCGGACGAGGCAAGCGGCACGGGGCTCGTCGAAGCGGCCCGCGGAAGCCTGGGCCACTGGCTCGCGATCCGTCGAGGCCGCATCCTCAACTATCAGATTATCGCCCCGACGACCTGGAACTTCTCGCCGCGCGATGCCGCGGGCATTCCGGGCGCGTTGGAGCAGGCGCTTGTCGGGGCCGAGGTCCGACCGGGAGAGACCACACCGGTTGCCGTGCAGCACATCGTGCGCTCCTTCGACCCCTGCATGGTCTGCACGGTCCACTGAACCGCGTCCGGCACTGAACCGCGTTCGGCGGTTCGTATATCGGCCCGCGTTGCGCGAAGCCTCGCACCCACCCGGTCACGTCGGAGAGACGCGGTTCAGGATGTTTTTTAGTCGAAAGCTGCTCGTCGACCGCCGGCCCTCGCCGCAAAGCGGCGACACCCCGGGATCGACGACTTGCAGTCGTCTTCTTCCCCTGTCCCGACGGCCAGCCACGTCGGTCGTAATCTACGGGGTCAGAGCCACCAAGGACGTAGGATGGGTAGAGCGCAGCGAAACCCATCCTCCCCGCGCCGACGCCCGAGCAAGACGCTCCCTTCAATCCGGCCAAACCCTCCGCCGAATCTGATAACCCTCCACCGACGAGCCGGCGTCAGCCCCGGAAGCCGGACGTTTCCGCGCAACGGTCCGCGCGGCGGCGCCCGCACCGCTCGGCTTCGCACGCACCGCCGGGGCCGATGCCGTCGCACCCGCCGACGCTTGCTCGCCGGCCGGCTCGGCATCGCCCGGCTGATCCGCTCCGGTTTTGGCCTTGCGGATGGAGGCAACCAGTCGGCGTTCCGTGCGCGTGCTGTTGGACGTGCTACCGGGAGGCGTTTTCTTGGGAGGCGTTGTCATGGTCGAAGATCTCCGCGATCAGGTCGTTGATCTCGGCCGCCGCGGCGGCGCCGCGACGACCCGCTTGGAAGACGCTGCGCCCCTCGAGCACACAGAGACGATGGATGGAGCGGCGCTGCAACGAGGTCCGGGCGACGGGAAGATCCAGCTCCGCGACGGCGTCGGGCATCAGGCGCGAGAGCGTCGTGCGCGGTTCCATCTGGCTCATCACGATCAAGACGCGCAGACGCCGATTCTCGGGGCGAATCCCCTCGATGATGCGGGCGAGATGGCTCGTCGCCCAGAGGTCCATCGGCGAGGGCTGGAGCGGGATCAGCGCATGGTCGGCCAGGCGCAGAGCGTGCTCGGTCTGCGGTGCCTTGATGGACGGGGGACAATCGATGACGACATGGTCGTGGACATCGCGAAGGGCCTGGACCGTCTTCTCGAGCCCGAAGGCCGCGGCCACCACGGCGGGCAGCGCGGCGTTCTCGTCCCCGATCAGGCGCCATTGATAGGCGGACTGCTGCGGATCGGCATCGACGATGACGACCGATCCCCGCCGCGCCAAACCCGCCGCGAGATTCAAGGACAAGGTCGTCTTGCCGGTACCTCCCTTGTTGCCGACGACGGCGACGATACTCATCGGTCGGCCTCGTCTCGGAGGTATTGCGGTTTAAAGTGGACAAGCGGCACGGTCTCGACCTCGGCCATCGGCGGGCAGTGGAGCTGGAGCAAGGCTAGGCGGTGTGATCGAGCGGCGTCAAGCGCTTAAACCGCGCCAGCTCCGACAGTCGTCGAAGCTGGCGCGGCCAAGCCATTCGAACAAATTACGCATATCGCACCGGGCGCGGTTTAGACTGGTTTACACTTGGATCCTGTCCCGTTCTGCCGATGACCCACCCATGTCGACGCCACTCTACGAGAAGGACTTCTATCAATGGCTGGAGCACACTACCGACCTCGTGCGCGAGGGTCGCTTCCAGGAGATCGATCGCGACATCCTGATCGACGAACTCGAAAGCATGGGTCAGCGAGATAAGCGCGAGCTCGCGAACCGACTCATCATCCTCATGGCCAACCTGCTGAAATGGCAGCATCAACCCGAGGCACGAAGCTCAGGATGGGTCGGATCGATCGCCGAGCAACGCCTCCAGATCGCCGGGCAGCTCGAAGACAGCCCCTCGTTGCGGGGCATGCTCGCGGACGCCGCCGAGAGGGCCTATCCGAAGGCCATCGCGCTGGCCGCTCGGGAAACCGGCCTACCGCCCGATCGCTTCCCTGCCGATTGCCCGTTCACGCTTTTGCAGATGCTCGACGAGACCTTCTTCCCTGAGCCCTGAGCCCTGATCGCTTGTCGATATCAAAGGACCACCGCGTCGGCTCGCCCCGACCGAGACGACGCCGGGCGCTGCTCGTCGCGGCGTTCCTCCTCGGGCTGAGCGCAGCACTTACACTGTCGGTCCATCCTCTGCTGAACAGCCGTTGGTTTCAGGAGCGTCTTTCCGAGCACAGCGGCCTGAGCATCGCTTGGGACTCTGCGCGCCTTCGCCCGAGCGGACAGCTTCGGCTGCAGGCATTGCGCATCGAGCGCGACGACCCGGATTGGCCCCTCGCCCTCGCCCTGCATCAGGCGTCCGTACAACTGGACCTGCCCGCGCTCCTGCACCGAGAGCTGCGCATCCCGAGGCTCGACGCGGAGGGCATTCGCTCGCTGCGCTTCGGGGATTACCGGCTGGAGGGCGACGGCGACCTCGCAATCGAAGGTGCCGCGTTGCGCGGCGATCACATCCAGGTCGACAGCCTGCGTTTCGACCTGGACAAGGCCAGCGTGCTGCGCGAAGACGCTGTTTTGTCGCGCGATCTGGCGATTGCCGCGCACCTGCAACTTGCACCTCTCACCCTCGCCGAAAACCCGGGCACGCAGATCCTGCGGTTCATTTCGGGCGATCTGACCCTCTCGGCAAACGCGGATGCCTGGGACCTCTTCAACGATGATCTGCAAGAGATCCCATGGTTGAGCCTGTCCGGATACGGCGACCTCACGGCTGCGCTGTCGATCGACCGGGGCCACCTCGAGCCCGGCAGTCGACTTCGTCTCGACTCGCCCTCGCTCGGCGTGACGCTGAATCCCGGCGCGGGTGCCGATGGCGCACCGCGGCCGATCGGCGACACCAGCCTCTACCGACTCTCCGGCGCCGGGCGCGTCGAGCTTCAGGTGGTTTCCAACGGAGAGGGCCGAACCGAAACGGTCCTCGGCATCGACCTCACCGACGTGGAAATGCGCGACCAAGGCGAGGACACGCGATTCCTCGACAGCCGAGCGTTTCGCCTGGAGTCGCGCATCGCCGGGGCCAACCTCCTCCAACCCCCGGACCGACCCGAACAGACCACGCTCAGGTGGACATCGGCCGTCGTCCCGGACATTGCCGTCTTCTCGCGCTATCTCCCGCCCGGCAGCCCGGTGGCCGTGCGCGGCGGCCTGGCCGGACTCGATGCCGTCCTCACCTGGGAGGACGACCGGCTGCACGGCGCGCTCGATCTGCATGGCGACGACGTCCGACTCACCCTGCTGGAGACCGACGTCGAGGGCAAGCTCAACCTCGATCTGCGCATCAACGGCCTGAACCCGACCGATCAGACACTTGACCTTTCGGGCACCCTGCTGCACCTGGAGGCCGTCGCCGACGCGCAACCTCAGCAGTCCGCCCCCTTGATCACCCGATTTAGCCTCGACGATGCCAGGTTCAGGCTCACCCGTCCCATCGCGGAGTTGCGGGCCATGAACCAACGCCCCGACCCGCTCCCCATCGACGGACACCTCCTACTCTCCGGCGAGATCAGCCACCTCGGCTTCTTCGACGCCTTCCTGGGTCACACCCTGGGTGGCCGCGGCATCCGACTCGACGGCCGCGGCACCCTGCTCACCGAGTTGAACATCGTCGACAGCAAGCCCGCTAGCGGCAGCCGTCTGACGGTCGATGCCGGTACGCTCAGCGCGCGCCTCCTGGACCTCGAGATCGGCGGCACCGGCGCACTCGATGCCCGCTGGCAAGACGGCGACGCGGGCGAGACACTGACGCTGGAGGCCCGCTTCACCGAGGCCAGTCTCCGGCACCGGGACGATTCCCGGCCGCTACTCGATTCGGCCGGCATCGCACTGGACATCGAAACACCCGCGCCGTCCGGCCAAGCCTTGGACGACTTCTCGACCGACGCCGCGCGCGTGACCTTGCGCTGGGACGGTGCCCGACTGCCGGATGTCGGCGTGCTCAACCGTTACCTTCCGGAACAGGCACCCTTTCGATTTCGCAACGGCAGCGCCCTGAGCGAGGGCCTGGTCCGACTCGACGCACAGCAGGCCAGCGGCAGGCTGCAGCTCAAGGGCGAGGGCATCGGCGGCGAGCTCTTCGAGACCGCGGTCGAGGGCGGATTGCGTCTCGACCTCGCGCTGCGGAACCTGCGCCTGGACGGCAGCGCGCTCGACCTCTCCGGCACGAGCGTCGAGCTGCACGCCGCCGGGGATGCCCGCAACGAGCGACTGCGCACCATTCTGAACCTCAAGGAAGCCCGCTTCACCGACTGGCTGGATGCAGCGAACAAGCCCAACCGTGCCATGCAAGGCCGAATCGCGCTCGACGGGCGCGTCACCCAACTCGGCTTTCTGGACAACTTTCTGCCGCGCGAGCACGGCGTGCGGGTCCGCGGCGAAGGGCGGATCGATGCCGACCTTATCCTTGGCCACGAGACACTCGCGCCCGGCAGCCGGGTGCGGATCGACGCCACACCGCTCCACGTCGACTTCCTGGATTATCGCGCACAGGGCGACGGCCGGCTGAGCCTCGAGACCGACGGGCGCGCGCGCGATCCGGGCGCCGCGCTGGAGCTGACTCTCCCGCGCTTCTCGCTCGGACGCCAAGATGGCTCGGAGAGCTATATCGAGGGACGGAACCTCGGCCTGCAGACCCGTACACCCAGCCTGAAGCGGGCGACCGGCGCCAACCCGGCCCTCAACATGACCACGCGAATCAGCCTGCCCGAAGCGAAGCTGGCAGATCTATCGGTCTACAACCGTTACCTCCCGAAAGACGCCGGCCTCGCACTGCTCTCCGGCAGCGCGGATCTGAGCATGCTCTTCAATCTCGACGGTCAGAAAGCCGACGGCGAGATCGACCTGACGAGCCACGACACGCGCATCCGCATGGACACGCAAGAACTCGGCGGCAACCTCGTGCTGGAGGCCCGGCTCCGCGAAGGCGACATCGCGTCCATGACCTTCGATGCCTCCGGCTCGCGCATCCGGCTCGACGGGATGACACTGACCGAGTCCGACGGCAGCGAAACCGCCGATTGGTGGGCAGAGCTACGGCTCGACGAGGCCCGCTTGGTCTGGACCGAGCCGCTCGGACTCGAATCCCGGCTGGCACTGGGCATGCGCGACACCGGCTTGCTGGCCAGACTCTTCGTCGCCCAAGCGCGCGAGCGCGATTGGCTCGGACGCCTGCTCACCGTCCCCGACGTCGCGGGCACGGCCAGAATCCGGCTGCGCGATGAGAGCATCCATCTCTGGAACGCGCGCCTCAGCGCCGGCCCGCTCGTCCTCTTCGCCGACCTGAAGATGCAGGACTCCCTTCTCAACGGCGAGCTCTCCGCGGTGATTCAGCCGTTCAGCGTCTCGATCAGCCTCACCGACAGCAAGCCAAAACTGCACCTCATCAACTCGCCGGGGCTCTCCGGAGATTGACAAAGAGTGACCTCGGGGCTAGCGTCGGTTCGCTGCCAAAGCCAGTTCCGACAGCACCATCGGCGGCCCGAAGGTGACCGTTGTTCACCTCCACCGTTTCATCGACAAGGAGCATAGGTCCGAGAATGAACGCATACAGAAGCGGTTTCGGAAGAACCAGCATGATGGCGACAGGCGGCGCTCTGGCGCTCTCCGCACTGCTCACCCTGGGCGGCTGCGCCGCGATCCAGCAATCGGAGGCCAAGAGTACGGAGCGGACCCTGGCCGCCGCCGGCTTCCAGATGCAGTTTGCCAAGACGCCGGCTCAGATGGCGAAGATCACCGCTCTGCCCCAAGGCAAACTCACCCGCACCACGGGTCCGGACGGCGCGCTGCGCTTCGTCTGGGCCGACGCGACCGACTGCCAGTGCCTCTATGTCGGGACCCAGGCGGCCTATGACCGCTATCAAAAACTCGGGGTCCAGCAGGAGATCGCCGAGGAGAACGAGATGGCCTCGATGGATTGGGACTCTTGGGGCGGTTGGGGGCCTTGGTGGTAGCCTGCTAAACCGCGTCCGGCTTCTACAGGTCGGGTTTGCGGCTCGGAGCGGCCTCGCGCCCATCAACGAACCTTGGAGTCGACGCGGTTTAGGTGATTTAATTCAATTTGTTAAGAAAATACGCGTGATACGAAAATATGCGTGACACCGCTCCTGCGGTGTCACGCATCGATTGGCGCTCCGCGCCGAGGTGCCCGCCAGTGCGTAGGTCGGATGAGCGCAGCGTAATCCGATACCCCGACTGCGCAGACGATGGGTCGGAAGTCACGCGCACGGTCGTCGCGAAGCGGCGACACCCCCGGGATAGACGACTTGCAGTTGTCCTCTTCAGCCGGATCGACGGCCCGCAAGGTCGCGTTCGACGTGACGAACGTTGCTTCCGGCCGATCGGATGTGCAACGCCCTCAGTCTTGAGCAAACCGCCGGCGGACGTTGAGCTTTCTATCGTCAGCACTGACTACGGATATAGGGTGATTTCCGGGAGAAGATCTACCGGCGTTGCTCATTAGCTCGGCCGGTAGGGTGGACGAGCGAGAGCGAAGTCCACCGACCCCCGCGCCGACGCTGGTGGACTGCGCTACGCTTGTCCACCCTACAGCGCTTGTCCCTACCGCTGCAATCAGCGACGCGGGCGGGTTTACGAGCGAGGCCGATCTACCGACAGAGCCGGAGCCCAAGGTACGTCGTCGAAGGGTCTCCTCGTTGTCGTTGTCGTTGTCGTTGTCGTCATCGGATTCCGGACCAACCGATCCTTCCTTGCACATCCGATCGGCAGGAAGCAACGTCGCGAAGCGGCGTGCCCCCGGGATAGACGACTTGCAGTCGTCCTCTTCCACGGGCCTCGCGCGCACGACCGCCGCGTCGGGCAACACCTGAAAGGAGAGGACGATCGCGAACGTATGAGCAAAACGGAAACCGATGCCAAAGCGCGTTCAGCGCGGTTCTCGTGTGCGTCGCGCTGACAGCAACCTCGCGGGCCGTCGGGCCGGCTGAAGAGGACGACTGCAAGTCGTCTATCCCGGGGGCTGTCGCCGCTTCGCCACGACCGTCGGCGTCACTACCGGCCGATCCTCTGCTCAATCGGGATGTTGATTCCCGGAAATCGCCTCAGCACCGGACACCTTATCGACCACCCGCATCCGCCTCGCGCGGCAGCAGCGACTCAGCATACATCGGTGCCACATCCACATAACGCCGCACCGTGTAATGAGCCGTCACCACGGCGAGCATCAGCGGCAGAACGATCTCGTAGTCCATCGTCATCTCGAAGACCATCAGGATCGACATCAAAGGGGCATGCGTCGTGGCCGCGAGCATGGCCCCCATGCCGACCACCGCGTAGGCGCTCGGCGGTCCGGTGCCGACCGGCAGGACCGCGTGGACCGCGGTGCCGAAGAGCACCCCGAGCAGCGCACCGACGAAAAGTGTCGGCGTGAAGGCCCCGCCGACCGCTCCCGAGCCATGCGTCGCCGCGGTGGCAATCATCTTCAGCACCATCACGGTCAGCAGCGCCTGCCAGACCCAGGGCTCGTGGAGCACTGTGTTGACGACGCTGTAGCCGTTGCCCCAGACCGCGGGCTCGTACATCGAGATGGCCCCGACGATGAGCCCGCCGAGCGCCATCCGAGCGGACAGCGGCATCGGCAGCCGGGCGAAGGCCCGATGGGAATGCCCCAATAAACCCAGAAAGATCGGCGCCATATGGCCCGCGACGAGACCCAGCAGCACATAGAGGCCGAGCTCCCAATCGCTCACCAGACTGAACGCCGGGATCTCGTAGATGGGCGCGTACCCCATGATGTCGTGGACGGTGACGCTCGCAATCACCGCGGCGACGATCAGCGGGCCGATGTGCTGGATTGCGATGGATCCCAGCACGATCTCCGCGACGAACAAGGTCGCCGCGATCGGTGCGTTGTAGGCCGCAGCCAGACCCGCCGCCGCCCCGGCCGCCACCAGCAAACGCAGACGGTCGCGCGGAAAGCGGGCAACCCGGCCGATGGTCGAGGCGACCATCGCGGAGAGCTGCACCATCGCACCCTCCCGCCCAATGGAGCCTCCGGAGGCCACCGTCACGAGCGAGGAGGCCGACTTCACCAGGCTCTGGCGGACACTGATCCACCCGTCGCCGACCGCGACCGCCTCCATATAATCGGTCGTCGTCCGCCCGCGCAACCGCCCGCCGATCTGCTCCAGGATCAAGCCGGCCACCAAACCGCCGACCGCCGGCAGCAGCAGACGCTGCCAAGGCGGCAAGCCCAGCGCCATGACGACGAGGCTACCGCTGTGACCGACGAGCAGCCATTCCAGACCATGGATCCCCTCGCGAAACACCACCGTGACCAACGCACCCAGGAGTCCGGCCAGCGCCGCCAGCACCAGAATGACGAGATCGCCGTCCTTTAAGGCAAGCAGGAAGGGCAGACGGCGGGTCTGCGAAGCCGCTGCGTCGCCGGGCGGGTCGGTTCCCGTCACGGCCGCCTCGCCGGATGGGGCGAACGGCGGCGCGGCAGCGTGCGGCCTCCGTCGGATCAGCGATATCGCCAGCAACCCCAGCACCAGCGGAATCAGTAGCCAGAACGGCGCCCGCGGCCCCTCCGGCAAGTGCGGCGGCGCCTCCCCGCTCACGACGCGGCTGGAATCGACATGCGGCGATGGCGCCGATCCAGCCTCATCCGGCGACTCGGCTCCGGCCGGATCCGACGGGCAGGGACAGATCTCGTCGCGGCGTTGGCCGGATTCGATCGGCGGGATCTGGCTTATCGTGTCTGTCGCCCGCGGTTGTTCCGGTGCCTGTGCTCGGTCCGGGAAGGCCGCAGAGCGCTCGGATTCCGTCGGTGAGGCCAAACGCGAAGGCGACCGATCCGGCGTTGGGATCGTATCCCCCTGCGTCGCCACCTCCCCATGTCGCGGACCATCCACGGGCGCGGTTGCAGGCGACTCCGACGCAGGCTGCTCGACCGCCGCCGGACACACCAACGCCCGCCCGCTGCGACGATGCTCCGCCCACTCACGCGCCTGACGCTCGATGCGCCGACGAGCCGTCGCCGCATCCAGGGCACCCATGTGTTCGGCGGACGGCACCCGCAGCACCGCACCGACACGCAAAACCCCGTTCACGTTGCAGGCGGGCGAGAAGGCGTCCGGGTTCGCCTCCAGCAGAGCGAGCATCACCTGATCCCGACTGAACCCCGCCTCGGGCGCGATCCGATCCGCGACCCCCCAGAGGCTATCGCCCGAACGGATCGGAACGACATCCTGAGCCGACCGCACCGGCAATGCCGAGACGGCCAACCAGAGCGTCAGAACCAGGACCGACGCGCGGCGGACCCTGTCGGTCATTGCGAGAGACCGACAGAATCCGGCACCATTGAAAATATCCAGGCCGGAACCGAGACACCGCCGACAACCAACCGGTTGCGCGCCAAGCCCTCGTACAGCGCACCCGCCTTGCGCGCAACGCCGGCACTCGGGCCATTCCCCTCGGCAACGACGATCTCGATCCGCATCAGCCCCAAATCCGCAAAGCCGAACCTCGCCATCGTGCGCACGGCGCGTGTCGCAATCCCTTCCCGCTGCCGCGACGCGCGCACCCAATACCCCAGATTGCAGAGCTTGTGCTCGGCGATAAAATGATTCAGACCGATGCCCCCGAGCACCTCGCAGCCCTCCGCCGCGAAGATCCCCAACTCCACCGCCGAGCAGGCGTCAAGCTCCGCTGAGCAGATCGCGAACCAGGCGCGTGCCTCTCCGACACTGAAATCCTCGTGGCACCAGGACATCCAGCGCCCGACCGAACTCGCGGACTCGCGCGCCGCGCCGGCGAATGCCGCGGCGTCGGCGGAGACGAACGGCCTCAGGCAAACCCCCTCGCCACGCAACGGCTCCAGCAACGCTTCGAGCATCGATGCCTCCCGGGACGGGTGAAATATTTGGACTTTATCGACATCTACGCCGCTCTGGATGAGAATGAACGCACTCTATACACCCAACGCTATCCCCAAGAGGCGGCCGACATGAGCGGATTTGCCCAGCGCTTCATCGAACAAGGCATCGAACAAGGTATCGAGAAGGGCATCGAGCAAGGAATCGAGCAAGGCGTGCAGCGCGGTGAAGCCCGCATGCTCCTGTCCCTCCTACGGTTGCGTTTCGGTGAATTACCCGACGCCGTGCAGCAACGCATCGAGAGCGCCGACGCCGATACCCTGCTGCGCTGGTCGGAGCGGGTGCTGACCGCCCGGACGCTGGCCGAGGTTCTCGATGGTGCCTGTTGAACGGCGGCTCGCCGTGCCGGCACCGATCCCGATCGTCGTAAAGCCGCGGCAATCGCAACGCGAACGCGTTCGTCCGAGTGCAACCCGGATCGTCTCCGGATAGTGGGTCCGTATAAGCCATGCAGACATTTTCGATCCGAGATCTCTGGAAGCATACCGGTGATCTCGTCCGCGAAGCCAAGTCCGGACGACTGTCCGTGGTGACCAAGGATGGAGAACTGATCTTTCTTGCGATCCCTTTCGATGAGTCCCTCCTCCTCGGTGGACTGGCGACAACCCTCGCGACGCGACTGTTCGACGAGGAAGCGATCTCCTTCGGGCAAGCGGCGAAGGTCGCCGGGATGGATGCCGCCGAGTTTATGGAGATCCTGAACCGCCTGAAGATCCCCGTCGCTCGTCCACGTCGCGGTGAATTGGAGGAAGAGCTTGAAACATTCGGCTGAAGCGATCGTCGCGGATACCGATCCATTGATCGACCTGCCCAGCATCGGCGACCCACCGGGCGACGCACGCCGGATCCCTCGTCATCGCGATGCACCGGTTGAGTCAGGCGCCTTCGATAAGATCCGAGCCGGAACTGCATGTGCCATCTCGGCTTCGTCAGGTACCATAGACCGACCGCACGGGGCCTTTCGACAACATCGACCCACATGGGGTCGTACGTCGCCCCTGCCCGAGACCTCTTACCGTTCCGGACACAAGGAAAATTGACGCGGCAGGCTCACGAAATGAGCCTGTGCAGGGGTAATCTGACCCGGCGTAACAGTAGGGAGTGCTGCCGATGGAATCCTCAGACACCTATTTTCGGTATTGGGGGAAAGCGGACCGGAATTTCGACGGGGACCCGAAGTGGCATCCCCTGCTCTACCACTGCCTGGACGTGGCCGCCTGCGGAGAGGCGCTTCTGCGACATCAGCCGGCCTGGCTGGAAAAAATGGCCGCCCTGTCCGGCCTCGATCCCGGCGTCCTGTCGCAGTGGCTCACGTTTCTCCTCGCCATCCACGACATCGGCAAATTCGGGGATGGCTTTCAGGCGCTACGGCCTGATCTGCAAGGCGAGCTTCAAGGGCAAACCGTCCAAGTTGCTTACGACGTGCGTCATGACACGCTGGGCTATGCCTTGGGCATGGAATCGCTGCCCGGCTGGCTTGGGCGCGATGCAAGCGATGATCTGGAAAGCGATCTACTGCGACCCTGGCTGGCGGCTGTCGCGGGGCATCATGGCCGCCCACCGAAAAATCTGCCGACGCAAGCGATTCTCAAACGCCAGTTCCGCCCTGACGTGCTCGCCAATGTTCGCCAATTCGTTGAAGATGCAAGGCAATTGTTGCTCCCTATCGGTTGGTGCCTGCCCGAACCGGCGCCCGGCGGAGCCGAACGACAACAGCAAGCCTCGTGGTTGGTTGCCGGATTTGCCGTCGTCAGCGACTGGCTCGGGTCGAATACCCGCTGGTTCAACTATCAGCACCCGGAATGGAGTCTGGAAGACTACTGGCAAACCGTCGCGCTCCCGACTGCCGAACAGGCGATCCACGAAAGCGGTTTGCTCGGGCCGTCTCCAGCCAAACAGGCCACATTCGCCGGCTTGTTTCCCCATCTCGCGTCCGCGCTCACACCACTCCAGAGTTGGGCGAATTCCGTCGCGATCGCGCCGGGGCCGCAACTTTTCATCCTGGAAGAGCTGACAGGCGGCGGCAAGACCGAAGCCGGACTCACGCTGGCCGCGCGCCTCATGTCCGATGGGAAGGGGCGCGGCCTCTATTTCGCCCTGCCGACGATGGCCACGGCGGACGCTATGTTCGACCGACTGCGAAAACATCATACTGGTCATGACCAAGAGACCTGGCAAGGGTTTTTCTCGACTGGTGATGCCTCCCTGGTGCTCGCGCATTCGGCCGCCACGACCAAGACCAAATTGGATGCCCTGCGGCACCACGATGCCGGTTACGACCAACAACGCGAGGAACCCTCGGCCTCTCAGCACTGCACCGCCTGGCTGGCGGACAGCCGCAAGAAGGCACTGCTCGCGGGTTTCGGCGTCGGGACGGTGGATCAAGCCCTGCTCGGGGTGCTGCCGTTGCGGCATCAATCGCTTCGCCTGCTGGGGCTTTCCACCAAGATTCTGGTGGTGGACGAGGTTCACGCCTGCGACTGCTACATGGGCGAACTGCTCGCCCGCCTGCTGCGCTTTCATGCCGGGCTCGGCGGTTCGGCGATCCTGCTTTCCGCCACCCTGCCCATCGACCAGCGGGCAAGGCTGTTGGCCGCCTTCGCCGATGGAGCGGCTTATCCGACAGCCAAACCTGATGAATCCGCTTACCCGCTAGCCACCCATCTGCATTCCGCCGGTCTCGACGAAAAGCCAGTCCAGGCGAGGGAGGCGGTCTCGCGCCCGGTAGCGATCGATTCGCTTGCGGATGAGACAGTCGTCTTCCAGCGCCTGGAAACAACCATCCAGCGCGGCGGCTGCGCGGTCTGGGTACGCAACACCGTTGCGGATGCCATGGCCGCCTGGCAGACCTGGAACTGCAACCATCCCGACACCCCGGCCATCCTGTTTCATGCGCGGTTTGCGCTTGGCGATCGGCTGGCGATCGCCGGGACCATCAAGCGCCGCTTCGGACCAGACAGCACATCCGCGACCCGAGAAGGCCGATTGGTCATTGCCACGCAGGTCGTCGAGCAATCGCTGGATGTCGATTTTGACGACATGGTAACGGACCTAGCGCCTATCGATCTCGTCGTCCAGCGGGCGGGACGCCTGCAACGTCATGCGCGCGATGCCATGGGGAATCGCGCACCGACGGAGGGACGTGGCGGCGCCCGGCTGGGCGTGCTGATGCCGGAGCCGACGCATGATGCCGCTGCCGACTGGTTCAAGGGATTTCTCTCCAAGGCTGCCAGGGTCTATCCCGATCACGGGAAACTCTGGCTGACGGCGCGTTGGCTGGTTGAACACGGCGGTTTCGATCTCGCCGCGCAGGCACGCGACCTTATCGAGAGCGTCTATGGCGAAACGGGTTATGACCAGACCCCTGCACCGCTTCAAACCATCACAGCCGCGGCCGAGGGCGCCTGTCACGCGGATCGGGGCACGGCGCGAGGCAACCTGCTGAGTTTCGAGCAGGGCTATGACCCCACCGGATTGCACTGGCCCGACGAGGACGAACATGCCGACATCACCACCCGTCTGGGCGAGAAGACCGTGCGCCTGCGTCTCGGGAAAATCGTCGAGGATGAGTTGATCGCCTGGGCGCCAGCGGATCCGGGTATCGCCTGGCCGCTGTCGGAACTCACGGTCGCGCGCCGTCTGGTCGCCGGCGAAAGCCCTCGCGAAGCAGCCCGGATCGAGCGCGCGCGCCAGTCGATGCCGGACGAAGGTCGATACTGCCTGATCGTGCCGCTGGAACCGTCTGGGGCCGAATGGCGCGGCTGGGCGCTAAATCAGCAAGACGAAGAGATCCGCGTGATTTATTCACCCACGGCAGGTTTACGCATCGAAACAGGAGACGCCATCGATGAATCTGATCTCTGAATGCTGGATTCCCGTGCGGCGCGCCGACGGTTCCCGGCAACGCATCGCGCCCTGGCAGTTGACCGAGGCCATCGATGAGAACCCCATCCTCGCGGTTACCAGCCCTCGCCCCGACTTCGATGGGGCGCTGACGCAGTTTTTGATTGGCCTGCTGCAAACCACCTGTACGCCCGATCTGTTCACCTGGCGTACTTGGCGCAAGACACCGCCAACGCCAGCGGAACTCAAGACCCGCTTCGAGACCGTGGCGCATGCCTTCGAGTTGGAGGGCGAGAAGGCGTTCATGCAGGATTTCACCCCCGCTGAACTGGATAAGCAATTCGCCATCTCCGCCCTGTTGATCGGTTCGCCCCCAGAAGACAGCGAGACGGATCTCTTCATCAAACAGGAGACGGTGAAACAACTTTGTCCGCATTGCGCAGCGACAGCCCTGTTTTCCTTGCAAACCGATTCCCCCGAAGGTGGTCGGGGCTACCGCACTGGATTACGCGGTGGCGGACCCCTGACCACGTTGGTTCTTGGCAAGCACCTTTGGGAGACCGGCTGGCTGAATGTCCTTGAAAAATCACGCTATATCTTCGGCGTATCGGCTCTCCCGGAATTCAGGGAAAGCGCTAAAATATTTAAAAACATGACGTTGTAGTCATTTTGACCGAACACGTTGGTTGAAAATATCGCTGGACGCACCCCGTCCAAGCCATTTTTAAGCGGTTGTTTTTCATTGATCAGCGCGCGAAAACCCGATAACCGCACAGATCGAGGTACACCCTCTGGTAGAGCCGGCGCAGGTTGCTCAAGCCATAGCACCGCCGTTTTAATACTTTGATCTTGTTGTTGAGACCTTCGACGAAACCGCTCGTGTGTCGTTCGGTAAAATAATTGGTGATCTCGTCCCAATGACGGCGCAACGTTTTCAGGAAGGATTGAAAACACGTCATCTCGGCGTTCTTGACCCGTCGCATCCAGCCACTGAGTTTGCGCTTGGCCTGACCTTTGGACAGGGGCATGTCGTAGACCTCGGTGAGGGCTTGGCTGAGGGCATGAGCTTGCGCGAGTTGCGGGGAATAGGCGAACAACCGGGCGCGGATCCGCCGTTCCTCGGCGCTCAAGTCGGATTCGCGCTTGCGCAGGATCCAATGGACGTTCTTGAGCCCGCCGTACTCGGTTTTCGACAGGTCGCGCTTGAGCCGGCGCAGTTCTGTCTTGCGCAACGTCTCCACGGCGTCGCGATACAAACGCGCGACATGGAAGCGATCGGCGCAGATGGCGACGTGCGTGCCGAAGACGGCCTTGGCCGCACCGATGAAGCCGCTGTACAGGTCGGTGCACACGACGCGAACGGTGCGCCGCAAGGATTTTGGGATCGTGCGCAAAAACGCCTCGATGGTCGCGCGCTTACGGTCCTTGAGCACGGCGAGGATGCTCAGGGTGTCCTCGACCCTGGCGCTGACGATCACCACGAAATTGCCGTGGCCTTTGGTCAAGGCGATCTCGTCGAGCCCGAGCACGGGCAGCGCCGTGAGCGTCGTCCAGTCGATCTGGCTCGGGACGCACCGATCGAGAATACCGTCGAGGTGCTCCGGGGTGACGGCCTCCTTGTGCGCGACGTCTTCCAGGGTGCTGTTGATCAGGGCGCGCATCAGGCTGTGTTCGAACGCACGGGTGAAGCCGCTGCGCGGGTCGTACCAGTCCACCCGTTGGGTGGTGGTGGGATGATCCCGGCAATCGGGGCAGCGATACCGTTTGGGACGAATGAGAATTTCGGTGCGATGCTCGAAGATCGACAGATGGCGCAACCGCCGTTCTTCACCGAGTCCATGCGGCTCAGTGATGCGTCGGCCGCAGCTCCGGCACTGCGTGCCCTCCTCGGTGCTGTGCACATGAATTTCCAGCACAGCGGCGTCCGTGATCTCGACGCGGTCGATGGCGATCTGCGGCAGTCCGAGCAGGCGCAGGAGTTGGCTCTGGTCAATCATCGGTTTTCCATTGAGTTAAAAGCGTTCGAATGGAAGTTTACCAAGATTGGCTGCGTAGAACACTGATTTTACTAAACTTGGCGTTCCCTGAGATCCGGGAGAGCCGGCGTATCTGATTCAGACCTGCTGATTCAAGACCGTTTCCCGTGGCTGAAACCGACGCGGACCAGCGAAGCGCAGCCCCCGGCGGGCGTCACGACTCCCGTCGATGTCCATCCCGATCAGCAATTCTGGGCCTTGCCCCGGCGTATTCGCTTGTTGCCACAAGAAACGGAACCAACCGCTTGCGATCTCTGCGGCAGGGAAACCCAGGTGATCTACCGCAATTTCACAGCCAAAAACTATGGTGTGAATTACAGCGGATTTCAGCATTCGCTCAGTCCGCATTACGTCAAGGATAACGCCCTCATGCCAGCGCATCCGCAACCCGGCGGCATCGGTTACCGACACTGGCTCGGTCTGGTAGAGAGCGACGCGGACGGTGTTCACCGACCTGCCCGAGTTGTCGAACAGTTTCGCAGCTTGACGCGCATGGATGGCGATCTATGGGCGTTCGGCTATGACATGAAAAGCAATAAAGCGCGCTGCTGGTATGACGCTCGGATGCCTATCCTGACGATTTCTGGAGAAATGGAGGCTGTCTTCAGGGATTTGGCAACTCGTCTGGTCAATGCGGCGGACAAAGTCGCCGGAGATTTGCGCAAGAGCTTGAAAACAGCATTATTTGGCGAGACCAAGGTACGCGGTGACTTGAGTTTCGTGCAAAGCGTTTTCTGGGCGGAGACCGAAGCCTCTTTCTATGAGCATCTACGCCAACTCCGCGACCTCCTACCAACCGATCAACAGGCTCATCCAATCCTGGAAAGCTGGTTGAAGACGCTCCGCGCCGCGGCTTTTCGCTTATTCGACCGACATTCTCAGACGGGCGATTTCGATGCCGTCGACCCTGGACAGATCGCTCGGGCGCGCAATGCCTTGGGTAAAGCGCTGGCAGGTGCGCCGTTGAGAGAAAAGATCCTTGGTTTACCCAAGCCACTGAAACAAAAGCGCCAGAAATCTTGAACGTTCACAAGGAGATCGCCGTGACAAACTGGGAGAAACACCCATTTCCACAAGGTAAGCCCGATCATCCATCCTTCGGGTTGCTGCTCGCTTGGTGGCGACGATTGGAGGACGACAAAGGCGAACGCGCCTTCCTGCGCCGCGCCGGCACTTTAACCGAAGTCATGTTGAGCCCGAGCTTTGTGGATTTGCTGCGAACGCTCCGAAACCAGGGCTATGCCGTCAGCAACCATAACCATCCACTCTCCAAGATTGCCGCCATTGCCGGCCTGTCGGCGCGCATCAAAGCACCCGCCGATGCGGGACTCGCCACCCGCATGGGCACGCCAAAAGCGACTGGCTCCACGCCGACATTCTCGCAGCTGCGTATGCGTCGCATCCTGGCCTGTGACGACATCGAAGAGCTGTACACCCTGCTGCGCCGTGCGCTGGCCGTGCTGGACGATAAGGCCGATCTGGCGGACCTCGCGGCAACCATCTGGAACTGGTCGCCACTGGATGACAAGCGACCCTACGACCCGCGCCGTCGCCTGGCCTATGACTATTACGCCGCCGCGCCGATTAAATCCTAAGCCGATTCAGAACCCTGGAGCCAACCATGTCGACCTTTCTGCAACTGCACCTGCTGACCAGTTATCCGCCTGCCTGCCTGAATCGCGATGACCTGAACCGGCCCAAGAGCGCCATCATGGGCGGCGTTCCGCGACTGCGGATCTCCAGCCAGAGTCTGAAACGCGCTTGGCGAGCATCCGAACAATTCGAAGATGCCTTGACGGGACACCTGGGAACCCGGACCAAGCGCAGGGGCGTCAAGATTTTCGAGAAACTGGCTGCCGCCGGTATCAGAGAAAAAGAGGCGAAGGAGTGGGCGCAAGCCATTGCCGGACGCTTCGGAAAACTCAAGGCGAAGAAGGAAAACGAGCCACGCAACGACCTGGAAATTGAGCAACTGGCCCATTTCAGCCCAGAAGAAGAGGTCGCCATCGACGCCTTGGCCGATGTGCTGATCAGTGAGGGTCGGGCACCCACGGAACCGGAATTGGCCTTGCTACGCAAACAACACACGGCCGCCGATATTGCGCTTTTCGGTCGCATGTTGGCCGATAATCCAGCTTTCAACACCGAAGCCGCCTGCCAGGTCGCCCATGCCATCACGGTTCACCGCGCCGCAGTCGAGGATGACTTCTTCACCGCAGTGGACGATCTCAACAACCATGAGGAAGATGCCGGTTCCGCCCACATGGGCGAACAGGGCTTCGGCGCCGGTTTGTTCTATCAATACGTCTGCATCGATTGCGACCGGCTGCACGAGAATCTCGGCGGCGATGCCGGCCTCGCCAGTCGGACGATCCAGGCGCTGATCGAAGCGGCCGCCACCGTCGCGCCCACCGGTAAACAGAACAGTTTCGCCAGCCGCGCCTGCGCCTATTACGTCCTGGCCGAAAAGGGCAGTCGTCAACCCCGTTCACTGTCGCTGGCCTTCATGAAGCCGGTTCGGGAAGGCGACATGCTCGATAGCGCCGTCAACGTGCTGACCAGCATGCGCAATAACCTCGACAAGGTGTATTTCCAGTCAAAGCCGCTCGCGTCGCGCAGCATCAACGCCATCGCTGGCGAAGGCGATTTCACGGCGCTCAAGACTTGGGCGGCTCAAGTTGGTGATGACGCATGAGGGAATATCTGGTCTTCCAACTCTATGCCCCGCTCTCGGCCTGGGGCGACATCGCCGTGGGCGAGACCCGGCCAGCGGATCTCGCCCCATCCAAATCCGCCGTGCTCGGTCTGATCGCCGCCGCGCTGGGTCTGCGCCGGCCCGATACGACCATCGATGAACGCCAGCGTTATCAGTGGGAGACGGAACACCTGGCACTGGCCGAGGGCTACGGCATCGCCGCGAAAATCACCCTGCCGGGCTTGCCGCTCACCGACTATCACACGGCTCAGGTGCCGTCCTCCGGTAGCGGCAGAAACCGGAAAGTCTTCGCAACCCGTCGCGATGAGCTCACTTGGATGCCGCGCCATGAGCTCAACACCATCCTGTCCCGCCGCGACTATCGACAGGACGCCTTCGCGGTCATCGCACTGTGGGCACGGCAGGGCGCGCCGTACCCGCTGAAAACGTTGCATGATCGGCTGCTGGCGCCTGAATTCGTCCTTTACCTGGGGCGCAAGTCCTGCCCGCCCGCCTTGCCGCTGAATCCCTGCGTTCGCACAGCGGACGGCATTGAGGTGGCGCTTGATGGATACGGCCTTGCCCAAGCAGTCAAGGGTGTCATCGACGACAGGGATCTGCCGGCGATCTGGCGGCACCTGGACGAATCCAAACCGATCTTCTGCTGGGATAGCGACGCCGAAACCAGTCTTCACGCCGAACTCACCATCCGTCGGCGGGATCTTCCGACCTCCCGCCGCCGCTGGCAATTCGCCGTGCGCGAAGAGTGTCGCGCCCACCACGCGACCGGAGACGCGATATGAATGGCGTATCCTATTGGCTGAGTCGGATGACGCCTCGGCCTGGACTGGACTTCAGTGATTTTGTCGCCTTGGGTGGACTCGATCCTTATGGCCAGCATCAGCTCGTGTGGACATTTTTCGATCTGCCGCGCGAGCAGGCACCGACACAGGTTCCATTTCTGTTCCGGGCGGAAGTTCGGGATGGGCTGCCGCTGCTCTATGTGCTCTCCAAGGACGAGCCGCGCGACGACAGCGGAAAGTGGCGCATCGAATCCAAGGACTATCGTCCGGCGCTCGCCTTGGGTGACCGCTTGGCGTTCAAGCTGCGCGCCAATCCGACCGTGGCACGGCCTGGCGATGTCGTGCTCGGTCGCGATGAGGCGCCGAAGCTGAGAACGAGCGGCCTGAAAGCCGAACAGCCCAAGCATAGGAGCAAACGTCACGACGTGGTGATGGACGCCAAACAGCGCATGGATTGGAAGGCGATGCCGCCGGACGAGCGCCCATCGCTGGCCCAACTCGCCTGTGAAGCGGGCGCCGGTTGGCTGCGCAAGCGGGAGGAGCGCCTGGGCTGCCGGTTCAACCCGGCCAGTCTTCGTGTCGATGGTTATCGCACCCATCGGATGAACAGGAAACGGGGGATCTCGCTGTCGACGGTCGATTTCGAGGGCGAAATGCAGGTGACCGATCTGGAACGATTCACCCCGATCCTGTTCAACGGCATCGGCCCCGGCAAAGCCTTCGGCTGCGGCCTGATGCTCGTACGTCGCATCACGGAGAAATGAGGATAAGCCATGCGTTACGCCGTCGTGATCGAACGGGCGGGAAACAACTACTCAGCTTATGTACCGGATCTGCCGGGATGCGTTGCAACGGGCCGCACCATCGAAGAAACGGTGATAGAAATTCGGGAGGCGATCGAGTTTCACTTGGCGGGGCTGCGTGAGGACGGCCTTCCGCTGCCAGGCCCGGAGAGTCATGTGGACTACATCGAAGTCGCCGCCTAACCCGACCGAACAAGGACGTCACCATGCTGCCCCCACTCAAACCCATCGCGATGAAAGAACGCATCTCGCTGATCTTCATCGAGTACGGTGAGATCGACGTGCTGGACGGCGCCTTCGTCGTCATCGACAAGAACGGCGTGCGCACGCACATCCCCATCGGCAGTATCGCCTGCATCATGCTGGAGCCCGGTACCCGCGTCTCACATCGCGCGGCGGCGCTGGCCGCAAGGGTCGGCACCCTCCTCGTCTGGGTCGGCGAGGCCGGGGTACGGCTCTATGCCTCCGGTCAACCGGGCGGGGCGCGCTCGGATCGTCTGCTCTATCAGGCCAAGCTCGCGCTCGACGACCAGGCACGGCTCAATGTGGTGCGCAAGATGTACGAGCTGAGGTTCGGGGAGAAGCCTCCGGAGCGACGCAGCGTCGAACAGTTGCGCGGGATCGAAGGGGCTCGCGTGAAGAAGACCTACGACAACCTGGCCAAGCGTTACGGCGTGGTTTGGAAAGGGCGTCGCTACGATCCGACGGATTGGGACACCAGCGATGTCCCCAACACCTGCCTCTCGGCCGCGACTGCTTGTCTCTACGGCATCACCGAGGCCGCCGTCTTGGCGGCCGGCTATGCGCCCGCGGTCGGGTTCATCCATACCGGAAAACCCTTGTCTTTCGTCTACGATATCGCGGACATCGTGAAGTTCGATACCGTGGTCCCGGTGGCGTTCAAGATCGCCGCCAAGGCCCCGCAACAACCCGAACGGGCGGTACGGCTGGCCTGCCGGGACGTTTTCCGCGAAAGCAAGCTGCTCGGCAAGATCATCCCGCTGATCGAGGAGGTGCTGACCGCGGGAGGTCTGGAACCGCCCTACCCACCGAAGGAATCGGCTCCCCCGGCCATCAAGGAGACGGAGGGCCTGGGCGATGTTGGTCATCGTCACTGAGAACGTCCCGCCGCGGCTGCGCGGCAGACTGGCGGTCTGGCTGCTGGAGATCCGGGCAGGCGTCTATATCGGCTCCCCCTCGAAGCGGCTGCGCGAGTTTATCTGGAAGCAGGTTCTCGAAGGCGTGGAAGACGGCAACGCCGTCATCGCCTGGAACACCAACACCGAATCGGGATACGATTTCGCCACCGTCGGCAAGAACCGACGTATCCCGGTCGATTTCGATGGTCTCCGATTAGTCAGTTTTCTGCCGCCAGATGAACAGCCAAAAGCTCCTTAGCAATTTAGATCTGTCCCTGTCGAAAGACGGGGTTTTTTCGGTGGAATTTTGCGTGTCCGATTTCCGGAGTTGAATCAGCAGGATGCTGACAGTGTGTTCCCCGCGCCCGCGGGGATGAACCGACCGAGGAGTACATCGACGCATGCGCGCTGTGGTGTTCCCCGCGCCCGCGGGGATGAACCGGGGTTGTCCTCGCCGTCGTGCGTCGAGATCAGGTGTTCCCCGCGCCCGCGGGGATGAACCGACCTTCGCCCACAGCGCGCATGCGTCGATGTAGTGTTCCCCGCGCCCGCGGGGATGAACCGTAGGGATCAGCCGGGTAGACCGGCTCGTGAATGTGTTCCCCGCGCCCGCGGGGATGAACCGATGTCCGTCCTTGTGCGCGAAAACGACGACCCGTGTTCCCCGCGCCCGCGGGGATGAACCGGAGATCAGGGATGCGGACATCGCGCACTACATGGTGTTCCCCGCGCCCGCGGGGATGAACCGTCCACGTCGGCATCAAGGCGATGAGTGCTGCAGTGTTCCCCGCGCCCGCGGGGATGAACCGCTGGTCGACCAGGTGCGCCATGTCGGCGACATGTGTTCCCCGCGCCCGCGGGGATGAACCGACGATGAAAGCGCGAATCACGACAGACAGCATGTGTTCCCCGCGCCCGCGGGGATGAACCGGCGGTTGCGGCCGGCATGGTTGCCGAGTCGCAGTGTTCCCCGCGCCCGCGGGGATGAACCGCTCTCCACGTTTTGCGTGAAGGGTTGCGAATCGTGTTCCCCGCGCCCGCGGGGATGAACCGCTCTCCACGTTTTGCGTGAAGGGTTGCGAATCGTGTTCCCCGCGCCCGCGGGGATGAACCGTAAGGGACGTTGCGCGGCGCCAAAGGCCAGTTGTGTTCCCCGCGCCCGCGGGGATGAACCGCAATCCAAGCGTCATACATGCGCCGCAATTGCGTGTTCCCCGCGCCCGCGGGGATGAACCGGTGGAGCAATCCACGATGCTCAGCACGATCGAGTGTTCCCCGCGCCCGCGGGGATGAACCGCGATTGAGTCTTCGGATGCGAGGGGTTCGGACGTGTTCCCCGCGCCCGCGGGGATGAACCGCCGGAGAACGCCCACTTCATCCGGATCGGACCGTGTTCCCCGCGCCCGCGGGGATGAACCGCCGTATTCAGTCACTCCGGCTCGAAGTACGTGGTGTTCCCCGCGCCCGCGGGGATGAACCGGCCAGCACCTTGCCCCAGGTCGTCTTTCCGGTGTGTTCCCCGCGCCCGCGGGGATGAACCCCGACGTGAATCGGGAAGCAGGTCGGGATGGCCGTGTTCCCCGCGCCCGCGGGGATGAACCTCGCCAAAGTCGAAACCGCCGAGTGCATCCGCTGTGTTCCCCGCGCCCGCGGGGATGAACCGCATGCAAGATGTATGGTCATCAGTGGCGATCAGTGTTCCCCGCGCCCGCGGGGATGAACCGCCTGCGTGCCGCTGGCCCACAGCACCCAGTTGGTGTTCCCCGCGCCCGCGGGGATGAACCGGTGAGATTGAGCGCATCGGTCGCATTCGGCGCGTGTTCCCCGCGCCCGCGGGGATGAACCAGCCGCGCGAGAAGCGCACCGGGCGCTGGAGGCGTGTTCCCCGCGCCCGCGGGGATGAACCGGCGCATCAGCTCGTCGTGGCCATCCAATAGGGGTGTTCCCCGCGCCCGCGGGGATGAACCGCGATGTCCAACGCCCGAGCCGAGCCCTTCAGGGTGTTCCCCGCGCCCGCGGGGATGAACCGCTGGCCGACCTGGAGGCATTCGAACTGCACCCGTGTTCCCCGCGCCCGCGGGGATGAACCGCCAGCGCCCGAATATGCAGACCTGTGCAGGCTGTGTTCCCCGCGCCCGCGGGGATGAACCGCGATTGGAGCTTCTGGAGCATCGATGCAGTGAGTGTTCCCCGCGCCCGCGGGGATGAACCGGAAGGGATCTATGCCGCGCTGCTCCAAGCTCGGTGTTCCCCGCGCCCGCGGGGATGAACCGTCCGGCTGGCTGGTTACCGATCCCGCCGTGAAGTGTTCCCCGCGCCCGCGGGGATGAACCGATTGTCGAGGCCGCATCCGCAACCAAGGCGGACGTGTTCCCCGCGCCCGCGGGGATGAACCGTGGCAGGGCGAAGAAGAACTGCTCGCCGAGCTGTGTTCCCCGCGCCCGCGGGGATGAACCGCCGCCATACGCGAGGCAGGCGGAGACGGCCTTGTGTTCCCCGCGCCCGCGGGGATGAACCGCTCCCACTCCTCCGGCCCCATAGACCGCTGAAGTGTTCCCCGCGCCCGCGGGGATGAACCGCATAACGACCCCGTCAGGATCTGGGTGCCCGGGTGTTCCCCGCGCCCGCGGGGATGAACCGGCCCTTGCGCGCCGCAAGGTCAAGCTCCCGCCGTGTTCCCCGCGCCCGCGGGGATGAACCGGCCTGATTCCGTACTGTCTGGCTGCTGGATCCGTGTTCCCCGCGCCCGCGGGGATGAACCGGTGATCTGCTGCGTGCTCAAGTCGCACGCAACGTGTTCCCCGCGCCCGCGGGGATGAACCGGCGTGAATGCTCATACCAAATCCTCCGCCGAGGTGTTCCCCGCGCCCGCGGGGATGAACCGGCGTATGATACCGCCATCGCCAAAAACCGCCCGTGTTCCCCGCGCCCGCGGGGATGAACCGCCTGCCTCGATGTCGTCGGCGAATCGCACAACGTGTTCCCCGCGCCCGCGGGGATGAACCGACGACGCCGGTGATGACGGGCTCGCCGGAGTTGTGTTCCCCGCGCCCGCGGGGATGAACCGTGTTTGCTGTGTCGACGGTTTTTGGTTTGGGCGTGTTCCCCGCGCCCGCGGGGATGAACCGGGCGAGCGGGAGTAGGGCGCCGCTTTCCGCTTGTGTTCCCCGCGCCCGCGGGGATGAACCGGACGCCCGATGAACAAGCTCCTCCTAAACGCCGTGTTCCCCGCGCCCGCGGGGATGAACCGGACGCCCGATGAACAAGCTCCTCCTAAACGCCGTGTTCCCCGCGCCCGCGGGGATGAACCGGCCGCCATGGCGGTCACGATGTGGGGTGGCGAGTGTTCCCCGCGCCCGCGGGGATGAACCTGGCGCTCGATGCGCCCGGCATACTCTTCGCGCGTGTTCCCCGCGCCCGCGGGGATGAACCGGCTGCCACGTCGCCTCGCTGTTCGTGATGGGTGTGTTCCCCGCGCCCGCGGGGATGAACCGAGCCCGAATGAGCACCAGCATCCACCGCATTCGTGTTCCCCGCGCCCGCGGGGATGAACCGGGCGCCAACTGCAAACAGATGGGCTGCAGTACGTGTTCCCCGCGCCCGCGGGGATGAACCGCCGTCATCGACTGCCAGGAGTAAAGAGCTGTAAATTAATAAGTGGCCGATTTCCGGTGATCTGAGCGAGGCTTGATGAGGTAGTTCCAATCCATGCCATGAAATCTGGCAGGAACAAGATTCACGGCGCGAAACTCGTCGTCGCTCACGGAAATGCCGGTCGGATAGCCTGCCTCGTCGAGCTCGGCTCGGATCTCCAATCCTTGCGTCGTCGTGGTGTTTGCGATGAGGTTGACGATGACTTCGTGATTGATGAGCGGTCGGCCCCGCCAGTTCTCGGTGATGTGACAGAACATGCGATGCTCGATTTTGTTCCACTTGCTGGTGCCGGGCGGAAAGTGGCGCACGTAGATGGCGAGTCCGAGCTCGTCGGCCAGTTTCTGCAACTCCACCTTCCAGAGCCGGTTGCGGCTGGCATTGCTGCCGCCCCCATCGGCGGTGATCAGCAGCGACTGCGCATGCGGGTAGCACTGGTGTCCCATCCGAGCCCACCAGCGACGAATCGAGGCCACGGCGAATTGGGCGGTATCATGATCCACGCCGACGCTGACCCAGCCGCGATTGTCGGTGAGATCATAGATTCCATAGGGGCACACCTTGCCCAGCGCTTTGTCGGCGAAATCGTGCGTCCGGACGGGTTCCGGCTGTCCCTTCGGGCGATATTCCCGGCCCCGATTGGCAAAGGGACCAACCAGTTCCTTTTTCTTGGCGTCCACGGAGATCACCGGCTGACCGGCCCGTTGAAACACTCTCACACACCGATTGATATAGCGAAACTGCGCGTCCCGATCAGGATGCGAGTTCCCCTCGAGACATTTGCGCGTCCCTTGCAGGCGATAGTCCAGTTGCTTGAGCAACTGCGCTACTTTGCTGTGACTGACCCCATGACCTTGTCGCGCCAACGCTTCAGCGAGCTTGCGTGTGCTCTTGCAGGTCCAGCGCAAGGGGGACATGGGATCGCCCCGCGCACTCGGCTCCACCAAGGCTTCCAGTGCCTCGAGTAGTTTCGGATCCTGTGCCGTCACCGCATGCCGGCCTCCTCCGGAGCGCCGTATCCGACCCGCAGGTGATGGATCCGATGCCTCTTCACCGCGCATTTCCTCGCAACCACGCTGAATCGTGCGCTCGCCTAAACCGGTGGCTTGAGCGACGGCGCGGATGCCGCCGTGACCGAGCTCCAGTGCTTCACACGCCGCCCAGTGCCGACGCCCCCGCTCGTCCAGCACGCTTTGCAAGCGCTGGAACTTCCGCCTTACGCGCTCAATCAGTGCCGGTTCGACCATGCAGAAAACATGGCACAACATGACCAAATCGGCCAGTTATTTATTTACGACGTCTAACCGCAAGGCGTGTTCCCCGCGCCCGCGGGGATGAACCGTGATCCTCGAACACGGCCACGACTTCGCCTCGGTGTTCCCCGCGCCCGCGGGGATGAACCGTTCTTCATCAGCCATAACCCGGACGCCTGGGCGTGTTCCCCGCGCCCGCGGGGATGAACCGCCCGTCCAGGTCGAGCCGCTCGATCGCCTCCGGTGTTCCCCGCGCCCGCGGGGATGAACCGGCCAGTGCGTTTTCGCCTTTCAGCGCAGTCGGGTGTTCCCCGCGCCCGCGGGGATGAACCGAAAAACTGTTGCGCGTCGGGATGACGATCGCCGTGGTCCCCGCGCCCGCGGGGATGAACCGACGCATCGGACGTGCTCGACAACTGGTCCGAGGTGTTCCCCGCGCCCGCGGGGATGAACCGGATCCGGCCCATGATGGGTTTGCGAATCTCGAGTGTTCCCCGCGCCCGCGGTGATGAACCGCCATTGCCGCCCCGGAGTGCGCCCGAGCGACGGTGTTCCCCGCGCCCACGGGGATGAACCGGATGCGATGTTTTCGTCTGGGTACAATCCCGAGTGTTCCCCGCGCCCGCGGGGATGAACCGTGAGCGGGGCTCATGGGCAATGACGAAATCGAGTGTTCCCCGCGCCCGCGGGGATGAACCGCGCCCAGAGGGTCAACGGGATTGGCCCAACGAGTGTTCCCCGCGCCCGCGGGGATGAACCGTATCGCTTCGTGGCGACCGCAACGCCGAGCCCGTGTTCCCCGCGCCCGCGGGGATGAACCGACACTTACCGGGCTCGCCGATGAGTGTGGCACGTGTTCCCCGCGCCCGCGGGGATGAACCGCTCGACGAGCGCAAGTCCACGCAGAGTGCGATGTGTTCCCCGCGCCCGCGGGGATGAACCGCGCTCTCGTTCGCGCTGCGCGATGAACTGCGAGCGTTCCCCGCGCCCGCGGGGATGAGCCGGCCCTCGGCTTCCGATGTGTTCGCGGATGGCCTCGTTCGTAACTTCGGCCATCGTGTCACCTGGCGCAGAGCGCCACGGGGCATGCGTGACACCGCGGAGCGGATGTCACGAGCGCTTTGGGTCTTGGGTGGCCGGTTTAATGAGCGAGCACTCGCGGATCTCAATGTTCCCCGCCCCTGCGGGGATGAACCGTATCCGTTCGCGCTGAGTGACGGACCATCGGTACCGAGGTGGACAAGAGCCGTCGCACCATAGTCCTAAGGTTCGGGTCCGCAGAGCGTGATCACTTCCACCACTTTTCGCTGGCTTCCGCCGGCGATCGCTCCCCAGGATCCCCTCCCCCGGCAAGGTCGCTGGGTTCGCTCTCCGCCGAATCGAGTTCTCCGGCAATCCGGATTGCCTCTCGGCGCAGCATCGGGTTGGAATAACCCGCCGTCGCCTCCGCAATATATTCGGCGATGAATCGTTCGCGATCGCGCCGTGCGACCAATCGCGCGATGGCCTCGCGGAGGATTTCCGAACAAGACCGACCGGTCAATCGAGCCTCCAGATCAACCTTTCGCTCTAAGTCATCGGGCAACAGCACGCAAAGGACGGCCATAGTATCGGACTCCGACAAGAAACAGTTTGCAGACCGGCTCGGCGCCACGCGCCGGCATGAGTTGGACAGAGCATATGACGATATTGGTCATGGGTCGCTGAATCTCGCTCGCAAGACCGGCAACAAGACCTGGATGCGCAGAAATTGCGAAGGCTTAGGTGACTTTCGGGATGGAATTACCGAGATCACGGGGCGACTAAAGTCGCCTCTGCAGCCCCTACATGTCTTGCAGGAATCCGGGGCCGAGACGCTTAAACCGCGTCCAGAGCGAGATGCTCACTTTCGAGTGAATTCGACGTTTGTTGCATCCACGGCCCTTAGCGGGGACGCGGTTTAAAATTTAATTTTTTCAATACTTTAAATCGCGCCAGCTCCGACAGTTGTCGGAGCTGGCGCGGCCAAGCCATTCCAACGAATGACGTATACCGCACAGTGCGCGGTTTAGCGGAAACGCCGCATTCGCGATCAGGGCTCCAGCGCAACCTCGAAAGGCACAAACTCGAACGCTCGGATCGCGAGATCAACCGATGCCGGCTGCTCGTCGCTGCGGAAGGTCAGCGAGACCTTGGTGATCCCGTGCAGGGCCGGCGTCGCCGGGAGAACGACCTCGATCGTTCCGTCTTCGGCCTGCGGCAAGCGTGCGAAGATCTCGATGGGGATCGCAGGCGGCGGCAGGGGATCGTCGTTCGCGCGCTCGAACGAGAGCACGGCATCCTTGATCTCGGTCGCGGAGCGGAACCTGATCGACAGGGTGCCGTTCGAGAAGCTCGCCGGGCGTCCCTCCGGGAGGACGAACGCAAGCCCTCCGCTGCCGGTGATCTGCGACGCAAAACGCGGCGTCCCCTCGTCGCGCGAGAAGGCGATCCGCTCCTCGTGCGCGGTCCAGGGAATGATCCGGTTCACCTCGGCCAAGAGGTCGATTCGCTGCCCCGGCGCGTAGAACGCTTCGAGCTGGCCGGAGAGGTTCATCGCGTCGAGATAGCGCTGCATGTTGGCGTGGGCGGTGTTGATTCCTCCGAGGATCAGAGACAGGGTGTGGACGGTCGTTTGGTAGGGAATCATCTCGTCGGTGGCCATATTCCAGCCTTCCCATGGACCATGATCGGTGAAGAGGCTCGAGATGCGCGCCCACTCGGCCTGCAGAAACCCCTCCACCTGCTCGGGTGCGATCCCGTAAGCGACGCCGAGGCTATAGAGCGACGGGGCCTGCGTGTCGAGCGGAGCATCGGTCACCGCGATGTCGCCGATCCCGATCAGGCCGGTGTATTCGGTCCCTTTGCCGCTGTAGGCCTCCGAGAGGAGTCCGGGCAGCCCGTGGCGGGTCGAGAAGTCGAGCTCGATGTCGACGAGTGTTTCCAGAGCGCTCCGCCACGCCGGGTTGCGGGACTCCTGCATGAACAGCGACAGCCCGAGCAACTGGAAGGCCGAGCCGTCCCAGGCGGCCAAGGCATAGGTGTCGCTGCCGTCGGCCAGCCGGTAGGGCTTGATCTTGAATCCGGCGTTGCGGATCGCCGCGACCGGCAGTCCGTAGCGCAGTACCGTGAACATCAGAGGTCCGCGGAACTCGTTGATGAAGTAGTTCATCTGCCCGGTTACCCAGTTGCCGCGACCGTCGTCCCAGCCGACAAACCGATCCGCCGTCGCGTCCCAGCCGAAGACGAAGGTGCCGGTCTTCGGATCGAACAGATGGGCGTAGCCTTCTCTTTGGGCCTCGATGATGCGCTCCATCGCGTCCCGGAGGGCGACGGCCCGCGGGTCGTCGCGGATCTCGGGTTGCAGGAGTGCGCCGATGGCTCTCGCAAGGGCGGCCGTCAGGTTGGCGTTGTCGCCGAAGATGATGGTGACCACGCGTTGATCGAGCAGCCCCATGATGGCGGCTTGCCGAGACGAATCGGCATAGGGTGCAAGCGCCCCGTCGAAATGGAGCGCCCCGTAGCCTTCGCGACGAAGAATCCTGCCGTTTCGGCCGTTGTCTTCCTCCTGCAGCCATCCCTTCTCCAAGAGTGCCTGCCAGATCGCCTGCCCGTCACGCTCGCCGAAGGTGTCGATGACGCGGCGTCGCTCGATGGATTCCAGGAGCGGGCCACGGCGCTGCCCGCCGTCGAAACCCATGAAATTTGCGAGCAATCCCTTCGCGGCAAGGTTCGGATCGCGCTGATCGGCGCGCAGTGTCGCCACCGCGAGCGCGAGTCCGTCCAAGGCGGCGTCGCGGGAGAGATAGGGATTGTCCGCGTGGCCGGCGGCGATGTTGGCCAGCAGCTCGATCCAGGCGCCGATCGCCGTGAGCTGGGTGAAGTCGCGGAGAAAGAGCCCGTTTGCCGGCTCCTGATTCCAGCCCTCGGCCGGATAACCGGAGACGGGGTCGATGATGCGGTGCGCCGGATCGACGTAGCTGAAGGCATTGTTCAGCAGACGCCGCATGTGGCGATGGTGTTGAGGGACTTCGGAATACTCGAAGGTGCTGCGCTCGCCGAGATGCGCATCGTCGGGACCGACGGGCGCAGATGCCGCGGGGGCGGCCGATACGAAGAGGATCAGCGCAACGAGCAGGGGATACACACCGTTTCTCTTGTCGACAATACACATCGGAGCTTCAATTCTCACGGCAGAGTCCCGAGGCGTCGGGATAGCGTTCGTCGCGTCGGCACGCGACGACGAGTGGCGGCGCCGCGTCGCGAGCACCCTGTCGAAGCGCGGTCCGCGAGGCGGACATCGCGTGTAGAATGCGCCGAGAAATTCGATGGAGACAACACCATGCCGGTCTATGAGTTCTACTGCCCCGACTGCCATGCCATCTTCAACTTCTTCTCGCGTCGGGTCGATACCGAGACGCGTCCTGCGTGTCCGCGCTGCGGGCGGCCGGAGCTGGGGCGTCAGGCGAGCCTGTTCGCGATCAGCCGCGGGCGCGCGCAAGACGGCGAAGACGCGGGGGGCGAGGATCTGCCCGCGGGTCTGGACGAGGCGAAGCTGATGAACGCCTTCGCCTCGATGGCCGGCGAGCTGGAGAATCTCGATCAGGACGACCCCAAGCAGGCGGCGCAGACGATGCGCAAGCTGTTCGAGGCGACGGGCCTGAAGCTGGGCGACGGGATGGCCGAGGCCATCCGTCGAATGGAGGCGGGCGAGGATCCGGATCAGATCGACGCGGAGCTCGGCGACGTGCTCGACTCCGAGGATCCGTTCGGCGCAGGGGGCGCCGCGCGTACCGCGGATGCCTTGAAACAACTTCGACGCGATCTCCTGCCGGCCGCGCGCGACGATACCTGGTATCCCCTGCAGGCTCCTGCGGACGAGTCGCGCAGCGGGTCGCCTTCCTGACGCCCCGGGTCGGCCTTAAGTCTCGTTCCGACTCGTTCCGAAGGGCATCCCGAGCGATCGCCGCGCTCGGGATCGCGCGGCTCGCGTTCGCGAAAACTCTCGGAGCGCACGACATCGCGGATTGCGCTTGGACGCGACCCCAGCCTGTCCCGAGAACCGCACGGGAGTGGCCCCGCCTGCCCTATGCAGGGGTCCGACGGTGCATGCTACACTCCGAGCGGTACTTGTAACCCGCGAACCCCGGCAAGGATATGACCAAGCAGAAGACCTACCTCGTGATCTCGGCACTCGGCGAAGACCACCCCGGTATCGTCAACCAGATTTCCAAAACCGTGCTCGAGCACGGTTGTAATATCGAGGACAGCCGCATGACCGTCCTCGGCGGCGAGTTTGCGGCGATCCTCCTGGTCGAAGGCAAATGGAACACGTTGGCCAAGATCGAGAATGCCTTACCGGAGCTGGAACGCCAGCTCGGGATGACGATCATCTCCAAGCGCACCGGCGAGCGCGCCACGGGCCGAAATCTGCTCCCGTACGCGGTCGACGTGATCTCGATGGACCATCCGGGGATCGTCAACAACCTCGCCGGCTTCTTCGCCGAGCGCAAGATCAACATCGAGGACATGTCGACCTCCACCTACGCCGCCGCCCACACCGGAACCACCATGTTCGCGGTGCACATGACGGTCGGGATCCCGTCGGACATGCACATCGCCGGTCTGCGCGAGGAGTTCATGGACTATTGCGACGGGCTGAACCTCGACGCCGTGCTCGAGCCGATCAAAGGCTGAGTCCGAGCGGCTGTATAAGGTGCGCCGGACGGTACAAGGGGCCGTGCGCATCACGCCGACCACAGCGATCCCGGTACGCGAGGGAGGACAAGCGCCGTAGGGTGGACAAGCGCAGCGCAGTCCACCAGCGTCGGCACGGTTTTCGGTGGACTTCGCTCCCGCTCGTCCACCCTACCGGCCGATTCCATGATCGAGGCCGGTATGAAACGCCGCCGGCCGCCACCAAATCCACCGCACATCATCACTCGAGAGTGGAGGCACCCGACATGAGCGTCGCGATCGGCGAAACCATCCCGGATATCGAACTGCCCGCCACGGGCGAGAAGAGCGTCAAGCTCTCGGATTACCGCGGCAAGCATCTCGTCCTCTATTTCTACCCAAAGGCCAGCACACCCGGCTGCACGCAGGAAGGCCAGGACTTTCGCGATGCAGCGGACGCCTTCGCGGCGGCCGACACGCAGATCCTCGGCGCCTCGCGCGACGGTATCAAGGCCCAGGAAAACTTCAAGGCTAAGCAATCCTTCCCCTTCGACCTACTCTCGGACAAGGACGAGACGCTCTGCAACGCATTCGATGTCATCAAGATGAAGAAGATGTACGGCAAAGAGAGCCTCGGGGTCGAGCGCAGTACCTTCCTGATCGACGCCGAGGGCGTGCTGCGCGAGGAATGGCGCGGGGTCAAGGTGAAGGACCACGTCGCCGCCGTGCTCGCCGCGGCGCAACGGCTCAACGCCGGTTAGTGTAGCGGTGCAGAGATTCCGAGACCGTCCGAGATCATTTTTTCGTTGTCGTTGTCGTTGTCGTAACCGTGGTCGTCGTCCTATCGATGGTCGACTACGACTACGACTACGACTACGAACAGTCTCGGAACATCTACCCTGCGGCACTAGGTCGCGCCTCGGGGTGCCTCGGCCACCCGCGCGGAGAGCGCAGCACACCGGATCCTCGTCGGATCGACGCCGAATCGCGCGCCGCCCGGCGATCCCGGCCGATACCGAGCAGCCCTGCCGAGTGTCGCAAACCCCCTCCCCCACCCGATCGATCGCCGCTGCCGAGTGCTCCGGCGCGGCGCTCCGGTAGCCGATGCCCATGATCAAACGCGAAAACGACAAGACCTGCCTGTTCGTCCTCGACACCAACGTGCTGATGCACGACCCCACGGCCATCTTTCGCTTCCAAGAGCACGACATCTTCCTGCCCATGATCGTGCTCGAGGAGCTCGATCACGGGAAAAAGGGCTTGTCCGAAGTGGCGCGCAACGTTCGCCAAGTCAGTCGTTTTCTCGATCAGCTCATGTCGGGGGCGGACAAGGACGAGATCGACGCGGGCCTGCTGATCGGCCCGGTCTCGGCCGGCGGCGGCATCGCTCACCCGTCCACCGGACGGCTTTTCTTTCAAACCGAGCTGCTCGATCTGAAGCTGCCGGCATCCTTGCCGGGCAGCGGAGCGGACAACAACATCCTGGGCACCGCCCAAGCACTGAGCCAGCTGCGGACCGATCGCCAGGTCATTATCGTCTCGAAAGACATCAACCTGCGCATCAAGGCCGCGGTGCTCGGCATCCCGGCGGAGGACTATTCCAACGATCAAGTCCTCGACGACGTCAACCTGCTCTACACCGGCATGGAGGCGCTCCCGGAGGACTTCTGGGAGCACCACGAGAAGTCGCTCGATGCCTGGAAGGAGGAGGGCCGTACGCTCTATCGGGTCGCTGGGCCGGACATCGCGGACTGGTATCCCGCCGAGTGTCTCTATCTGGGCGAGGACGATGCCTTCGAGGCCATCGTGCGCGAAAAACGCACCGAGACCGAGGCCGTCATCGAGCTGGTCGACGATTACCGCATCCCGCGCCACGGCGTCTGGGGCATCACGGCACGCAACCGCGAGCAGAACTTCGCGCTAAACATGCTGATGGATCCGGACCTGGATTTCGTCACCCTGCTCGGGGCCGCCGGGACCGGCAAGACGCTCCTTGCACTGGCGGCGGGTCTCGCCCAGGTGCTGGACCGCAACCTCTATCGCGAGATCATCATGACCCGGGTTACGGTCCCCGTCGGCGAAGACATCGGCTTCCTGCCCGGCACGGAGGAAGAGAAGATGACGCCCTGGATGGGTGCACTCATGGACAACCTCGAGGTGCTGACCAAACCCGAGGGTGGCGAATGGGGCCGCGCGGCAACCAACGACCTGATACGCAACCGGATCCGCATCTCCTCGCTCAACTTCATGCGCGGGCGGACCTTCCTGAACAAATACATCATCCTGGACGAGGCGCAGAACCTCACCGCCAAGCAGATGAAGACACTCATCACCCGTTCGGGCCCGGGGACCAAGTTCGTTTGTCTCGGCAACATCAGCCAGATCGATACGCCTTACTTGACCGAGACCACGTCCGGCCTGACGTATGTGGTGGATCGGTTCAAGCAGTGGCAGTACAGCGGGCATATCACGCTGTTGCGCGGGGAGCGGTCGCGGCTGGCGGATTTCGCCTCGCAGGAGCTCTAAAACGCGATCGCGTCTCGGTGGAACCAATGCGGTTGGGTGGATGGCCGGACGCTTTGGGGGTGTCAAGGATGACGGCGTGGACGCGATCGCGATGAACGAGAAAAAGAAGAAAGGAGGCGTAGGTCTCGGCGGGCTTGGTCGCGTGACCGGACGTCGAGCTTGCAGACCTCGCGTGGCGTCGCTCTGCGGCGTGGCCTGTGTGTCGAGCGCCCCATAAGACGGGCGCCGATCAACCATCAAACGAGGACTTTCCGATGAAAACTGCTCCGCTCTTGGCGTTGCTTGCCGGAGTCGCCGGTGCCTTGTCCGTCGCGACTGCGGCGGAGAAGCTCGATGTCGTCTACCACCTCTCGGAGCCGGATCGCGCGGCCTTCGTGCTGAACAATATGCAGAACCATATCGACGGGGTCGGCGGACCCGAGAACATCAATATGGTGCTCGTCGTCCACGGCCCTGCGGTAAACGCGCTGAACGAGATCGAGGCGACCGAGAAGGTCAGCTCGGGTGTGGCGTCGCTGCGCGAGCAGGGTGTCGCCTTCGAGATGTGCGGCAACACGCTCAAAGTCTTCAATCTGGAGCTCGACGAGCTGCTGCCGGGATTTGTCGAGGTGAGTCAGGGCGGAGTGACCCGCATCGGGGAGCTGCAATCTCAGGGCTACGTCTACATCCGGCCTTGAGACCGAAGGCCCGGCGAATGCCGGGCCGCGAGACGCTCGTTCGAAGCGTAGAGTCGACGAGGTAGGATCGAAGTAGGGTGGAAAAGCGCAGCGCAGTCCACCAAGCCCCGGGCCGGCGCTGCTGGACTGCGCTGCGCTTCCCCACCTTAGGATGCTTGTTGTTGTCGGTCACTTTAGGTGATTTCCGGGAATCGTCATCCCGACAGCGAGTGCCTGGAAGGCATCGAGTCCTTGATGCCGTCAGACGTAAGCAAAGCGTCGCAGAATTTTTCGTTGTCGTTGTCGTTGTCGTTGTCGTTGTCGTTGTCGTTTTCGTCCGGAATCCGATGACGACAACGACAACGAGGCTTTGGTCCTCCTCTCGTCCATGCCTCTTGGGTTCCCCAACCGGACGCAAGACTTCGGCCCCACACCCGGGTACGCCGACTTCAGTCGGCCCCCGGGGCGGCGGACTTCAGTCCGCCGTGCGGGCGTTCTCGAGGGGCCGACTGAAGTCGGCGTACCCGGGCGGTCGCGGTCGGCGACCTAGACACTGCCGATGTGGCCGAAACGATGATCGAGGCTGACAACGACAACGAGTAGAGCGTTCGACCACTTTTCCTGGTTGCGGCGCTTCCGGTAGATCCTTGTCCGGAAATCACCTAAGTCAAGACCTGCCCCATCGCCCCTGTTCATAGGTCCCAATACATCGCCGTCTTATTCAGCCGGTAAGACCATGGCAAGCCGGCGTTCTTCCAGCCATTGACAACGCGTTCACCCTTGCGAGGTCCGTACTCGGCCTTGGCGCCCTCGTAGCCGTCGGTGATGGTGTAGACCTTGCGATAGCCCGCCAGGTCCAGAATGTTCGCCGCTTTTGCACTGCGGCTGCCGGAGCGGCAGATCAGATAGATGGGGGTATCCTGGTCGAGCCCGCGCACCTGCACTAAGTCGCCGACCCGAGCCGTGAACTCGCTGTTCGGCCTGAGCTTGAAGGTCTGTTCGGCTTCGTCCCATTCGTCAAAGTTGCCGGCTGTCATGTACGGGATATTGGCATCCGCATCCGTCGGCATGCCAAGAAACGCCACCTCCGCGCGCGTACGGATATCAATGAAAAGCGCACGCTCACCGAGCGCCTGCAATTGCTCGTAGGCCTGCGCGGCGCTGACAGACAGTCCCCGGGGGGTACGCGCCTCTCCGGCTGGCTCGACAGCACCACCAAGCCAGTCGGCAATCTCACGCAGCGCGAGCGCGGACGGCAGTGGGTAGCAGCCTTCGTCCGGTGTTTCACCGATGCAGAATTGATCATGCATGAAGTGCGCCCGACCCTCCCCGTCCGCGCCGCTGAAGATGGCATTGGCCTGTTTGAGAAGATAGTCCGCAGACTTGCCACGCAAGATCGGGACATACTTCGCCTCCGGATGCACGCCGTCTGTTCCGTGACAGTTGCTACAGCCGTGTGTCTCGAACAGAACCTGACCCGGCTCGGGCTCATCCGCCGGCGTGATGTCGTCGGCCGCATGACTGAATCCCGATGCGCCAAAGGTCAGGATACAGGCGGCAACGAGGGAACTTTTCATGGCGATTGTCTCCGGAGTGCGTTGCGACGTGGATTGGGTCGAGTCGGTGGGTTGCTCGGGCGCGCCCTGTGAGCTCACGCTGGTCGCGAGTGAACCGATCTGACCGTTGTCCTCGACCCAGCGAATCCGAATGCGGTCGCCGGATGCACCGCTGCGGATTCGAAATGACAGATAGGGGTTGGCGGACACGCCCCACCCCCAGTCCCAAGACAAGACGGGCTCATCGTTGTGCTCGCAGATCACCTCGCGGATGAACCGCCGCGGGATCGGCTCGCCGGTCGAAGGGTGCTTGCGCATCCCGGTCTCCATCGGATGGCGCAACAGCACGCGCACGGCAAAACCGCCTGACCAAGTTTCACGCGTGTTGCGACCCACGGATCGATCGCCGCGGTCAAGCGTGCCCGTGCGAGCAGCGGGAACGGATTGCCGTCACTGAGCAGCGTCAACGTCTTGGCGGCTGGCAACGTGATGCTCACCTCGACCGGCACGACCTCGCCGTTCTCGGCGATGTCCGGCGCGTCGATCTGAATCCGATCGGTATCGTGGATCGCCAGATCCGGAAACAGCGAAGCAAGCACGGTCTCAAGCGCATCGGCATGAAACACATCGGCAGGCCATTGGGCCAAGGCGCGCTCCGCGAACAACCCCACACCGCCGAATGCCAGCAACGGCGTCAACGCGAGCGTTTGTTGAATCAGATCTCGTCGTTGCATGGTCTGTCTCTCCCAACAGGTCAACCCGCACCAAAGGAAAAGCCCTCGGAATCAACGTTCCGAGGCGACGATCGCGAGCGTCAGCAGCCGTCATCTTCGACCTCGACCTCGACCTCTCCGGTCTTGGGGTCGCGGCGCAACTCCCCGTCAGGTTCGGTCTTGCGAGTTCGGATAAACATCATGCTCTCGACGCGATCGAACTCCTCATCGAGTGCCCGCTGGACATCGACATCGCGCAAGCCGTCGTAGATGTAGATACGACCGCGGGCCTCGGCGGCGCGCTCGGTTGGGGTGGGATGGAACAGCCGCCGGTGATCGTTCGCCGCCACATCGGCGGCGGACGTGCTGGCCGGCGTGCCTGCCGGCTGGTCGGCCCATTGGTCAGCGCCTTGATCAGCTTCGGGGGCAGTCCCTTGGTAAGCCAGTCCATCGGTCAGTTCGTCGGCAAGTCCATGTGCCGGCGCGGTCGCGCCAATGATGAGGATCACAAGCGGAATCAGGCGGCGGATTGCGGGTGTGGTCATGCTCGATTCTCCGGTTTCGACGGTTGCGAATCAGTGGCGCACTAGGCTGGCGCGGGGAGATCGGCTGCCGGTTTTCTGACCGGCGCCGGTCGGCGGGGCAGCAGTCGCCAGCGCAATGGGAGACGGGCCAGTTCGGCCTTCAGCGTGAGCAACGCATCCTGCAGGGCCTCCTCGATGACCGGGTGATAGAAGGGCATTTCGAGGGCGCGCTCGACGGTCATCCGGTTCTCGATGGCCCAGCAGATCAGGTGGGCGAGGTGTTCGCAGCGTGGACCTACAACGGCGGCGCCGAGGAGGCGGTGGCTGCGGCGATCGGCGTAGATGCGGAGCATGCCGCGGTTCTGGCCCATGATCATCGCGCGCCCGACGGGGCCAAAGCGCTGCTCGGCGACCGCGAGGCGCTGCGGGTCGAGCGTGTCCCACTCGCGGCCGATGCTGGCGATGTTGGGCTCCGAGAATACGATGGCCAAGTGCGTGCGCGTCGCATACCGGTGCTTGCGGCGGTGGGTGGCGTTCCAGCCGGCGATGCGGCCCTGCTCGGCGGCGCGGCGCAGGTTGGCGATGCCGCCGGCGGCGTCGCCGGCAAGGTAGACCGGGGCGCCTTTGACCTTGAGGGTGGCGGAGTCATGGGCCGGCACGCCCCGGGCATCGAGCGGCGCGCCGAGCCGCTCGAGGTGCAGCCCCGCGAGGTGCGGCTGGCGACCGATGGCCAGGAACAGCTTCTCGACCCGCACCGCGTGTTCGCCGGCGCGTACCAGGAAGCCGCCCTCGCAACGCTCGACCTGCGGTTCCTGGCCGAGCACGAGCGGGAACTCACGGCGGAGGATCTCGATGGCAGCAATTCTAAATTTGCCGCCGTTGTCCGGGCGATCGACGCTTGGGTGGCGGCCTCGCGGGCTGCAGGGCCTCCAGCATGAAGTCGAAGAGGTGATCCCAGGAGGTAAAGGGCATGTACAAGGTGAGCGCGCGCAGATGTTCGAAGAAGGTGCGCCGCGAGGGTAGGTTCCGGCGGATTGCGCGATAGCGTTGGTCGAGCAGATCGAGCACGCTGTGGGTGAGGAAGGCCAGCAGCATCAGGCTTGCCAGCAGCGAGGACAGGTGCTGTTTGCCGTGGCTGTAGTTGTGCTCGAAGTTGTAGCCCTTGGTCTTGAGGGTATTGTTGTTCTCGTTCTCGATCTTCCAGCGGCTGCGCCCGTCGGCGACGAGTTCGACGACGTTCTCCCGGGTGACCGGCACGGAGCTGGCCCAGGCGTTGCGGTAGAGCACATTGCCCGCGGCATCGGTGGTCGTCAGCTCGCACCAACCGACCTTCAGGGCATCATCACCGTCGCGCAGCGGCAGATCATTGAGCCAGCGATAGGTCTCGGTGAGGCGCTGCTTGCCCGTCCAGCATGTGTTCACCAGGGTCGGCACCGCGCCGATGCGCTCGAAGTCCGCAACCCATTCATACAGCAGCGTGTGCGACGGTGGCAGGCAGACGAACAAAAACGCACAGCCCAGCGCGAGCACCTGCTCGCAGAACGGCTGATGACAGTACAGATCGTCGCCCAGCATTGTGGTGCGCCACGGCGCGATACGTGCACCCCACTGCAGCAGCCACCGCGTTGCAGCATTGAGCTCGCAGTCCTGCTTGGCCTGCCCGTCTTGCGGGCGCACGAATGCCGGTGGCAAGGCAAAGACCTGCGCTTGCCCCGGGGCGACGATCACCGGTGTGACGGCAACATGGTAATACTGAGTCTTGCCGTTACTCAGCGTGCGCGTAGAGCAGTGCTCGCAGTGGATCGACTCGGAACAGTGGTACTGAGTCCCGTCGAGCGCAATCAGCAGGCGTGCGTCGACGCCGCGGTGCGATGCCAAGGCGCCGTGCCGATGCAGCGCCTCGATGAGTTCGAAGAACACCGGCGCGAGATGATCCGCCGAGACCGGGTCGAGCAGATTGCCGATCTGCTGCGTGCTCGGGATCTGATGCACTCCGAACAGCGAGCTGGCGTTGTTCTCCCCGTGCTCTTTCTGCATGCGCCGCTGGTAATCCAGAAACGACGGACTCTGCAGGAAAAACGCCGAGAAGGCACTCAGCGCAGCGTCGCCGATGGCATAAGACTGGTTGTTGCCGCCCTTACGGTGATCAGGCAAATCAAACAAGGCCTCGCGAATCCGCTTCACCAAGCCGGTGACCGAGAACACGTCCGGCGCAGGATCACTCTGGGCAACGGCAGGCTTGAGGACCAAAGGACTCTCCAGTAGCTTCTTAGGAGTCCCTCATAACATAATGGTCTTAAATTTAGAACTGCTGTCTCGATGGCGGTCCGGTTGACCGCCGGATCTTTGATCCGCGAGACGCGCTCGCCGTGGTCGAAGCCGGTCACCTCGACGCCGAGGCGCCGCAGCGTCTGGCCGATCTCGATACCGATCGGGCCCAGGCCGATGACCGCGACCGATGCGGGCAGCCGCTCCTGTTCGAACAGGGTGTCGACGGTCAGGATGCCGTCGCCGAATTCCCGCGCGAGCGCGGGCGGGATGACCGAGCGCGCCCCGGTCGCAATGATGATCGCGCGGGCGTGAATCTCGCGATCGCCGACGCGCAGCCGGCCCCGGTCGATGAACTCGGCATAGCCTTCGATCAGTTGCGTCGCGTCCATCTCGTCGGTGGTGTTGGCGAGCACCAGGTCGACGAAGGTGTCGCGCAGCGCGCGTACATGCTCCAGTGCCTTGTGCTGATCGAGCACGAGTTGATCGCCGCCGTCCACCCCGAAGCGCGAGAAGCGCTCGCGCCCTTGGTAGGTCTCGGCGAGCTGCAGTGCGATCTTCGATGGCATGCAACCGATGCGCGCGCAGGTGGTGCCCAGGGGTCCGCCGTTGATCAGCACCCAGTTGTCGGTGGTCTGGCGGATCTCCTTGATCGCGTTGAGGCCGGCATGGCCGGCGCCGATGACGGCGACGTCGATCGATGGCTGCATGGCGTGGCTCCTCTGGTCAATGGCCGGGGTTCGGATCGTCTGCGATCGTCGCGTCCGCCTTGGCCCGCGCGGAAGAGGAGCGCCGGCACGCAGGCGTCGAACGCGGGCTCACCGGCGACGTTGACGATGAACTTGACCCAAAGGCTAGGTGAGCCGCCGCGGGAGCGCCATGGTCAATTACACGTATCGGTTTTGGCGTCGGGCCAACGATCACTCACGCTGACCCGGCGAGTAGATCAGCCCCCGCTCTGCAGGCGTGCCGCAAGCTCGCCGCGGGAGCGCACGCCGAGCTTGCGGAAGATCGCCTGGACCTGGTTGGCGACGGTCCGTGCGGCCACGGCCCGCCGACCGGCGATGTCGGCGTTGGTCGAGCCGGCGAGGAGGGCGGCCAGGATGTCGCGCTCGGCGTTGGTCAACGGCTGCACACTCGCCTCCGGGAGCAGGGGATAGGAGCCGATCAGCAGACGGTTGTCGCGGATCGCGACCTCGGCCAAGCGCACGCGCGGCCCGTTGCGGGCGAAGAAGGCGGCAAGCTCGGTCCAGGAAGAGAGCCCGAGCTTGCGCTGAGCACGGGCACTGTGATCGGTCACGCTGGAGGGGGAGATGCCCAACGCATAGGCGATCTGGCCGCTCGACTGCCCCATGCCGACATACTCGGCGACCTGGCGCTCGCGCAGCGTCAGGCCACGGGGGTCCGGATAAAGTGGATCGTTGCGTACGGCGACGATGTAGCGCCGCCCGTCGCTGTCGAAGTGCTCGACGAGTGACCAGCGCCCGCTGATCAGTGCCTCCCACGCCGCGAGGGCCTCGTCGATGGACTGCCGCCGACCGGCGCAGCGGCTCCGCTCCATCTGCTTGACGGCATACCGCAGCCGGTCGCGCGCGGTCTGCTCGCGTCCCGGCCCGCGGGCGTCCTGCAGGCGGCCATCCGGTTCGAGCACGGCCTCGACCGCAGCCGACGCCAAATCCAGCGTGCAAGCCGCCAAGCGCAGCCGCAGGGCTGCACCAAGGTGGGCGCCGAGCTGTGCCCAGCGCCGGTAATCGTCCTTCCGCAGGGTGATGCGCCCGGTCGAGTAAGCGGCAAAGGCGACCGTATCGCCAGTGCCGGTATGTCCGGCGGCTAGTAGCAAGTCCGCCGCACGTCCCGCGGTTACCCGTTCGAGCTTGGGTCGTTCGCCGGGAAGGCGCGGGAACAACTCCGCCTGGGCGGTGCCGACGCAACGACCGGAGCCGTAGAGGAAGTCGTACAGGCGGGGGTCATCGCCGCGGTGCGCAAGCCTGATCCAGCGACGGTACTCGGCCCCGACGCTGGCCGCGAACGCGACGCGGCGAATGGTGTTCGGCGCATGTCGCCGCACCCAGGCAATGGGCGGCAGTCCTTGGTCGATCAACGGCGCGGCGCAGGCCAGCAGCTCGTCGAGCCACTCCTCGTCACTGCCGCCGAGGCGGTACCCGGTCTCGATCACCGAGATCCAGTCGCGCTTCATGTTGTCGTCGTCGCTGTTGTGCCCGACCGCCGGGGGGCTGCCGCAGTCAACCGCCGCTCCGCCCGTCACGCCAGGCGGCGAGGAGGGCGGCGAAGGCGATCGTGCGACCGGGTGGCTTTCCGTCGTCGCGGCGCGGTTTGGGCGCACCGGGGCGCGCGAGCCAATAGGCGGGGTGTTGCGGCGGGTGCAGCCGCGGGGCGCAGAGCTTGATCTGGCCGTTGTCAACAAGGCGTTGCAGGAGCTGATCCTGCGCGGCTGCCAGCGCATCCATCGTCGCCCGGGGGTCGCGCTTTCCGTTGACGGCGTCGCCGATACGGGTCCACCGGAGCGGGGCGATCCGCCACTTCGGTGAACCATCGGCGTGCAGGACGCGCGAGCCCGGACGCACCAGATCGGGCGTGAAGGCGCTGTACCGGAACACCTGCTGCGCGATGTCGCCGCGGGCCGGCACCGGGCCGGCGTCCGTGAAGCTCATGTTGGCGTGATCGACCAGGTGGGCCGCGGTTTCCGACATGGGCCGGGCATTGCACGAGGGGCAAACCGCCGCGTCCCTTGCAGGAGAAAACCACCAGGAAGTCGTGGCCGCACGCAGGGCAACGCGCCCGACAAAAACCGTAGGCCAGGTTGGAAACAACACTTGTCCTTAGAGGCCGCTCTATTTCACACCCCGAGCGCGGACAGCTCCTGCGCCAATGGCCCTAACCCGATCGCCTCGAATCCGCCGCCTTTCGGATAGCGTTCATCACCGGAGTACACCAGAAAGGCGACAGCCGGGAACCGGCTGAGTCGATGCTTGAGAGGTGTTGCAAGTCGGCGGGGAATCATGCTTGCAATTGTGGACTGGCGTGCCAGATTTGCAACCCTCCGGAAACCCTGTCGACCACACCGAGCGTTCGCCCATGACCAAGCCTCCAGCTGACCTGAACCTAGCCGAACAGCGCGAATGGTGGATTGCCAACGGCCGCGGCGGCTATGCCGCGGGCACGGTCGCCGGCAGCCTGACCCGCGGCTACCACGGACTCCTGACCGCAGCGATCGACCCGCCGCTCGGGCGCCGCCTGCAGATCGCCAAGCTGGACGCAACCCTGATGGACGGGGATCGACACTGGCCGCTCTTCACCAACCGCTGGGCCGACGGTTGCGTCGAGCCGGCCGGGCATGTCCTGATCGATTCCTTCCGTCTCGACGGACGCATGCCGTTGTGGCACTGGGCCTGCGACGATCTCGTGGTCGAGCAGCGCATCTGGATGCCGCCCGGCGAGGACAGCGTCTGGTCGGTCTATCGCCTCCTGCGTTCTCGCCCGGGCGCCGTGCCGAGTCTGCGCATCGCTCTGCTGCTCGCCGATCACGACCATCACCACGTCGGACACACGGGCGACTTCGATCCGATCCTGACCCTCGACGGCGACGCGCGCTTGACGGCGCGATGCAGCGACGGACACGACATCGCGCTGACAGCCGTCGGCGGCAGCCTGCGGATCGACCGCGCATGGATCGAGCGCTTCGCCTTGCCGATCGAGCGCGAGCGCGGGCTGCCGGATCAACAAGACCTCTTGCGCGTCGGTTTCGCCGAGCTGTCCTTGAGCGCGACCGCGTGGTGCGGCATTCTGGCGACGGTCGGTCCCGACATCGAGAGCGACGTGGTGTCGGATCCCGAGCAGGCATTGGAGCGCTTCCGGCAGCAGGATCGCGCGCTCGTTCGGACCGCGCGGACCCATTACAAGCAGATCCCGGACATCCCCGCCTGGGTCGAGCAGCTCATCCTCGCCGCCGACAGCTTCCTGATCGAACGGCCGATCGGCGCCCTGCCCGCTCGGCAACCGCAGGCCAAAGGCATGTCCGTGATCGCCGGCTACCCCTGGTTCGGCGACTGGGGTCGCGACACCATGATCGCGCTACCCGGCCTGACCCTCGCGACCGGTCAACCCGAGATCGCCAAGCGCATCCTGGAGACCTTCGCCGGATTCGTCGACCGCGGCATGCTGCCGAACCGCTTCCCCGGCGCCGGCGAAACCCCTGTCTACAACACGGTTGATGCCGCGCTCTGGTACATCGACGCCTGGCGCGCCTACATCGAGGCGTCCGATGACCTCACCGCGCTCGCCCGGGTGTTTCCGATCCTGGAGTCGATCGTCACGCACTACCGCGAGGGCACCCGCTACGGGATCGGCATGGACCCGAGCGACGGTCTGATCCACGCCGGCGAGCCCGGTGTACAGCTCACCTGGATGGATGCGAAGGTCGGCGATTGGGTGGTGACCCCGCGGATCGGCAAGCCGGTGGAGATCAATGCACTCTGGTATCACGGACTGCGGGTGATGGCCGACTTCGCCGAGCGCCTGGGGCGGGATCCGCGGGGCTATCGCAGCGCAGCGGATCGGACTCGCGCCGGTTTTGCCCGATTTGTGCGCCCGGATGGCAGGGGTCTCTACGATGTCCTCGACGTCCCGGAAGGCTCGGATGGCGAAGGCGCGCGCATTCGCCCGAATCAGATCTTCGCCGTCAGCCTGAGGCACTCGCCCCTCGACGCGCCCGCCCAAGCCTCGGTCGTCGAGGTCTGCGCGCATCATCTACTCTGTCCCTACGGCCTGCGCACCTTGGCGCAAGAAGACCCCGACTATCGGGGTCGTTACGAAGGGGATGTCTGGAGTCGCGATGCCGCCTACCATCAGGGCACGGTCTGGGCCTGGCTGCTGGGGCACTATGCCCTCGCGGAATACCGGGTGACCGGCGATGCGGCGGCAGCCCAAGCACGGCTCGCCCCGATCGCCGATCATCTTCGCGACGCCGGACTGGGTACCGTCAGCGAGATCTTCGACGGCGACCCGCCGCACCATCCGCGCGGATGTCCGGCGCAAGCTTGGTCGGTCGCCTGTATTCTGGATGCCTGGACGCAGCTTGCAGTGTCCAGGTCGCCGACCGCGACCGCCCAGGAACGCCGACTTCAGTCGGCCCCCTCCGGAGCACGCCCGCACGGCCGACTGAAGTCCGCCTCCCCGGAGGCCGACTGAAGTCGGCGCACCCGGGTGTGGGGCCGAAGTCTTGCGTCCGGTTGGGGAATTCAAGAGGCAGGGACGAGAGGCACTCGCTGTCGGGATGACGATTCCCGGAAATCACCTTAAACCGCGCCGGCTCCGACAGTTGTCGGAGCCGGCGCGGTCAAACCAATCCAACAAACGACGCATATCGCACCGGGTGCGGTTTAAGGAGACTCACGTGAGCGAAGGGCCGATCAACGCCGAGCGCGAACGCCTGGAAGAGGCACGCCGAGGAACCGCGGACTGGCGTCTCTGGGGCCCCTATCTCGCCGAGCGCGCTTGGGGAACGGTGCGCGAGGATTACAGCGCCGACGGCAACGCCTGGGACCACTTCACCCATGAGCAATCGCGCTCGCGCGTCTATCGGTGGAGCGAGGACGGGCTCGGCGGCATCTGCGATCGCGAGCAGCGACTCTGCTTCGCGCTCGCGCTCTGGAACGGGCGCGACCCCTTTCTGAAAGAGCGCGCCTTCGGGCTCACCGGACCGCAGGGCAATCGCGGCGAGGACGTGAAGGAGTGCTGGTTCTATCGCGACGCCCTGCCCACGGCGAGCTATCTGCGCTATCTCTACAAATATCCGCAAGCGCCCTTCCCCTATCGCGAGCTGATCGAGGAGAACGCCCGGCGCACGCGCGAGGATCCGCCCTACCTGCTCACCGACACCGGCTGTTTCGACGAACAGCGCTATTGGGACATCGACGTCTTCTACGCCAAGGCCGGGCCGCGCGAGATCCATATCCGGATCTATCTCAAGAACCGCGGTCCGGATACAGCCTCAAGCAGGCCGATGCGACCGGCTGGATGGCCATGTTCAGTCTCGACATGACTCTGATCGCACTCGAGCTCTGCGCCAAGGACCGCAACTACGAGGCGATGGCGATCCACTGGCAGCGCCGTCTGCCTCTGTCCGGACTGGGAAAACGATCGGGGCGAGTACCTGCTCGCCCTGGTCGATCACACCATGCTGCAGCGGATCCTGGAGCGTCTGCTCGACGAGGAGCAGTTCCTCTCGCGCTTCGGGATCCGCAGCGTCAGCCGCATCCACGCCACCCAGACCCATCTCGGCCGTATCCCCGGCATCGGCGATGCGCTGATGGAGTACGTCCCCGGCGAGTCCAACTCGCCCCTCTTCGGCGGCAACTCCAACTGGCGCGGCCCCGTGTGGCTGCCGACCAACTACTCGCTCGTACAGGCGCTGGAGAAGTACCACCGCTTTCTAGGACCCGGCTTTCAGGTCCCGGTCGCCTGCCAAGACGGCCAACGGCTCAACCTCGCCGAGATCGCCGGTCAACGCGCCCAGAGCGAAACCCTCATGCACGGCAAAGCCTTGCCACCCCCGCGTCCGCATCGCGTCACCACTCAGGAGTTCTTCCGCATGGGCGAGGCCGGCGTGTTGGACCCGGACGCCAGGATCGAGCTGATCGAAGGAGAGTTGATCCACATGCCGCCGCACGCCAGTCGCACCAAGCGGCTCACGTTGCTCCTCATCGAAGCCATCGGCAGACGCGCGATCGTCTCGACCCAAGATCCGATCCTCCTCGGTGACCTCAGCGCACCTCAGCCCGACATCGCGATCCTCGCGCCGCGGGACGACTTCTACAGCTCGGGACATCCGCAGGCCGAAGATGTACTTCTGGTCATCGAGGTCGCCGACAGCAGCGTCCGCTACGACCGCATGCGAAAACTGCTGCTGTAAGCCCGCTACGGCATTCCGGAGGTCTGGCTCATCGACATCCCTGCAAGCGCCATTTGGGGCCAACGATCCCCCCGAGAACGGCGCCTACCGAACGTCCTTCCAGCTCGGCCCGCCGTAGACAACACCTTCGAGGCGAGGTCTCGCCATCGCCTATTTTTGGCAGACCGATCTGCTGGATAATGCCTGCAAATATGGCTGCGATGAACGCGTGCGCATGAACCGGACGAGCGCACCGGACCGCTTCGTCCTGAAGGTGACCGACCAGGGTCCGGGCATCCTCGCCGCCGACATCGATCGCGGCTTCGAGCGGTTCTGGCGTGGTCAGGGCAGCCGCCACATTCCAGGTTGGGGGCTGGGTCTTTGGGCCTGCCGCTACGCGGCCCTGTCCCTGGGCGGACGCATCGAGTACCTTGTCTTCGAACTGATCTGAGCGTTCCACGATGACCAGCGAATTACCCTTGGACGCGCCGCGGATACTGCTGGTGGAAGATGATCCCGTCGGTGGTAGGCAACTGCTCCGATTTTTGTTGAGTTTCGGCTATGAGGTCGTGTTGGTGGCGGGCCAAGCGGCGGCGGTGGAGCAGATCGCCGCGCACGGTTTCCAGGGCGCCATCGTCGATCTCACCCTGTCCGACGGCGACGGGTTCGGCGTGCTCGAAGATTTACACCGGCACGCCCCGTCGATCCCGGTGATCTGCATCTCTGGCCAAGGCGATCTCAGTGCCCGCGTGCAAGGTCTCAAGGCCGGCTTCGACCACTATCTCGGCAAACCCCTCGAGCCATTGGAGCTTGAGGCGCTCCTCAGCGCCGCGCTGCGCCGGCAGGCGCAGGAAAAGACGCCCGACCGGCGGAGATCGAGCAATGAACGTTGGACGATCTGCACCGCCGAGCGCTGCCTGCGCCTGGACGGCAAGCGGATCATCCCCATCACTGACACGGAGCAGCTATTCCTGCGGCAACTGCGCGCCGCGGCCCCGGCGACCCTGGATCGAGCCAGCATCATTGCCGGCCTCGGCCAATCCGAGCGCTATTATTTGCGCGCCCGTCTTGACACCATGGTCTCCCGCCTACGTCACAAGATCGCCGATGTCACCGACGTACCCCCACCCTTCATCAGCATCTATGGGATCGGTTATGCCTGGGTCGAGACGACTGCCGACGAGACGTCGTAGCCGCCTCAGCCTGGCATCCTGTCGCCCCTGCCGCCGTCCACCGCCAGCCGCCCGCATCCAACCCGTGTCCATCAACGCGACGTAAGAATTCGTCAGAAAGCGTCGATATTGGTTTATAGAGCGACAGCCATCCGCCGACTACCCTCTAAAGGAAGCGGGCATCCGCAGACGTGATCTTTACCCCCAATCGGGTATCGGAACCGCCTCGGCGCGAATGACGCAAAGACCACCCCTGCCATCGGCTCGTCCTCTGGACGGGAAGCCTCTCAATGGATTGCGCCTTTGCCGTTCGACTGCTTACCCGGGGGTTGCCCATGCGGCCCCGGACATGATCCAAGCGAGGATGCGAGCCGGCCCGCTGCCGCGTCAATCCGCTGTTTCCGGACGCTCAGACACGAGGGCAAAGACCCGATGAAAACGCTAAGTCCATCAACCCTGCGGCGCGCGGGTGTCGCGCTCTTACTTGTCGCCGCCGGCCATGCCAGCGCTGTCCGCGCCGAGCACCGGGTCGTTGCCGACCCCCGTCCCGCCATCTATCCAGCGGTCTGCAAGGGCAGAGCCGTGACCACCGGACTGTGCCTGCTCGGCGCCATTGTTCCGCGCGCGACCGGCGACTTCCTGATCAGCATCCCCATCATCGGCCCAGCCGCCGGGGACGATATCCAGGTCCCGCTGAACACCAATATCCCGCTCCCCCCCGGCGACTATGTGCTCTATCAGGCGAGCGGACTGGACGACGGTCACCGGCTTCATGTCGTGGTGACCGAAGGCGAGATTACACGCATCAAGACGGCAACCATGCAGTTCTTGGATCGGCGCGGCAGCAACATCAAGCTCCAGCATTACGAATCACGCGACGGGGCGAATGGCGCCGGTTGCGAGGCCGAGATCGGCAATCGCGGGGTGCATGCGTTGCTGCCCGGCACCTATCAGGCGAGCCTGGTCTCGCGCCCGTACGAAGAGGCCCCGCGCTGCGTCAGCAATGGCGTGACCTTCAACGTCATGGCCGGCAAGGCGGTGATATTGCATCAAACCAAACTGGTCGAGAACAGCCTTGTCCCCGGGAACAGATTCCACGATCGCTCCCGCGCGCTGGGCCTGACCAACGTCGACTCCTACCGCCACGGCGTCAGCGAGATCGGCTTCCTTCCGGTGTTCCAGTCCCATCGTGGCGTCCATTACCCGAGCTCGGCCAGGGTCAGCGCGCTGGTCCTGTCCGGGCCGCCAAATTTCGTCTTCGCGATCCCGATGAAGGTCTCGCGCGGCGCCAACTGCGGTCTGTCGCTGGAGGCCGGCGGCCTGCCGGCACAGGTCCTTCTCACCGATTGCGTCTTCGATTCGAGCGGCGACCTGACCAGCTTCAAGGTCAATGCGGGCAACTATTACGCCTTCGATAACACCCACGGTAAGTCGGCGGTCGCCGGGCACAGCATCAACAGCCCAGTCGTCGTGCGCGGGGTCAAGTTCAACCTGAGGGGCCAGTGATCATGAACCAGCAGATCCTCACCGCTGTTCTTCTCGCGGGCGCGGCCCCGGCGGCCCTTGGTTACGACTACCAAGCCAGTACCGGCGCGCTCTCCTATTCATTCTTCAACCTGGGCCCGAACACCTACACGCTGACGCCCTATACGAATAACCCGAACCCCAGCGCGCCAAACGGCAGTAATGCCCAGGCGCAGGGCTGGAACAATCATCAGGTATGTACACTCCAGCTATTCGGCTCCTGGGACTGGGTGTATGCGACGGGCACAAAGAATCCCTGCCATTCGAAGGGCCAGGATCCGGGCGTGCCCTTCCTGGACGAAATCGTCTTCTATTGGGATTATGATGATCCGGCGCCAGCGCCGGCCGCCGCGATCAATCTGCCAATAGGCACGTCCAGCAATCAGTCGCAATACTCCGTGGCAACCTCGCCGCTGCTCAATCCACCCGCCTACGGCGACAGTTGGACACTGGTGAACCCGACGACCAACAACACGATGGTCATGGCCAGTTTCGCCTCGGCTGGCAACATCCTGATTTCCGGCTTCGAGGCCGGCGGCAATCAGCCCTATGCCTCGGCCGCGGATGGCTATTACTACAATAGTGGGATCAATCCGCCGGGGCCGCCCGACGCGTCGGATGGGGCTTTGGCCACCCCGGCGGGCACGGTCAATCAGCCGGTCAATCCATTCGGCGCCAACTTCACCAACGCAGTGATGAACCTGAATGTCTCCTCGTCCGATCCAGGCTATCTGCCGACGGGCGGTCTCTGGCTGGGCGTGAACAATCCCAACAGCAGCAAACTCGCGACCGATAGCCTGAACCTGGCGATGTATCCGGTGAACCTCGCCGCCTATGTCAAGAGCAACGAGGTGAACACGGGAATCGATCAATGGGCGACGCCGATCTACGGCGGGCACTTCACGCTCGCCATCGGCGACCCTTTCCTGATCAGCAGCTATGCCGCGAAGATCCTCTGGTTCATCGCCACCAACACCGGCTACGCCTTCTCATCAGCAAGCCTGTCGGAAAGCGACTTGCAGACGCTGATGAATAAAGTGGCTTTGCCCGGGAACAATGGAGTCTTCAAATCAGACGCGAACAGCGCAGCCTATGCCAACTGGCTCCTAGCCTCGCCGGGGGTCGCCGAGTCTGTGATCGGCACCATGAATACAGCGGCCAGCAAGCCCATCACCCATGAGTCGATCTGGGGCAAGATCTTCAGCGGCCTGGTGACCACGGCGACCGATGTGGCTGTCGCGAGCATTGGGTTATTGGCGGGACCAGAGGCGTCGATCGGCGTCGAGGCCGGGGTGAAGGCCGCCGAAGGCGTCGGCGAAGCCGCGGACGGGGCCGTAACCCATTATTCGAGCAGCGCCATCAGCGCGGACTTCACCACAACGGAGAGCATGCCGGCCCCGGTGGCGCAGGATGCACCCGCGGTCATCAACGACACCTACTCCTCGTCCAACCTGCTCGGTATGCTGCTGACCAACAGCTTCGTACAAGCCGAGATCAACAACGCGCTCGGCCTCGGTAATACGAGCGGCGAGGCGCTCTGGACGAATTATTCCATCGCAATCCCCCCTCAACCACAGTCCCAGCGCCTTGCTCCGGGATCGGCGCCATGAACAATCTCCTGTCCGGCGATTGCGGGGCCACCACCGGCGACGCGCCAACCTACAGCAATGCGCTGAGCCTTTACCAGGGTTCATTCAGTACCAGCCAAATCAGCCTCTGGAGCGCGATCCTGACCGGGGCCGACATCAGCGCGGTCAACGGCTATATGCAAGTCGGTAATCCAAGCACCGCGGCCTTCTCTCCACCGACGCAAGTGGTCAATACGACTGGCGCGGCATCGGGCATCATCGCCATCATTCCGGTCTTTGCCTTGGACACCGGCATCATAAGCGTCGCGAGTTACACGATCGGCGCCGATCCGCAGCAATCAGGCAAGATCCCCGCCCCGGCTCAGGCACCCTATCTCAATCAAGTCAAGACCAACTGGTACTCGAACCCCGATATCCTCTATCAAGGTCCTCAGTACGCGACGCAGGCCACGTCGCAGCCCGGTTACTACGACTATAATCCGACGAGCGGCGTGCTAACGGTCACGGGTGTCTTTATTACGACGACAACCCCAGCCTACACCAAGTGGCAGGCGCTCGCTTTTGAAAACGGGAACCAGACCATCGATCTCACGGACTGTACCGCTGGCTCCTATGTTCAATTGGCAGTCTCCGTGGTGGATCCAGCCGATTCGAACAGCCCCGTGACCGGCGCGCTGTCCTGCAATGCCATCTTTCCGGTGGCCGAAACTACGCCAATCACAAACATAAACAGCACGCCGACAATCACCGTGATCGACACGGCCGATACGATGAGTAGCTCCGGCCCCTTTTCCTCACCGGCAGCCAGTCAGATCCTCCCTGTGACCTCCGAAGGCATCCTGACCGTGACCGGCTATCAGGGCAATGGCCACGACTATAGCTTCACGAACGGAGAAGCGCTCGCAGATCCAACCAACACCACCGGCATCAGCCTGGACCTGACGACCTGCTCGGAGGGCTCCGACGTCAACCTCTTCCTGTATCCGACGATCAGCGATTCGCCCGCGGAGGCGATCGGCTATCTGGCGTGTGCCGAGACTCCCACGGCGCCCCTGCCCTATAGCCTCTGCACGAACGACGTCCAGGCCACCGGCGGCGTGGTGGTGGCCTTGACCGGCGCCCCGGACAGCGACGGCAGTGGGGCGACCTTCGATGTCGGCTGTGTCTGCATCCCGCACTATCTCGGAGGCATCGCAACCGGCCCGAGGCCCGTGCCGCCGCCTCAAGGAACCGCGACCTTCTGGCAGACCAGCAGCGGCACCGACGCGAACGGCAATCCCAATGGACTGATGGTCGGCGCCACCGCCACGAACCCGTACGGACTCTGCAACTGATCCAGCCGTTCCAGGGGTAGCGGACGGATCCGCTGCCCGCGAGCACGGGCGCCCCGACAGGCGCCTGCCGCACACCCCCGGAATTCCCGCAACGCAGCCAGGCCTGCCCTGCCCCTGCGGCCCTCGTCAGCGGGGCACCATCGAGCAACTCGACCCCAGCATGTTCACCGGCTTCGACATTGCCTTGAGCGCCGTGAAAGCAGCCATCAAAGAAACGGCTTACGAAGGAATCCAAGCTCGGCCTCGGTTAGGGGGATCGCCAGGCGATCATCCAGGACAAGCGTGCGCTCGCCCTCGTGAATGCTCCGGCGCCCCCCGTCCGGGACCGGTCGATCATCGCCGAGGGACGCCCCGCGATGCACACCTCGGCACAGTTCGAACGCCAACAACGCCTCCAACTCCTCAGGTGCGAAGGGCTTGGTGAGATAGTGATCGAAACCCGAACGCAGCCCTTTGACGCGGGCATCCAGATCACAGCGGCCAGACGTGCAGATAATGGGCAGAAGCGGATCGTGCTCGCGCACGTGTGCGAGCAGTGCATAGCCGTCGCCGTCTGCGAGTGTAAGCAGGCCAAGGCCGCGAACGGAACATCGAACAACAGTGTGCGGGTGATCCAAGGATCATGGCTCAAGCGTCACCAACACCCGAAATCCGGCCCCATGCGAGACTTGGGGGACGTACTCGATGCTGCCGCCAAGCGACTCCACGGCGCTGCGACACGCCCAGAGCCCCAAGCCCCACCCGGGGATGTGGCCGTGCTGCGGATCACGCCAGAACTGATCGAAGCTGCGCTCCACCTCCGAGGCGGCGATGCCCTGCCCCTGGTCCGCGACCTCCAGCTTCAGCCGCTCGCGCGTACTCGACAAAGTCAGGCGCACGCGGCCAACTCCGCCATACTTAAAGGCATTATCAAGAAGGTTGGTCAAGATCAGCACCAGACGCGGGCCGTCGACGAGATGGGTCTGCCCGCCCGGCGCTGCGCGCACCGCGAGGTCGAGTCCGGCGGGGTCGAGACGCCCGGCCAAGGCCCCTTGGACTTGGACCACCTTCTCGCGCAGGTCGTAGTGGTAATCCGCGGCGGTGCCGTCGGCGAAGGCGTCGCGCTGTCGCTGCATGGCCCGCACGATATCGGAAAGCTGATTCGACAGTCGGATTAGGTCCTTCGCCGCCGCTTCCGGGCTTAAGACACCCCGGCGCAGATTCGTGGCGACGAAGCGCAACGAGGACGCCGGATTCCGGATCTTATGCGATACGACCCGCAAGAGCCCACTGAACTTCCGCGCCAAGGCGGCGAGGCGCAGCCGCGCCTGGCGCGCCCCTTCAAGGCGTCGCGCCTACTCCGGGACCTCGGCCAGCAGACGACCGCTGACCGCCAAAACCGCCATCAGCATCAAGGACTGCATCAGGAGGTTGATCGGCCAGAAATGGGCCACCGCAAGGCTTGCCAGTTCCGGAAACCAGGTTCTCGCCACCACCAGAATGCCGGTCGCGCAGGTGGCGAGCAGATAGGCCAGCGCGATGCGGCTGAGCGCCGAGGTGCCCCGCCACTGGAAAGGTCCGTAGATCAACATGAAGGCGATAAAGGCGAGTTTAACGCTGTTGTTGAACCAGGCGACCGACGGGGGCAGATCGGTCAGTCCGATCGGCGCGAGCAGGAGTACCAGCCAGCCAATGGCGAACCAAAAACGCCGCAGTCTCCAGGGGGACGGCGGCGGCCAGACGATGAGGTAAAACGAAAAAATCAGCGCGGCACTGATCAGATAGCCCAAGACGCTGGAGACACGGCCGGTCACCCAGGCGGGGATGCTCGGCAGGAAATAGGCCAGTTGACCGATGGTCGCCAGCCCGGTCACCGCCGAACGGCACGCTGAGCATCACGAAGGCAAGAAAGCGCCGGTCGCGGGTCTCAACCCAAGCGAACAGCATCAGCAACGCAAACAGGCCCGCCAAGGCCGCCAGCATTCCACCGGTCAATAGGCTACGGGCCTGCTCCAGCTCGAAGCTCGCCGCATCGGTCAGTCCCGGCAGCAGGCTGAGCTGGCCGATGGTGGCGACCCGCAGCATCAACGCGTGGTCGACGAGCAGGTCGGGGTCGAGCCGAAACGCCAGGGTCGCACCGATCAGGTCGCGCTGCCCCAAGGGCAAGGTGTCGCCGGTGCGCGGGCGATGAGGGGCCAGACTGCCGTCGGGAGCGAGATAGGCCAGCTCCACCAGATCCAGATTGGCGACGTTGAGGGTCAGGATCGGCGCCGGCGGCAGCCGAGCGATGTCTGGCCCGAGCGGCAAGGCAACGAACCAGCGTGCACGCGGCTGATGGCCGAGATGAATATCGGTGCGGATCGGCGCCAGTTCCTGGCTCACGACCAGTGAAACAGCCTCCTCCCAGCGATGCACCTGCTCGGGCAGGACACTGAACCCGAGCGGCACCGACGATGCTGCCGATGCCGCCCCGGACCCGAGCAGCAGGATCCCGGCCAAGACTTTGGTCAAGATGTCAGAGTTCGCCTGTTGATGATTGCATCGAGCCTCTTCGTCGTCGCCGACAGCCTGAGGCGATTCGATCAAGTAGATCTAGGCTTACGCCAGCACGCTGCCCGTTCGTCGTCAACGTCATCCAGCGATGAGATGCAGCTCATCCATCAGGAACGCTATAAAGCGCTTCTGTCAAAGATACCCAAGCCAATGAATCCGAGTTCCGCGTTCTAACCGATCCGACGGATTTCGTCCAGGAATTGAGTAAACGGAGAGTAAGCCGGGTCCTTGCCATCGGTTAGGCTGACGTTTGTGTTCTCTGTTTGCCGCCTGGTTTCCCGGCGGTGCCACATGATCTCGGCCATACGACGGTTCGTTCCCGGCTCCTCGCAGAACCGGACTTGGAGTGTTACACCATCCGGCTCCCAGCTTGAGTCTTCCACCAAGGGACGGGGTAGAGGTCGTGAATGATCCGCGCCGTCGGGAGCATGGGCTTGATGACCGCGTAGAAGCGCTTCCAGGTCAACGAACGCCGTTGGCTGCGCCGGTTGAGCCATTTGAACAACAGGCCCGTCGCGGCGTAGAGGTAACCCGATACGCCCCGGCTATTGCCGCTCACACCGTAATACTGGATGTGTCCGCGCAGATGCCGGATCAGGTATGCCACCATCGCCCGTCCGCCTTGCGCCCGCAGCCCGCGCAAGCGCTCGTTCAAGAGCGCGAGCTTCTTGCGCACCCGCTTGCCGTCGGTCTTGCGCCCGACGACGAAACGCCCCGTCCGGCTCTTCCCGACATAATGGGTGAAGCCGAGGAAGCTGAAGGTCCGCGGTTCGGACGTCTCCGCCCGCGTCCGACCCAGCTGGTCGCTGCCGAAACGCAGCAGTGCCGTTTTGCTCGGCTCGACCTCCAGATCGAACTGCGCCAGACGTGCGGTCATCTTGGTGAGAAAGGCCCGTGCATCGCCTTCGTGCTCGAAGCAGGCCACGTAGTCGTCGGCATAGCGAATCAGGTACGCCCGCCCCGTGCAGGTCCCCGCAAACCGTTTCTCGAACCAGAGGTCGAGCACATAATGCAGGTAGATATTGCTGAGCACGGGCGAGACCAGACCCCCTTGCGGGGCGCCTTCGTCGCTCGCCGTGAACGCGCCGTCTTCCATGATGCCGGCCTTCAGGAACCGCCGCACGATCCGCAACAGATTGGGATCGCCGATGCGGTGCTCCAGGAATTCCATGAGGTGGGAGTGTGACAGATGGTCAAAGAAGCCTTTGATGTCCGCCTCCACCACCCACTGCGTGCGCCCGTTGGTGATGACCTCGGCCACCCGGCGCAGCGCATCGTGCGCGCTGCGGCCCGGCCGAAACCCGAACGAGCAGTCCCGAAACTCCGGCTCCCAAATAGCCTGAAGGATGCGGCCGAGGCGATCTTGGACCAGGCGGTCCTCGAAGCTCGGCACCCCCAACGGCCGATAGCGGCCGTCCCCTTTCGGGATATAGGTGCGCCGCACCGGCAGCGGCCGGTACCCCAGACGGCGAATCCGTGCCGACAGATCCTCCAGACGCGCGTCCAGACCCACTGCATAGTCGTCCTTCCTGACCCCGTCGACTCCGGGCGCCTTGCGTCCGTCCTGGCGCTCGAAGCTTTCGCGCAACCCCTCCGGGTCAAACAGCATGCCCATCAGGGACGTGAACCGCGTGTGCGGCTCCGCGTGCGCCTTCAGTGTGAAACGCTCAAGCTTGCTGGTCACGGTCAGAGTCCTCTCGGTGTAGGGCCGTGTTTCACTCTTGCGTTGTCTCAAACCGCCACCCCTTCGCTCCACCCGCATTACCGGGTATCAACGCTACTCCAGGTGGCTCCGACTTCCGCGCATCGCTGCCCGCGTCCTCGCTTTTGACACTTGTTCGCGGGTGCCCGCCTCCGGCGGACCGATACACGGATCTCCCTGGTTACCGCGTACTCTCGATGTCAGGCTCGATGTGGTCTCGGACCCCGGGGAGTTCCCGTGCCACTCGCCACAGCGCGTCACGGTCTGTTGCCTGCCGGGGGGACAAACCCGTCGGCACTCACCCATGTTCTTTTCGGGGCTCAATACCTTCAAGGTCGGCTCCACCCGTTACCCTTACACCTCGCCTGCTTTCGTGCCTACGCATCGACGCGCCTGTTACCAGCCGCGCCGCAAGGCTCGATACCGGGCTCGTGGCTAGCGATTACCCGGACGGGGGTCCCACCCGCTAGAATACGCAGCCTTGCCAGGCCGCACTGTCCCCGGAACTGGATTGGATGGTGACGCCGAGGATCGGCAAGCCGGTGGAGATCAATGCGCTCTGGTATCACGTGCTGCGGGTGATGGCCGACTTCGCCGAGCGACTAGGTCGCGATCCGCAGCGCTATCGCTGCGCTGCGGATCGGACGCGCCCCGGTTTTGCCCGATTCGTGCGCACGGATGGCATGGGTTTCCAAGATGTTATCGACGGCGCGGACGGCGAGGGCGCGCGCATGTTCTTCACTAAACCGCGTCCCCGCCAAGGGTTGTGGATGCAGCAAACGTCGAACTCACTCGAAAATGAGCATCTCGCTCTGAACGCGGTTTAAGGAGACTCAAGTGAGCGAAGGCCCGATCAACGCCGAGCGCGAACGCCTGGAAGAGGCGCACCTCGGCACCGTCGACTGGCGTCTCTGGGGCCCCTATCTCGCCGAGCGCGCTTGGGGAACGGTGCGCGAGGATTACAGCGCCGACGGCAACGCCTGGGACCACTTCACGCATGAGCAATCGCGCTCGCGCGTCTATCGGTGGAGCGAGGACGGGCTCGGCGGCATCTGCGATCGCGAGCAGCGACTCTGCTTCGCGCTCGCACTCTGGAACGAACGCGACCCCTTTCTGAAAGAGCGCGCCTTCGGGCTCACCGGACCGCAGGGCAATCGCGGCGAGGACGTGAAGGAGTGCTGGTTCTACCGGGATGCGCTGCCCACGGCGAGCTATCTGCGCTATCTCTACAAATATCCGCAAGCGCCCTTCCCCTATCGCGAGCTGATCGAGGAGAACGCCCGGCGCACGCGCGAGGATCCGCCCTACCTGCTCACCGACACCGGCTGCTTCGACGAGCAACGCTATTGGGACGTCGATGTGTTCTACGCCAAGGCCGGCCCGCGCGAGATCCATATCCGCATCTATCTGAAGAACCGCGGCCCGGATACCGCCGAGATCCATCTCTTACCGACCCTCTGGTTCCGCAACACCTGGTCATGGGACGAGGGTGCGCAGACTCCAATGCTGCGGGCGGCAACCGCCCCGAACGGCGCCGCCTGGGCGATCGAGGCGGAGCACCCGACGCTCGGCACCTATCACCTCTACGGCACCCATCCCGCCGAGCTCCTCTTCACCGAGAACCTCTCCAACGCCGAGCTTCTCTGGGGTAGTCCCAACCCTTCACCCTACGTCAAGGATGCCTTTCACCGTCGCGTGGTTCAGGGCGACACGGCAGCGGTCAATCCGGCGCTCACCGGTACCAAGTGCGCGGCCTGGGGCCGTTGGACGGTCGGCCCGCAGCAGCACGCCATGGTCGATCTCGTGCTCAGCGCCGAGCCGCTCGCCGATCCCTTCGCGCGCAGCGAGCGCACGCTCTCCATCCGCCAATCCGAGACCACCGTCTTCTACGACGATCTCCTGCCCGAGGCGAGCGCGACGGACCACCGCATCCTCCGCCAAGCCCTCGCCGGCATGGTCTGGACCCAGCAGTTTTATCACTACGACGTCGAACGCTGGCTCAGCGGCGATCAGCTCCCGCCGCCCCAATCACGCCGGCAGGGACGCAATCGGCATTGGCGCCATCTCAAGGCGCACGACATCATCTCGATGCCGGACGCCTGGGAATATCCCTGGTTCGCCGCCTGGGACCTGGCCTATCACTGCCCTGCCCTGGCCCTGTTGGATGTCGACTTCGCCAAGGATCAGATCGAGCTGATGCTCTCGGATCGCTATCTGCACCCGAACGGTCAGATCCCGGCGTACGAGTGGGGTTTCGACGACGCCAATCCGCCGGTTCACGCGCAAGGCGCACTCAAGGTGTTCCGCGCCGAGCGGGTGCAGCGCGGCACGGGCGACCTGGATTTTCTCGAGCGCGTCTTCCACAAGCTTCTGCTCAACCTCGCCTGGTGGATCAACCGCAAGGATGCCGACGGACACAACCTCTTCGAAGGCGGATTCCTCGGACTCGACAACATCTCGGTCTATGACCGCTCGCGCCCGCTCCCGCCCGGTTACAGCCTCAAACAGGCCGATGCGACCGGCTGGATGGCCATGTTCAGTCTCGACATGACGCTGATCGCACTCGAGCTCTGCGCCAAGGACCGCAACTACGAGGCGATGGCGATCCATTGCTACAAGCAGTTCCTCGCGATCGGCGAGGCGATCGCCGGCAACGCGGAGACCGGAATGCCCTCGCTCTGGGACGAGGAAAAGGGCTTCTTCATGGACCTTTTGGTCACGCCGGACGGGGTCGGTCACCGCATCGAGGTCTATTCCTGGGTCGGCCTCATCCCACTCTTCGCCGCCGAGATCGTCGACCGGCGGCTCCTCGCCAATGCCCCGCGCTTCGCCGACCTGCTGGGAGAACACCAGGGTGGACTCTTCCGCGGCAGCGCCGTCTGTCTCTGTCCGGACTGGGAGAACGACCGCGGCGAGCACCTGCTCGCCTTGGTCGATCACACCATGCTGCCGCGGATCCTGGAACGTCTGCTCGACGAGGAACAGTTCCTCTCGCGCTTCGGGATCCGCAGCGTCAGCCGCATCCACGCAACCCAGACCCATCTCGGCCGTATCCCCGGCATCGGCGATGCGCTGATGGAATACGTCCCCGGCGAGTCCAACTCGCCCCTGTTCGGCGGCAATTCCAACTGGCGCGGCCCCGTGTGGCTGCCGACCAACTACTCGCTCGTGCATGCGCTGGAGAAGTACCACCGCTTTCTCGGACCCGGTTTTCAGGTCCCGGTCGCCTGCAAAGACGGCCAACGGCTCAATCTCGCCGAGATCGCCACCTTGATCGCCGAGCGCCTCGTCGATCTCTACCGACCCCCGAACGGTTCGCCGCCCCCGGCACTCGTGCGCGAGGGTCATCTGCATGAGGACGTCCACTGGCGCGACCTGCTGAGCTTCCACGAGTATTTCCACGGCGAGACCGGCGAGGGCCTCGGCGCCTCGCACCAAACCGGGTGGACCGGATTGCTCGCCAACCTGGTGATGCGCCGCTATAGGAAGGACATCACCCCTTGGAGCGGGCTGGACCGCGGGACCGAGGCCGCGCCGATCGACGAGCTTGCGTGACGGCCAAGGCGATTCCCTGACCATTCGATCCCCGTAGGGTGTGCTGACGATAGGAAGCACAACGTCTTCCGACGCTCGCTTGTGCTTCGTGCGGCTCGACATCACGATTTCCGGAATTCGCCTCAGGCCGCCGTCGTACTCCGAACAGCCCCGTCGCCGGGCATCGGTAGGCCGGCACAGCCGAAACGCCGACACCTGCCTGTTTCATGGCGATACAGAAACACAACAGCCCGAAAGCAAGACGACGACCCGCCGAAACCCGCCCGATACCTCCGCCGCCTAGTCTTCTCGGTAAGCAAGTCGATCACGCCAGATCACCGAGGAGGCCCAAGATGACCGTTCAACAGCTGCAAACCAAAGCCGGTCGCGAATGGTGGGGCTCGCAAGAGCTGCAACGGACCTACCCCACACCCGAGTTCTACTGGTGGGAGAAGTACCAGCGGATCTACTGCCCGGAATGTCGGGCCGATGCACGACTCCTCCACGACGCGCGCCCGATCCCCTTCGGCGGTTCGAGCCGATCCATCCACTGACGACACGCACCGCTGCCTCGGCGGTGACGACCTCGGTCGGCACCGCTGCGCCGCGCGTGTCCGCGTCATCGACCCCGCTCTGCCCCCGGAGACAGACTCATGCACCCGACCTCGCCAACCCCGAAGACCATCGGCCTGACCGCCTTGGCGATGATCGCCTTCGCCGCGAACTCCCTGCTCTGCCGCATGGCCCTGGGCGAGGGCATGATCGACGCGGCGAGCTTCACCCTGATTGGGCTCGGCTCGGGCGCACTCGTCCTCCTGCCCTTGGCGGCCTTGGCGAGACGTGCGGCGACGCCCGCTCGGCCCGACTGGGTCGCGGCCGCCGCCATGTCCGTCTATATGATCTGCTTCTCCTTCGCCTATCTCGCGCTCGGCGCCGGGCCGGGCGCACTGATCCTGGCGGGCTCGATCCAGATGACGATGCTGATCGCCGGACTGCGCGCGGGGGAGCGGCTTCGGCCGGCGGGCTGGGTCGGACTGGGGCTGGTCTTCCGGCAGCAGGACGCCACGCGGCTGCCGAGGCCGACGCCGGCCCGAGACGATCGCGCCCGCTTACCGCGTCCGCATCGGAGCATCGGTCGCCCTCTGCATGCACCCCCTCGCCCGGCGTCCACGCAGGCCCTGCGACCGGAGCCGGTTGGTTGACTGCTATACTCTTTTCACGCAAGCGGACTTGGAGTCCTTCACGCGCGCCGGGGCGTCCTGGCCGAAGGCGGACGACTGACCGCTGATCGCAGACAAGACGCGGGGCAACCCGATGAACGACACATCGCTTGAATCCCCGGTCGTGCTGGTGGTCGACGACGACCCGGACGTGCGCGACCTCATCGAGGACTATCTGTCGGGACAGGGCTACCGCGTCCTGTGTGCCCCGGACGCGGGCACTGCACGCGGCCTGCTCGAAACCCAATCACCCGAGGTCGTCCTGTTGGACGTGGGACTGCCCGGCGAGGACGGGCTCACCCTCGCCCGTTTTATCCGGGAACGGCTGGACATCGGCATCATCATGGTCTCGGGCGCCGGAGAGACCCTGGACCGGATCGTAGGTCTCGAGGTCGGCGCCGACGACTATCTCGCCAAGCCCTTCGACCTGCGTGAGCTGAAGGCCAGACTGAAAGGGATCTGTCGCCGGTATCGGCGAACCGCACCCCGGTCCGCCGATGCGACGCTCCCCGCCGAGACCGAGACGCGACGCATCCTCTTGGGACGCTGCTGGCTCGATCTCGATACCCGACAGCTCTTCGATCCGGACGGTGCCGAGCTGCCGCTGACCTCGATGGAGTTCGAGCTGCTCAAGCTGTTCGTCGAGCGCCCGAACCGACCGCTGACACGGGATCAGATCCTCTCCATCACCCAGAATCGCGACTGGTCCCCCTACGATCGCAGCATCGACATCCGCATCGCCCGCCTGCGGCGCAAGATCGAGCCCGACCCCGAGCATCCGGCGCTCATCCGCACGGTTCGGGGGCACGGGTATATGTTTGTCCCCGCAAGACCCGGCTGAGCCGGGGGTCGACAACGACCCGGTTTCGGCCAAGGGACGGTTCAAGTTTGTTTCGGTTTTGTATCCTTTGTTATCCCTTTGTCACCCCTTTGTCACCCCTTTGTGAAGCTGCCGCTTAGGCCGTTTGCCCGGTGCTAGACTCAGCGTTAAACCGCGTCCAGAGCGAAATGCGTCATTTTCACGCTGTGTTCAGCGTCGGGGGCTTCCTCGATCTTGGCGAGACGCGGTTTAAAATTTAATCTTTTTATGACTTTAAACCGCGCCGGCTCCGACAGTCGTCGGAGCTGGCGCGGCCAAGCCATTCTAACGCATGACGCATACCGCACCGGGCGCGGTTTAAGAGATCCGATGCCATCCGGAGACGGAGTCGCTCAACCATGCGGGCACACGACATCGATCAGAGCGCCGGCCACGCGCACGACGAGGGCGGCCGGCAAACCGCAGGCGCCGATTCGCTGCGGCTGTCCGGGCAAGCACCCGAGCCGCAACCGGCGTCGGAGGTCATGGACCGGCCCACCCGCGAACGGATCGAGCAGGCCCTGCGGCATGTCGCCCTCGGGGTCTGCGCAGCCAGCGGCGAGACCCTCTTCCAAACGATCGTCGACTCGCTGACCCAGACCCTCGGGGTCGACATGGCCTTCATCAGCGAGCTGCCGGCCGGTTGCGACACCCATGTCGGCACCCGCGCCGTCAGCAATCGTGGCCAAGCCATGCCCAATCTGGAATACGGGCTGGCCGGTACACCCTGCCGACGGGTGCTGGACAAGGGCTTCCAGTTCATCGGAGATGATCTCTCGCGGCACTTCCCGGGCGACACCATGCTGAGCGACCTCGGAGCCGTCGCCTACGCGGGCTATCCCCTCCTGGACTCGGCCAAGCGTCCCATCGGTCTGGTCGCACTCCTGCATCGCGAGCCCTTGACCGACCCCGGGCTGATCGAGGCGGTCCTGCAGATCTACTCGGTCCGGGCCGCGGCCGAGCTCGATCGGCAACGCTCCGAGGCGAGCTATCGCGCCATCTTCGAGGCCGCCGAGGACGCCATCTTCGTTCACGACCTGGCAACCGGGGCGATCTGCGACGCCAACCCCGCGGCCTGCCGGATCTACGGCTATGCACACGAGGAGATGGTCCGTCTCAATCCCGCGCAACTCTCTTCCGGCATCCCGCCCTACGATCAGGCCGGTGCCGCCCGATGGATCGGGTTGGCGAGCGCCGGCGAGCCGCAGCGCTTCGAATGGCACCGTCGCAACCAGGACGGCAGCCTGCATTGGGACGAGGTGACCCTCAAACGCACCACCCTCGGCGGCATCGACCGGCTGGTCGCCATCACCCGCGAGATCACCGAGCGCAAGCGCATCGAGGAGACCCTGAGAGCCACGGTCGAGGCCGCCCTGGACGCCGTCATCGGCATGGACGGCGCAGGCAACATCATCGCCTTCAATCCGGCCGCGGAGCAGACCTTCGGCTATCGCCGCGAGGAGGCGATCGGCCGACCGCTGGCCAACCTGATCGTCCCCGAGCGCTTCCGCGACGCCCACCGCGCAGGCATGGAGCGCTATCGCCAAGACGGCCAAGGCCCCATGCTGGGCCGACGCGTGGAGGTCATCGCCTGTCGCGCCGACGGCAGCGAGCTGCCCGTCGAGCTTGCCATCGACCGGGCGCAAGGACCGGAAGGCGACTTTTTTGTCGGCTATCTGCGCGACATCACCGCGCGCAAGCTCGCCGAGGAGGAGCACGCCCGACTCGAAGCGCAACTGCGCCAGGCCCAGAAGATGGAGGCGATCGGCCATCTGGCCGGGGGCATCGCCCACGACTTCAACAACATCCTGACCGGCGCCATGGGCTATGTGACCCTGGCCCAAGAGCTGACGCGCGACCACGGGGATGTGAAGCTCGACCGGTATCTCGACCGCGCCCAGCGGGCGAGCCAGCGCGCCCGGGACCTTATCCAACAGCTCCTCACCTTCAGCCGCGGCCGGCGCGGCGACCCGCGTCCGCTCGACCTGGCGCCCTTGGTGCGCGAGACGCTGCGGCTTCTGGGCGCGACCCTCGCCGCCGAGGTCGAGATCGAAACACGGCTGCCGCCCGGCCTGCCCCGGGTGAATCTGGACCCGGTCCAGGTCGAGCAGATCCTGGTCAATCTGTGCATTAATGCGCGCGACGCCATGTCGGGCAACGGTCGTCTGGAGATCGAACTCGCCCGCGAGCATCTCGGCGGCACCGTCTGCTCCTCCTGCCGGCAAAAGGTCCGGGGCGACTATCTGGTCCTGAGGGTGAAAGACACGGGATGCGGGATCGACCCCGTGCACCTGGATCGGCTGTTCGAGCCCTTCTTCACCACCAAACCGAGCGGTCAGGGCAGCGGCATGGGACTCGCCGTGGTGCACGGCGTCGTGCATGAGTACGGCGGACATCTCTGCGTGGAGAGCGCCCTCGGCGAGGGGACCCTCTTCAGGGTTCTCTTTCCGCCCATCGCGATCGAGGACACGACGGTGCCGAAGTCGCAATCGACCGAATCGGACCCGACACCCGCGCCGGCACGCCTGCGGGGTCGCGTTCTCCTCGTCGATGACGACGACCTGGCCGGCGGGCTGATGCTCGACGTCTTGGAGGATCGGGGCCTCGATGTCGTCTTGGTGATGAACGGCGAGGAGGCCTTCGCCGCCCTGTCCACTGCGACGGAACCCTTCGATCTGGTCATCACCGACCAGGCCATGCCGCGGATGACGGGGCTCGAGCTGATCCGACGGATCCGTCCGACCCACCCCGATCTGCCCATCATCCTCTATACCGGCAACGCCGATGCCCTGGATGCCGGGGAGGTCGAAGATGCCGGTGTCCGTGCCTTGGTTCGCAAGCCAGTGGACGTGGCTGCGCTGGGGGCGTTGCTGAGGGACCTGCTGACTTGAATCCGGAAGCGCGGTGGCGAGGTCGGGGCGCCTCCGTCGCGCGTAGCCACCCTCCGGGATCCCCGCAGACCTTGAGCCCAGCCCCTTTTGTTTCCCCCGGGGTTCGCTATTGCTCACACCAACCTGCGCGGACTGCCCTTGTCTCCCTCCCGCCGACCGGCTAACCTCGAGCACATCGCCGGTCAACGAGCCCAGAGCGAAAACCTCATGCACGCCAACGCATTGCCACCCCCGCGTCCGCATCCTGTCACCACGCAGGAGTTCTTCCGCATGGGCGAGGCCGGCGTGCTCGACCCGGAGGCGAGGATCGAGCTGATCGAAGGAGAAATGATCGACATGCCGCCGATCGCACCGCCTCACGCCAGTCGCACCACGCGACTGACCCTGCTGCTCATCGAGGCCATCGGACGGCGGGCCGTCGTCTCCACCCAAAACCCGATCCTCCTCGGTGATCTCAGCGCACCTCAGCCCGACATCGCGATCCTCGAGCCGCGGGACGACTTCTACAGCTCGGATCATCCGCAGGCCGAAGATGTCCTTCTGGTCATCGAGGTCGCCGACAGCAGCGTCCGCTACGACCGCAACCGAAAACTGCCGCTGTACGCCCGCCACGGTATCCCCGAGGTCTGGCTCATCGACATCCCTGCGCGCGCCATCTGGGTCCACCGAGCCCCCGAGAACGGCGTCTACCGAACGTCTTTTCAGCTTGGCCCGCCGTATCGGATCAGCCCCGCGATGCTGGACGGCGTGGAACTGGAGCTTGGCGCACTGGTGAACGACGGTGGCACGTGAATGAGAATCCGATGCCCGTCTTGTGCATTTCACCGGCTGAGCTGCAGGTACCTGACCGGCTTTTAATCCAACCGGTTAAAGCACAACTCGACCCTGATCCGCTCCTGGAGATCGCCCGTGTCCATCCTCTCTCTGCCCCCGCAAAAGCAACTGACCACCATGCTTGGCCATCCGGTCGCCGAGAACCCCATCGACCGCATGTTCGACGCCGTCTACGCCCACCACGGCCTTCATTGGCAGTTCTGGAAATGCGACCTCCCCACGGAAGACCTGTTGCCGGCGGCCATTGCCGGGGTCCGTGCGTTGGGATTCGCAGGGGCGTGCATCACGGTGCCTTACAAGGTGGCGTCCATCCCCTTCCTCGACGAGGTCGATGCGGATGTGCAAGCGATCGGCGCCGCCAATTACATGACCATTGATGCGGGCCGGCTGATCGGCCACAACAACGACGGCAAGGGCGTCGTCAAGGCCATCGAAAAGGTCACGCCGATCGCAGGGAAGCGAGTGGCCATGCTCGGCGCCGGCGGTGCCGGGCGGGCCATGGCCGTCGAACTGGCCTGGGCTGGAGCGTCCCACCTGACCCTCATCACCCGGCGCCAGGCACAAGGCGAGGAGGTCGCCGCCACGGTCACCCGCGCCTCGGGCGTGCCCGCCGTCTGGCGACCCTGGGTCGGCGAAGCGCGGATCCCCGACGGCACCCAGATCCTCATGAACGCCACGCATCTGGGCTGTGCGCCCGAGCTGGAATCCATCCCGATCAATTGGGACCAGATCACCCCGGCCACCACCCTTGTCGATGTGATCACCAATCCGCGCATCACCCCGTTCCTGCGGACGGCTAAGGACAAGGGCTGCCCCGTGGTTGACGGTGTCGACATGCTGGTTCAACTGGCGATGCAGATCTTTACCGCCTGGACGAACATCGCGGCCGATGAGGCAGTGTTTCAGCGGGCAGTCGCGCAGGCATTGGGCGAGATGTCCTGACGCCGGCATGGCCGTGATGAGATCCTATTGAAGGACATCAGGGCCTGCCTGCAAACAGGCACCCCTCGGGAACGAATCGTCTGTAGCCGCGCGTCGACCGGCGCGTTTCCAGCAAGGGCCGACCCTTTGCCCCGCCGCCTTTTCCCGGGCATCTCGGCCCGGTAACCTCGTAGCGGAAGCGCTCGGCGATCATCCGCCGCTCCACCTGCTGACGCACCGAGTCAATGTAGTTCACGCGCTTGATGCGCACGTCGTCGAGATCGATGCCGAGGTCCGGCATTGAGGTGCCCGGCAGTCGGCTCGGAAGGTCGTGCGGTTGATTTTGGTCTGACGGTTTGTGTAAGGTCTCACAGACTCGACTTTGGCCAATCTAGGCGGTCGCCGCGAGCTGCTCCAGCAGGCGATCGAGGCGCTTGGACGAAATTAGGACCATCTCCCCCTCGGGCGGTGAGTTGGCGTCATTCTCCTCGGCCCAGATCGTGCGCCGAACCAAGGCCAGGCAATCCGAGAAGGTCGCATGGGACTTGAGATACCGGCCGGTGGAGCGCGGCATCGCGATACATCCCCTTCGCCCGAATGCGCGCACCCTTGCGCCGCTCCAGCGTCTCGTCGACCGCCACCACGATCGGCACCTGCGCCGGCAACATCCCGAGCAACAGCCCCGGCAGAATCCGCGCCACCTGCCGCGACGACCAGCGCGCCCGATTCAGCACCCGATGGTCACGCTCGAAGCGCCGCTCCGCGTTCAGTCCCATCGCCCGCAGCGCCGCCGTCACCGTGCGCGGCCCTTGCGCGAGCAGCGTTCCCGCCAGCAGGACGTGCAGATGCGCCAGGGTCGGCGCGGTGAAGAGGCAGGCAAAGGGCTGTAGAACAGATACAATCGAGGCTGGCAGAGGGAGCATCCGCGGGCATGTCCGGGTTTTGGTCGACATCGGACGATACCGCCCGCGGCCCTCTGCCGCCACATCGATCGGGTCCGTCACTGTCGCTCTGGGGCACCTCGATGCCCTCTCGCCGAGGCTCGGAAATGGCCAAAGTCGAGACAGAGTCAACCTGGTTGATCTTTGGTGGTGAGCGCTATCCGTCGCTGCTGCTGCCACGGGCCGGTCGTCGCCGCCCGGGCGTTTCGTCATTACCAATCTGTATTGTCCCGGCAGCAGTCGCCAAACGAGGACCAAGACCTGGATTTCTATGATCATCATCGAACAACTGCTCACCGTCCTTGACCGCCCGACCCTGGATTGGATCGCCGATGGACTCGCCATCGCGCTGCTGGCTGGTTACCACCTTTACCTGCGCTGGCTCGTCGCCGCGCATCCCGAACGCTCCTACCACGAGCGCGCGAACGCGCTGCACCATGCCTGGGTGGAGGTGACGCGGGAGCTGGGCGATCACGGCATCCTGGCGGTCAACACCCTGCGCAACTGGGTGCTCTCGGCGAGCCTGTTCGCCACCGTGACCTTCTTACTCGGCCTCCTGGTGGTCGGCTTCGCGCTGCAAGGCTCGGGACTCGAGCGCCTGTCTCAGGCGCTCAGCCTGGCGTCGACCGGGGAAGCCGCCGTGCAGGCCAAATTGCTCCTGCTCGCGGCGCTGTTGTTCACCGCCTTCGTGCGCTTCGCCCTGGCGGTGCGTGACTACAACCAGACCGCGCTGCAGATCAGTATTCCCGATGCGCATTTTCGCGGGCTGGCCATCGAGACCATTGCCGATACCCTGAATCGCGCCGGCAACCACTATCACCAGGGCACACGCACCCTGCTGTTGGGGCTGCCGGTGTTGCTCTGGCTGATCGGCGCCGAGTGGTTTCTGCTCGGCGCCATCCTCACGCTGGTGCTCCTGCGTGGCTTCGACCTGCGTGCCGATGCGCAGTCTTTGCGCGCGCCGCCGTCTGCCGCCGAGGGCACGGTTGTCGGCGACCCGCACGCGCTCGAGGCCAGCGATGTGCTGGCGGCCCTGCACAGTCAAGAACAGGGCCTCAGCGGTGACGAGGCGGCGCGGCGGCTGGAAGCCGTCGGTGAGAACCGGCTGCCGGAACCGCCGCGAGACGGCCCCATCAAGCGCTTCTTCAAGCATTTTCACGATGTGCTGATCTACATCCTGCTCGCGGCCGCGATGGCGACCGCGTTCATGGGGCATTGGATCGATACCTGGGTGATCCTGGGTGTGGTGCTGATCAATGCCATCGTCGGTTTCGTCCAGGAAGGGCGCGCCGAGGAGGCGCTGGCCGGGATTCGCAAGATGCTGTCGCCGAGCGCATTGGTGCGACGCGATGGCGCTTGGAGCGAGATCGATGCCGCGCTTCTAGTGCCGGGCGACGTGGTGCGCCTGCGCGCCGGCGACCGCATCCCGGCCGATCTGCGCCTACTCGAGGCGGCCAATCTGCGCGTCGAGGAATCGGCGCTGACCGGCGAGTCGGTGCCGGCCTCCAAGCGCGTCGCGCCGGTGAGCGATGATGCCGGCATCGGCGATCGCTTCAGCATGGGCTATTCCGGCACCCTGGTGGCTGCCGGCAGCGGCCTCGGCGTGGTCACCGCCACCGGCCCGCACACCGAAATCGGCCGCATCAACCGCATGATCGCCGAGGTCCAAACCCTGGTCACGCCGCTGATCCGCCAGATGGGCGCCTTTGGCCGGGTGCTCTCGGTCGTGATTCTCGGCCTTGCGGCGGGCATGACCCTGGCCGGCTGGCTGCTCCACCAATGGGGCTGGGGTGACCTGATGATGGCGGCGATCGGCTTCGCGGTGGCGGCGATCCCGGAAGGCTTGCCGGCCATCATGACGATCACCCTTGCGCTCGGCGTGCAACAGATGGCGCAGCGCAACGCGATCACCCGCAAGCTGCCGGCGGTGGAGACGCTCGGCTCGGTGACGGTGATCTGCTCGGACAAGACCGGCACCCTGACGCGCAACGAGATGACCGCGCGCCACCTGATCAGCACCCGCGGTCAGTACGATATCGCAGGGGTGGGTTACGCGCCGGACGGGCATCTCTCGTTCGACGACACACACATCGAGCTGTCTGAGCATGCCGACCTGCAGGCCCTGATCGAAGCGTTTGCGGTCTGCAACGACGCCGATGTGGTCGAGGACGCGGGGCAATGGCGCCTGATCGGCGAGCCGACCGAAGGCGCCTTGCGTACCCTGGGGCTGAAGGCCGGCTTCGACACCGCCGGCTACCGGCGCCGGGCCGAGATCCCGTTCGACTCCGAGCATAAGTTCATGGCCACGCTCGAGCAGTTGCCAAAGCAGGGACCGGAGCAAGAGCAAGAACAGGAGCAGCGCACGCGCATCCTGATGAAGGGCGCGCCCGATCGCCTGCTCGATCGCTGCGCGCACCAGCGCGGCGTCGACGGCCAGCCCGAGCCGCTCGAGCGCGTCTTTTGGGAGGGCGAGGTCGAGCGCCTCAGCGCCAAGGGCCTGCGCGTGCTGGCCGCCGCCGCGCGCGCAAGCGACGCCGATAAGACCGATCTGCAGCTCGCCGACCTCGACGACGAGCTGCTCTTCCTCGGCTTGGTCGGCATCATCGATCCGCCGCGGCCGGAGGCCATCGAGGCCATCGCCACCTGTCACTCGGCCGGCATCGAGGTCAAGATGATCACCGGCGATCATCTCGGGACCGCCACGTCCATCGGCCGCGAGATGGGCATCGGCGAGCACCGTGGCGCCATCTCCGGGGCGCAACTGGAGGCCGCGGACGACGCGGAACTGCGACGTCTGGTCGCCGAGCATGACATCTTCGCCCGCACCAGCCCCGAGCATAAGCTGCGTATCGTCAAGGCCCTGCAAGCCAATGGCGAGGTCGTGGCGATGACCGGCGACGGCGTCAACGACGCACCGGCGCTCAAGCGCGCCGATGTCGGCGTGGCCATGGGCATGAAAGGCACCGAGGCGACCAAGGAAGCCGCCGAGATCGTCCTCGCCGACGACAATTTCGCCTCGATCAGCCGTGCAGTCGAGGCCGGGCGCACCATCTACGACAATCTGCGCAAATCGATCCTGTTCATCCTGCCGACCAATGGCGCCCAAGGGTTGGTGATCCTCGCCGCGATCCTGTTCGGCTTCGAGCTGCCGCTTTCGCCCGTGCAGATCCTGTGGGTGAATATGATCACCTCGGTGACGTTGGCGCTGGCGCTGGCTTTCGAGCCTGCCGAGCCCGGCGTCATGCGCCGCCCGCCGCGCCGCCCGGATGCCGCCATCCTCGGCGCTTATGCGCTGTGGCGCATCCTGCTGGTGTCACTGATCATCGGCGTTGCCACCATCTTGATCTTTCTGTACGAGATGGACCGCGGGCAAGGGCTGGCGGTGGCCCAGACCATGGCGGTGAATACCCTGGTGGTGGGGCAGATCTTCTACCTGCTCAACAGCCGCTTCCTGCTCGAGTCCAGCCTGCGGTTGCGCTTCTGGCTGACCAATCCGGCGGTCTGGATCGCGATCTCAATCATGCTGCTGCTGCAGGCACTGTTCGTCTATGCCCCCTTCATGCACCTGTGGTTCCACACCGCCGCGCCGCAACCAAGGGATTGGCTACTCCCGCTGGGCATTGGCGTGGCCGTGCTGTTGATCGTGGAGCTGGACAAAGCCGTTGCGCGCGCCGTCTCGGCGCGCGCCCGGCGGCGCCGGAGTGCTGGCTGATGAGTAGCTGGTGTTTGCTCCGGACTCAGCGCCGGCGGCCGCTATGGGCCGCTATGGGTGATCACCAATCTGTCGCGGATGCTGGCCGTGCAAGGTCTGCCGGGCACCGTTGTCCGGGTTATTCCTGTTGCATCACCCGGGGTTGCTCCAACCCCTGGGATTGTTCGAGCCCCTGAGATTGCTCCAAATAGCGGAAGAAGTCGGAGTCCGCGCGCAGCATCAGGGTGCTGTTGGCGCCGAGGGCATGGTAGCTCTCCAGCGTGCGGAAGAAGGAGTAGAACTCGGGGTCGGCACCGAACGCGACACCATAGATCCGCGTCGCCTCGGCATCCGCGTCGCCGCGGATCTCCTCGGCCTCGCGCGCGGCCTCGGAGCGGATCCGCCGCAGGTCCCGCTCCATATTGCCGAGGATCTCCTGACTGCGGCCACGGCCCTCGGAGCGGAAGCGCTCGGCGATGGACTGGCGCTCGGCGATCATGCGCTGCTCGACCTGCTGGCGCACCGAGGCGATGTAGTTCACGCGCTTGATGCGCACGTCGTCGAGATCGATGCCGAGCTCCGGCATCGAGGCACGCGCGCGGTTCAGGATCTCCTGCTCCAGCAGTTCCCGGCCGAGCTTGGGCCGCATCTCGAGGTTCACATCGCTGCGGTCGGCCAGGGTCGGGTCCTCGAGTTCCTCGACATTGACCTCCCAGTCCTTGGAACGCACGATCTCCTCGAGTTCGGTGGATGAGACCATGTCGCGCACCACCGAGTCGATGATGTCGTCGAGGCGGGTGCGCGCCCCGGCCTCGTCGCGGACACTGGTCAGGAACAGCAGCGGATCGGCGATCCGCCAGCGCGCGGTGGTATCCACCAGGATGAACTCCCGGCCTAGAGTCGGGATCTGCGTCACGTCCCCGTCCCAGACCAGCAAACGCTTGTCGAAGTAACGCACGTCCTGCCACGGCAGCTTGACCTTCAGGCCGGGCTCCGTGACCACGCCGCCGATGGGTTGGCCAAACTGCACGATGATGGCTTGGTCCGCCTCGTCCACGGCGTAGAGCATCGAGGCACCGGCGGCGACCAGGACCAGGGCGACAATCGCGATCAGGACGACTTTCATTGGCCACCTCCGGTTGCCGGCTGGGTTGGGCGATTGAGCTCGAGCAACGGCAGCGGGCCGAGCTGACCGTCCTGCACCACCAGGACCTGGCCGATCCCCGGCAACACCTCGTTCAGGGTTTCGAGATACAGCCGCGAGCGGGTCACGGCCGGGGCCTGCTGATACTCGGCGAGCACCGCGGAGAAGCGCGCGCTCTCGCCCTCGGCGCGATTGACCCGCTCGGTTGCATAGCCCTGGGCCTCGGCAACGGTGCGCAGCGCCGCCCCCTCGGCATTCGGGATCTCCTGATTCACGCGCTTCTGCGCCTCGTTGATCATCCGCTCGCGCTCCTGACGGGCCTCGTTGACCTCGTTGAAGGCCGGCTGTACCGCCGGCGGCGGCACCACGTCCTGCATCTCGACGGTATTGATCCGGATCCCGGCATCATAGGCATCCATCAGCGCCTGGATCTCCTCCCCGGCCTTCTGCTGAATCTCGACGCGCCCGACCGTCAGCACCTCGGAACCGAGCATGTTGCCGACGATACGCCGCATCACCGACTCCGAGATGTCGCGCAGCGTGCGGGTCGGCTCGCGCATCTGATACAGGAATTTGATCGGATCACTGATGCGGTATTGGACCACCCATTCCACGTCAATCATGTTGAGATCACCGGTCAGCATCAGCGATTCATCCTCGAACTGCTGGGGGCTGTAAGTAGTACGCCCGCCCTCCCCGGTGCCGGTGGTGCGGAAGCCGAACTCCTGTTTCAACACCCGCTCGGTGGCGACGAACTGCACCGTGTCGATGCCGAACGGGATCTTGAAGTGCAGGCCCGGATCGTTGATGCCGATCACGGCACCGAAGCGCTTCACCACCGCGCGCTCCTCGGGCTGAACCGTATACCAGGAGGACAGCACCCCCCAGAGCAACGCGAGCACGATGACGACGGCGGCGGCGATCTTCAGCGGCCCCTTCGATGACTTGCCGAACCGGCTGACAAAGGTGCCCATCAGGGCCTCGAGGTCGGGCGGAACGGACTGGCCGTTGCCGCGGGGACTGACGGACTGGATCATGGGGTGGTCTCCTGCTGGACGGCGGAACACGGATGATCGGCATCCACTCGGACCATCATATCAGCAGGATGTCTTCGCTCGGCAGTCGGCTCGGAAGGTGGCATCGATCGGCCGCTCGTCCGAGGGCTTCTCCAACCGGTCCCGGTTGAAGGAGCGCCGAGTCATCCCGAACTCGGTCGATCAAGTGATGATGTCGCACTCCAGCGGGCCGCAGACGCTGCACCTTGTCCATTTTTAATCCAGCAGGTGATCCCTCTTGTCGATGAAACCCCTTGTGATCGAAAACGACGTCATCGCAGACCTCGCGTTGGACGTCACGCAGGCGGTGCTCGCCAAGAGCGAGGAAGCCCGGACGATCATGGAGGACCCATCCGGGCCGATAGACCTGGCGCGGGCCCTGGCGGACTTCTTCCCGGTCGCCGAGGCATTGGAAAGCGGAGGGGCGCACCTGGAGCAGGAACACCTGCAGGAGTTCTGCGCCTACGGGCTGGACTTGCTTGACCGTCTCGCCTTCCTGGTGCGGAAGGTCGAGATCATGGACAAGAGAGACACGGTTGCGCGGATGTTTGCATCGATGGGGGTTTGGGTGGCTCGTCGCGGCGCCACCATCGAGAACCTGGAAGGCACCGCCGACGGCTTCGGCATGATCGTGAACGCCACGAGCGCGACCGATGATCTCCGATCCTTGTGCGGCCTCATGGAGGAGGTCATCGAGGCGGCATCGACGAAGCTGCAACTCGACGAGGATCGTGGTGACGCCTGGCGTCCTTGGCGCGTCATCAATCTCAACGCCGGCATTGCCGCAACCCGATCGCTCGACCCGGAGCTCATGGAGCAAACGTTCGAAAAAATGAGCCGACGGCTGCCTTACGATATGCCGGGTTTCCTGGCCGACGGAATGCGGCAAGCGACCTTCCAAAACGTACCGGAGGCGGTCAAGGACGTGATGCGCAAGTACCTGGAGAGGTGGCCGGCCAACGCGCTCCACTAAACCGCGTCCAAGTGGATTGACTCCGATCCGGGCCGCTCACCACTTTGACGGCTTACACCATTGCTCGGTACCGGTGCGTGCCTCCATTGCCGTCGTGACGAAGGCGGCCTGAATCGGGCTATCGCGCGACCAGCTCGACCCTCCGATTCATGGCTCGCCCGGATTCGGTGGCATTGGATGCGACGGGCGCAAGATCGGCAACGCCGGCCGGGACGAGTCGAACGCGATCAATGTCCGCTTGCGCGACGAGAGCGGCAACAACCGCCTCGGCGCGGGCTCGCGAGAGGCTCAGGTTGGATTCATAGCCGCCGACATTGTCGGTGTGACAGACGACATAGAGGTTCAACGCCGACTGCGACTCGTGTCCGCATGTGGCGCTGTTCCCCAATCCGCAGTCACCCGCAGCCCCTGCTGCGCCACCGGGGTCGCGTCCGGTCACAGCGAAGCGGGTGGCGATCGGGGATCCTTCCGGATGCCTTTCTCCGCATCGGGCTTCGGCATCCCTTCCGTCGTGAATATAGACCGAAACCCTCCGACAACAATCCAGATACACGCGGGAAGCCGGCAGGTTACAGCGGCGGTCCAGACTCATCTGCAACCGGATCGGACATGGCGCCTCGTCATCCCGACCGGGAAACCCCCGATCACCGCCTCGCGACGCATCCGGCGGTGATCCAGTGCAGATCGATCGGAGGAGACCCGCATGTTCAAACGTGTCACTGTCTTTACCTACGGGGTCGTCAGCTACCTCGTGTTCTTTGCCAGCTTTCTCTATGCCATCGGCTTCATCGGAAACATCTTGGTGCCCAAGTCGATCGACTCGGAGCCGACCGTGCCCTTCTGGACCGCGGCGCTGATCAATAGCCTGCTGCTCGGGATCTTTGCGGTGCAGCACAGCGTCATGGCTCGCCCGGCCTTCAAGCGCTGGATCACCCGCTACATCCCGCGCGAGGCGGAGCGCAGCACCTACACCTTGACGGCCAGCCTGCTGCTGATCGCGCTGTTCGCTTGGTGGCAGCCCATGGGCGGGGTCATTTGGAACGTGACCGACCCGGCGGGTCAGGCCGTGCTCTATGGTCTCTATGGCTTCGGCTGGGTCACGGTGCTGGTGGCGACCTTCCTGATCAACCACTTCGACCTGTTCGGCCTGCGTCAGGTGTGGCTGCAGCTCATCGGCAAGCCCTACACGCCGCTGCGCTTCAAGACCCCCGGACCCTATCGGTTGGTGCGTCACCCGCTCTATGTCGGCTGGCTCTTCGTTTTCTGGGCGACCCCGACCATGACCGCGGCACACCTGCTGTTCGCGCTGCTGACCACGGGCTACATCCTGATCGGCATTCGGCTGGAGGAGCGCGACCTGCTCAAGGCCCACCCCGAGTACGCCGGCTATCGCAAGCATGTGCCCATGTTGATCCCCCGCCTCGGCGGCAAAGGTCGCGGCGGCCGGATCGCCCCGGTCGGCGACGGCAACTGACATGACAGCGGTGCCCTGTTCGGCGGATCGGCGATCGCGCCGACCGGGGCAACCGAGACGACGGATCCACCCATCCACCCGATACGAAACAACCCGAGGAGAGATCACCATGGCCGTTATGAGCCCCATCGATTTCGACGCCGAGTATCTGCGCCACAAGGTCCGCGAGACCTACGACCGGGTCGCGCGCGACCCCTACGACACCTACCACTTCCACCGCGGACCCGACTACGCCCGAGACTACCTCGGCTATGACCCCGCTGAGCTGGCCGCCCTGCCCCCGATCAGCGTCGATCGCTTCGCCGGTGTCGGCAACCCCTTCGCCGCGGGCGACATCCATCCGGGCGAGACGATCCTCGACCATGCCTGCGGCGCCGGAACGGATCTGCTGATCGCGGCCCGACGCAGCGGCCCGGAGGGTCGGGCGATCGGGGTCGACATGACCCCCATGATGCGCGAATGCGCGCAGCTCGGCGCACAGCTCGCGGGGCTCGCCGATCGCGTCGAGATCCGCGGCGGACGCTACGAGGCCCTGCCCGTTCCGGACGCGAGTATCGACGTCGTCATCTCCAACGGCGTGGTCAACCTGGCCCCGGACAAGACCCGGGTGTTTCGCGAGATCCATCGCGTGCTCAAGCCGGGCGGACGCCTGTATCTCGCAGACGTGGTGGTCGCACGCGAGCTTACGCTCGACGCGCGCGCCAACCCGGACCTCTGGGCCGCGTGCATCGCGGGCGCCTTGGTCGAGGAGGAGCTTCCCGCGATCGCCAAGTCGGTCGGGCTGCGTCACGGGCGGCTGGTCGGCTGCTACGACTGCTTCCGCAACACCAGCGCGGCGGACAAGGTGGCCAAGGACCTCAAGGTCCACGGCGTGACCTTCTTTGCCGTCAAATAAACCCCTTCAACCGATCGGAGAGACGAGATAAAACAAACACGCGACACGGCATTTCTGCAGGCCCCGACGGCAGAGAACAGTCGCGTCCCGGCCAACTTGAGGACGGTCCCGGAGAAGCTCCGGAATAAGCACATGCCTGCAAGCCCTGTCGGGGCGTCCGAAGTCGCCCCGACAGGCTGATCGCTCCCTTCCCAAACATGATGACCTTGGTGCGCGGGGATGCGGAACCTCAACGACCTATCCGACAGCACCCGCCGACGCGCCCGCGGCCGCCGCGCTCAGGGCACCAAGAGTTCTGATTATCCGATGTGTTATCGGAGTTTTTTCCATCGCTTCTCTGCTCGCCGCGCGGTGAGCCCCGGCTATCATCGCGAGAATCCTACAAGCCTCCGAGACGCGACAAGGAGGCATCGTTGCGAGCCCGCGGGCATGAACACCACTGTCTCGGCCGGGACGTTCTGGACCACAAGCCACGCCACCTGATCGTGCGGCCCTGCATGCGCTCCGCAGGACTGGCAATCCGCCGCAGGTGGACCCTGTGGGCCACCCTGGTCGACGACGAGGTCTTCGTTTCCGACCCGGCGCCGGGCGTGCGACCCGGCACCGGCCCCGGGACACCACCCTGAGCGCAGCTCCATCCATCCCCTACCGAGACCCTGTCTGACCCATGAGAGACGTACGCACATACAACCGATGGCTGGTGGTCGCCGGGGCCCTGATCGTCCAGGTGAGCCTCGGGGCCGTTTACATCTGGAGCGTGTTCCAGACCCCCCTGCTGGGCATCTTCCCCGGCTGGTCGGAGGCGCAGGTCACCCTGCCGGCCCAAATCGTGATCGCGACCTTCGCGCTGGCCGTCATCTTCGGCGGCCAGGTACAGGACCGGCTCGGCCCGCGGGGCGTCGGCACCATCGGCGGCGTGGTGTTGGGGACGGGGCTGATCCTCGCGGGGATGACGGGCAACTTCTCCGAGGAGGTGGCCCTGTACTGGCTGGTGGGCACCTACGCGGTGCTCGGCGGAATCGGCATCGGCATGGCCTATGTGTGCCCCATCGCAACCTGCGTGAAGTGGTTCCCGGACCGGCGTGGCCTGATCACCGGGCTGGCGGTCGCAGGCTTCGGGGCCGGCGCCTTTTTCTTCGCGCCGCTGGCGCGGGCGCTGATCACGGGCGGTTCCTACCAGCTCTTCGGGATCGGACTCTTTCCGCTCCCCCAGGCCGGGGTCTTCGGCACCTTTACCGTCCTCGGTTGCATCTTTCTGGTGGCGGTGGTGCTCGGCGCGCAGCTGCTGCGCAATCCGCCGGCCGGATACTGTCCGCCCGGATGGACGCCGCCGGCGCCCGCAGCGGGCGCGGTCCATGCCGAGTTCTCGCCGCGGGAGATGCTGCGCACCCCGGTGTTCTGGGTCTTGTGGGTCACCTACCTTGCCGGCAGCACGGCCGGCCTCATGATCATCATGAAGGCCGCACCCATCTGGCAGAGCTTCAGCCTGGCGACGGTGGCCGAGATCCCGGTGCACCACGAGCACTTCGTCGCCGTCTCTTCGGCCGCGGCCATGGCGGTGGCGGTGCTGGCCATCTTCAACGCCGCCGGGCGCATCCTCTGGGGACGGGTGTCCGACACCTTCGGACGAGAGCGCACGCTGATGCTCATGTTCATCCTCTGCGGCCTGCTCCTGCTCGGACTCGACTCGATGCGGACGTACCCCCTCTATCTCCTCGGCGTGTCGATGATCGCCCTGTGTTTTGGCGGTTATCTCGCCCTCTATCCCGCGATGGCCGCCGACTACTTCGGAACCCGCAACATCGGCGTCAACTACGGCCTGTTGTTCACTGCTTACGGCGCCGGCGGCCTACTCGGCCCCCACCTGGCCGCCTCGTTGATGCACGACGCGGGCGGCATCGAGTATCAGGTGCGCGACGCGACCGACACGCTGGCGACGCAGCTGTTCCAGCTCGGGGAGTACCACACGGCCTTCTTGGTCGGCGGCGTCATCTGTCTGGCCGCGGCTGCCCTGACGCTGGCCGTGCGGATGCCCCACGCCCCTCTCGCGGATCCAGCGCGTTGCGGCGGAATGCGGCCAACGATGATTCAGCATGTTGGCCAAGGATCCGAAACTGCATGACCCTAAACCGCGTCGAGCGCGAAAAGCGGCATTGACACTTTTGTTTCGGTGATCTCCGGGAAAGGATCTACCGACAGAGCCGCAACCAGGAAAAGGGGTCGAAGGCTCTACTCGTTGTCGTTGTCGTTGTCGTTGTCGTCATCGGATTCCGGACGAACCGATCCTTCCTTGCTCATCCGATCGCCCGGAAGCAACGTCGCGAAGCGGCGTGCCCCCGGGATAGACGACGTGCAGTCGTCCTCGAGCCGCGAAAGGTTTCGCACACCGACCCTCACTTGCCTTGCGGTTCGGAGGAGTCCTCGTAGCGCTCGAGCAACACCTTGAGCGCATGCTCCTTGTTCGGGAAGAAGTGATCACGTCCGAGCTCTTCGACGACTCCGGTTTTCTCGAGGACGGACATCACCTGATGCTTCAACCCGCTGAAATAGAGCCCGATGCCCGCGTCCCGAAGCTGTTTGGCAACTTCATTGACCTTTTCCTCACCTGATGCATCCATCTCGTTGATTCCGCTACCGATGATCAAGATCACTCTGGTCTTCGGAAACTCGGCGATGGCCTCCAGCACGATGTCCTCGAAGTAAGCGACGGTCGAGAAGGTCAACGAGCCGTCGAAGCGCACCGGCACCACCGCCTCGCTGACCGGCGCGAGATTGTGTGCCTTGATGCCGCCAAGCGTTCCATCGGGTTTGCGGGCGACGATCTCTGCGCGCGGACGCATGCTCTTGATCAGATAGAGCACCACCGTCAGGACGATGCCGAGGAGGATTCCGTTGGCGATTGCCGGGGCCATCATGAGGGTCGCCAGGAAGGTCACGATGCCGACGATCGCGCCGCCGCGATCGACCTTCCAGGCATGGACCAGCGGCGCGACTCGGATCAGCCCGAAGACGGCCATCATCACGATGACCGCCAGCACGGACTGCGGCAGGCTGTAGAGGTAGGAGGTGAAGAAGAGCAGGAAGACCATCACCGCCAGCGCGCTGATGACGGCGAACAGGCCGGTCTTGGCGCCCGTCTTGGCCGCAACGGCGGATCGCGAGAAGGATCCGCTGACCGTGTAGGAGCTGAAAAAGCTACCGACGATGTTGGCCAGACCCTGTCCGACCAGCTCCTTGCCGGCGTTGATCCGCTCGCCTGTCGTGGTGGCGATGGCCTTGGAGATCGAGGTCGCTTCCATGAAGCCGATCAGCGCCATCACGATCGCCGCCGGGAGCAGCGCGAGGATCAGATCCCAGTGCACCTCGGGCACGGCAAACTGCGGCAGCCCCTTAGGGATGTCCCCGACCACGGCCCCGCCCGAGGAGAGCGTCACCGTCCCGTCGCGCGTCTCGACGAAATGCCAGATCCGGCCATCACGCGCCAGGCCCTCGGGGACTTGGCCTTTGGCGAAGAGGAGCATCGGCCCGTCCGGGATCGGCGAACCTTCCAAGCGGATGGCGTGCAGATCGATGCGGCGCGCGTTGTTCTGTGAGCGCGATTGATCCAGCTCGTACTGGAAGAGACGCACCGATGCCGACAACTCAGCTGCGCGCTTGATGGCCTCCATCCCGCCCTCCTGCTCAAGCCGGGCGGCCTCGCGGCTGCGCTCCGCGATCAACGCGGTGAGGGCTTTGATCCGCATCGCGGTCTGGCTGTAAGACTCGATCGTCTCCACCGTCGGCACGTCCTGGATCTGCTCGATCCCGACTGTCGACTTGTGCTCGAAGCCGATCAGAGCCGACCAAGCGGTCGTTGCGAGTACGGCGATCAAGACGCCGGGGAGCCGGGGAGAAAACCGTTTGAGCGCATCCATCAGCAGAAAGGCGGCAAGCGCGAACACCAGGGTCGGCCAATGGGTCTCGCCGATCTGCTGCACGACACGCCAAAGATCCGCGAGATAGAAGTCCGAGCGCGGAAAGGGCACGCCGATGATCTTGCTCAGCTGCGAGAGTCCGATGATCAGCGCCGCCGCATTCGTGAAGCCCACGACCACGGGGCTCGACAGCAGATTGACGATGGCTCCGAGCTTGAACAAACCGAGTGCAAGACGCAGCACACCGACCATCAAGGCCAGCATGATCGAAAGCTCGATGAAGCTCGCGCTTCCCGGTGAGGCGAAGGGAATGATCGCCGCCGCGGACATCAGCGAGAGCATCGCCACCGGGCCGGTGTGCAGTTGACTCGACGAGCCCCACATCGAGGCGATCATGACGGGGATAAAGGAGGCGTAAAGCCCGTAAACGACAGGCAAACCCGCCAACTGGGCGTAGGCCATGCCCTGCGGCAGCAACACCAAAGCGACCGTGATTCCGGCAATGATGTCGTGGCGCAGGCCCTCCCGAGTCATGGGGAACCAGCGCAAAAAGGGCAGGATAGGGTAAAGACGTTCCATCATGACAACGCGTCCGGCTGAAAGACGATCGAGCACACGGACGATTGGCGTGCTCGCATGGTCAGCGATACTTTAGGTTAACGACCTGTTGGCGGTCGAACCAATCGATGATAGGCGTCCCTGACATCGCTGATTATCGATGAGTACCTCGCAAAGACGGCTCACGGATCAACTCGCGAGATCGCCAAGCGGGTCGCTCATGTCCCGAAAATCACCTCGGCGCACTGACTCGGCGCACTGACTCGGCGCACTGACTCGGTACGCTGACTCGGTACACGGGCAGGCGTACCGCGCGGGTCACATGGGTCGTTCGAAACTCAGCAGCGATTCCACCTCGCGCACACCCAGGATGTCGCCCGCCAGCGCCTCGGCAACTTGGCGCTCGGCCAGCGACGTGACGGTCCCGCGGAGCAACACCACCCCGTCGTTCGCGATCACCTCGATACTGCGCGCGTTGACGGTCGTGTCGTAACCCAGAACGGTGTTCACGCGATCGGCGATCCAGGTATCGGAGCGCTCGACATCTCCGGCGGCGGCCTGTCGCTCGCGCTCCTCGGTCAAGATATCCGGGTTGACGTTGATGTAGTTGAAGACCTCGACAATCCCTTCGGTGGTCCCGACCAGGGTCGCCACGCGATCGGACGCGCCGGGCGAGCCGACGCGCCCCTGGAGACGGGCGATGCCCCCCTCGACCTCGACGGCAACCTCCAGCCCGCTCGTGCTGGTCTGCCATCCCAGGCGCTGCCGGATCTTGGTCGCCACATCCAGGTCTTTGACCTGAGACGTGAGCGGCCCCGGACTCGCCGCGAAGGCCGCATCCAGTTCGAGCGCGTTGTCGACCGGCACCCCGTTCGCAACCAGGTTTGCCAGATCCTCCGCCAGGGCACGCTCGATGACGCCCGGCACGGACCCCTCGATTCGCAGACGCCCGTCCTGCGATTGGACTTCGATCGCATAGCGACCGAGGTGTTGGTTCAGCGCGATGATGGTCTCGACCTTGGCGGCGATCGCCGCATCGGCATCGGCCCGCAGGGGCGACGCCGAGAGCAGGATCAACAACGCCGAGGTCATCAAAACCCGATAGGGTCGTGTCGATTTCATTAGCTTTGATCTCGTTGTGGGTAAGGCGGGTCGGAGCCGGCGCGGTTCAATATATTCAATAATATATCATTTTAAACCGCGCCCTCGCTAAGGGCTGTGGACGCACCAGACGTCGAACTCACTCGAAAAGCAGCCTCTCGCTCGGGTCGGCCTATTCGGCATGCGGACAATGCACCTCCAGCGCACCGATGACACCGTCGCGGATCCGGTACTGATGGCTGGTGACCTTGCGTCTGAAGTGGGCGTCGTGGGAGACGACGATCAGGGCTTGGGGGAGCGCGTTGAGGATCGCGACCAGTCGGGCCCGAGTCGCCTCGTCCAGTGCATTGGTGGGTTCGTCGAGCAGAAGCACGTCCGGCTCCATCGCCAGCACCGTAGCGAGGCCGACCAAGCGCTTTTCACCGCCCGAGAGCTTGTGCGTGACGCGATCGCGCAGGTGGCCGAGCTGCAATCGGTCGAGCGTGCGGTCGACCACCTCGAGGACCTCCGTCTTCGATTTGCCGAGATTGAGCGGTCCGAAGGCAATGTCCTCGGCCACGGTCGGACAGAAGAGCTGGTCGTCCGGATCCTGAAAGACCAGGCCGGCGCGCTGTCGGACCTCGTGGAAATCCTGTTCGTTACGCCTTGGTGCGCCGAAGGCGACGACCGTCCCGACCTGGGGCCGTAAGAGCCCGACCATGATATGCAGCAGGGTGCTCTTGCCGGATCCGTTTGGACCGGTCAGCGCGATGCGCTCGCCTGCATCCAGGCCGAGGCTCGCATCCCGCAGGACCGGCGCTTGCCCGGGGTACGCAAAACGCAACCCGCTCAGCTCAAACAAGGTTGGCATGCAAGAGATCCAGTGCGAGCAAGGCCGCGAACGCGAATGCAGCAGCTCCTGCGAAGACCGCGTCGCCGGGGCGATAGGCGAATTGGTCCAGGAGATGAAAACGGCCTTGAAAGCCGCGGCAGCGCATCGCGGCCAGGATACGCTCGGAGCGCTCCAGGCTGCGCACCAGCAGCATCCCGACCAGATAGCCGAGGCTTCGGTAGGTGTGTCGGTTGTTGCCCGGGCGAAAGCAGCGGGCGCGCATCGCCGTGCGCAGCCGCGCGTATTCCTCGCCGATGACGGTGATGTAACGCACGGTAAACAGCAGCAGTTGCACCAGTGTCGCCGGCATCCGCAGGCGGGCAAGGGCGTGACCGAGCGTGACCGCCTCGAGGCTGCCGACCAAGGCCAGAAGCGCGAGCACGATCGCATTGGCCTTGAGCACGATCGCGACCGCCTTGTGCAGACCCTCGGCGCTCGCACTGAAGGACCCCCACGCGAAGATCGGCGTCCCGGGCACCGTAAAGGGCAGCAACAACAGGATGAACAGCATAAAACCGTCCATCGCCGCCATCCGTTTAAGGGTCGGGCCGGCGGGCAGACGTGCCCAGAGCATCAAGAGGATGGCCAGACAAAGCGCGAGTGCAAGCGTCTGTAGACCCGACAGGGAAACCACCACCAGTGCGAACAAGGTGGCGGCAACGATGCGAAGGCGCGGATCCAGGTCGCGCAGCCAGCCCCGGCGCGCCCCGCCGGCTGTCGTCGCACACTCGGCGGGCTCGAGCAGATGCCCCATGGCCGGTCTCAGGCTCGCGTCGGCCGGCGGCCGTAAACAAAAAACAGCAACCCGAATAGACCCGCGATATAACCCATTCCGCCGAGGATCTGTTGCAACCCGGTCTGTTCCTTGAGCTGAACGATCTCTCTTCGCAAGGGCTGGACCTCTTGCCTGACCGCCTCGGCGATCAGTGCGCGAAGCGCCTCGTTGGTCGGGCCGAGCGTTTCGGCGGATCCTTGAGGGGTGTCGGATGCAGACCCGCCTGCTAGTGGCGCGACCTCCTCGGGCGAGAGCCGGATCTCGGCCAGATGCCCGGCCCCGAGATCGGCGCGGACGGTCAGCGCGACCCCCTTGATCGCCTCGCCCGCGAGCCCGCCTCCACGTTCATCTCCGGGCCGGCTCGGCGCGCTGAAGCGAAACAACCCGTCCTCGTCGGTTGCGGTCTCCCCGAGCTTGCGCAGCTCATGGTCGAAGACCTCGACCGGTGTGCCGGGCGGAGCCGGCTTCCCGTTGGAAAAGCCGATCTCACCGACGAGGTCGGTCCCTTCGACCCACGCCGAGGCAACGACCTTATGCGCCTGAGCCGGTCCGCCGAGCAAGAGCCCGAACACGAGCCAGAACAGAGCAAGGATGGTCCAACCCCGACTGCAACGCCAACCCGGGCATTCAGGCATCGCCGCTCCGCACAACGGGCTCGTCGAAGACGCCGAACAGCTCCGGCTTCACCTGTCGGATGAGGGTCACGGCGGCGACGCAGAGCATCGCCTCGATCGCCATGATCGGAAGATGTGCGAAGAAGACCAGCTTGGCCGCCACCAGATAGTGTTGGCCGCTCAGGGTCAGGGCAAATGCCACCAAGGCCGCGGTCATGGCGATCGCAAACCCGCCCGCGAGCCCGGCCCAAACAGCGGCGACCCCGATGCGCTCGGACCGGATCCCCGAGCGGCACAGATAGTGGACCGCAACCGCCGGCAGGGCGATCGCCAGCGTGTTGACCCCGAGCACCGTGATTCCGCCGAAGCCGAAAAAGACGGCTTGGAGCAGGAGACCGACGAAGAGGGCGGGAAAGGCCGCCCAACCGAGCACGATCCCGGCGAGCCCATTCATGATCAGATGGACGCTGGACGGGCCGATGGGCACATGGACCAAGGCCGCGACGAAGAAGGTCGCGCTCAGGACTCCCGCCGCCGGGATGCGCTCCATGTCCAGCTCCCGCAGACCTTTGGCGATTCCGGCCACGGCCAGAACCGCACCCCCGATGACAACGGGATGAGACAAGGCGCCGTCGACGATGTGCATATAAACCTCTAAGGGATCGCCCGTCCCGTTGGTGAATGGGGGTTCGGCAGGTCTCCTGACTCGCGCGTCGTCGGCATCACCGGCCTTCCCGGGCCGTCATCCCTTGCGGATGACAGCGCCCAGTGGCGTCAGCGGTGGGCCTCGGCGCTTACAGTTGCGGGGACAGTCACGGAATCGGCCGCAGTCGGCGTGCCTCACCGTGTTCCCTTTAAACCGCGTTCGGAATGACCGGGCACAGGTGAGAACAACACCCGTCATTCCTGATGCGGTTTAACCGCTCGTGACCCTGTCACGAGCGGAACCGAAGCGCGGAAGTCTAAACGAATGGCCTTGGCGCGATCAATGGCGACAGGCGGTTCAGACCCGAACCTGTCGCGCACGCACGACCTCTTCGCGCTCGAGCTCTTCGAGCGCGGACTCCACCGCACGCAGGGTGTCGTCGATCTCGGGGAGGAGGACGTCTTCGAGTGCGCGCGCGCGGCGGGCGGTGCGGGCGTAGTCGGCGCGCAGGCGTTGGAGATTGCCGACCATGGCGGCCAGACGGGCGATGCGCGGGATCAGCACCTGGAAGGCTCGGCGACAGCGGTCGGCGTCCGGGCTGTCGGCGACGCTCGGCGGGGGTGATTGCGGCTGCCGATCGCTGTCGACCAGATCGTGCAGGGTCACGCCGAGGACGCGCCGCGGCGTGAGACGGCAATCGGTGTCGAGTGGCGGTGCCGGCGGGTGGATGGCGAGTCCTTCCAGGCCATGACGGGCGACAGCGCCTTGGAGTGCATCGGCGGCTTCGCGATAGTCGGCTCGAAAGGCGGCCAGCTCATGCTCGTAGCGGCCGAGCTCGGCGAGGATCTCGGCGGCGAGGATCAGCCGTTTCTCGTCGAGGAATCGATACCCTTCCCGCATCCCGGAGCGCTCTTCCTTGAGCTCGAGGAAGGCGCTGTGGGTCGGAACGATCGCGCGCTCGGTCATGAGACGGGTTCTCGGCGCGGGGATTGATCGAGCAAATGCTCGCGGATCTGACGGTCGTCGAGTCGGTGCAGCTCGCCCGCCGGTAAGCCGCGCAGGGCGGACCATCCGGCGGCCATGCTCTCCTCCAGGGTCCGCGCATCGACACCCTGATGGATCACCGTCTGCTCGAAGTCGTCGCCGAAGAGAAGCAGCTTGCGGTCGTCATCCGAGAGACCGTCCTCCCCGACCACACCGGCCAGCACCCGTGTCTGCCGGGCCTGGCTGTAACTGGCGTAGAGCTGCGCGGCGAGTGCCGGATGATCGGCATGGGTGCGTCCCGTGCCGATGCCGTCCTTCATCAGACGCGACAGACTCGGCAGCAAGCGGATCGGCGGATAGATGTCGCGCCGGTGCAGATCCCGATCGAGCACGATCTGACCCTCGGTGATGTAGCCCGTGAGATCCGGGATGGGGTGAGTGATGTCGTCGTTGGGCATGGTCAGGATGGGGACCTGCGTGACCGAGCCCGGTTTTCCGCGGATGCGACCGGCGCGCTCGTAGAGGGTTGCCAGATCCGAGTACATGTAGCCCGGATAGCCCTTCCGGCTGGGGACCTCGCCGCGGCTCGCCGAGACCTCTCGCAGGGCCTCGCAGTAGTTGGTGAGATCGGTCAGGATCACCAAGACATGCATGCCTTCGACGAACGCCAAGTACTCCGCGGCGGTTAAGGCGAAGCGGGGGGCGAGCAGACGCTGCGCGCTCGAATCGCTGGCCAGGTTGAGAAAGAGCACGGTGCGGGCGAGCGCCCCGCTCTTCTCCATCTCCTCGCGAAAGAACTCGGCGCTGTCGTGCGGGATGCCGATGCCGGCGAAGACGATGGCGAACCCTTCAGCCTCTTGCGCATCTCCCGGCAGGCGCGCGTTGCAGGCAATGTCAACAGCGATGCGGTCATGGGGGAGCCCGCCGCCCGAGAAGAGCGGCAACTTTTGGCCGCGCACCAGGCTGTTCATGAGATCGATCGCCGTGAAACCGGTCTCGAGAAATTCGCTCGGCGCCACGCGTGCGGTGGGCTTGATCGGCAGACCCTCGACCCGGTAGGCGTGCTCGGCCGCGAGCGGCGGTCCGCCGTCGAGCGGTTTGCCGATGCCGTTGAAGACCCGCCCGAGCAGCCCCGGACCGACATGGAACCGCAACGGCTCGCCGAAGAAGCGTACCCGCGTGCCCTGCAGGGCAAGCCCGGCGGTGTCGTCGAGCATCTCGACCGTGATGGTGTCCTCGTCCAAGGCCGCGATGCGCCCGAGACGCACCGAGCCGTCCGTGCCCTCCACCTCGACCGCCTCGTTCAAACCCACGTCGAGGCTGCGGCTCAAGAACAACAGCGGACCCTCGGCACGGTTGGCGATCTCCTCTCCGATGAGTCTGGCGTATGTCATTGGCGTACCTGCTTGGGTGGGATGGGTGCGGGAGGTTCCTGCCTCCTGCTTCCTGCTTCCTGCTTCCTGCTTCCTGCTTCCTGCTTCCTGCCTTCTGCTTCCTGCCTCCTGCTTCCTGCTTCCTGCCTCCTGCCTCCTGCCTCCTGCTTCCTGCCAACTCGCTCCCACGCTCCGCGTGGGAGTGTAGACCCGACGCTCTGCGTCGCGGGGCGGGGCGGTACCGGTCGCGGATCGGCGCCGTGACGGACCGCCGGCGGTGCGCATCGACCTGCGGCAGGGACGCGGAGCGTCCCGGCGACACTCCCACGCGGAGCGTGGGAGCGAGTACGGCTCCTGCTTCCTGCCTCCTGCCTCCTGCCTCCTGCCTCCTGCCTCCTGCCTCCTGCCTCCTGCTTCCTGCTTCCTGCTTCCTGCCTCCTGCTTCCTGCGTCCTGCCTCCTGCTTCCTGCCCAACTCGCTCCCACGCTCCGCGTGGGAGTGTAGACCCGACGCTCTGCGTCGCGGGGCGGGGCGGTACCGGTCGCGGATCGGCGCCGTGACGGACCGCCGGCGGTGCGCATCGACCTGCGGCAGGGACGCGGAGCGTCCCGGCGACACTCCCACGCGGAGCGTGGGAGCGAGTACGGCTCCTGCCTCCTGCCTCCTGCTTCCTGCTTCCTGCTTCCTGCCTCCTGCCTCCTGCTTCCTGCTTCCTGCTTCCTGCTTCCTGCTTCCTGCCTCCTGCTTCCTGCTTCCTGCTATCAGCCTTAACCAACTGAAGTTTCCCGTCTTCCTCAGGCGACCAGCCGCATGACTGCAACGATGAGGGGATTTCGGGTGCCTTGGCCGGGATCGTCGCAGTCGACCCCGAAACCCACGTCGGCGAGATCATGTGCAAGCGCTCGGCGCACATCGGCGAAGGCATATTCGGTCCGACGCGCAGCGGCGTAGCGCCGTGCGGGGGCTTGCTCCAAGCTGGCCGCGTAGATCCAGGTAATGGTGGTGGCCACCATACAGAAGTGCAGATGGTTGGTGACCGCATCGGGATTGCGGGTCTGCGTCTGGGCACTGCCGATCTCCTGCTTGATTTCCCTGAATCCGGCTTCTATTTTCCAGCGCGCGCCATAGATTTCAATCATTTGTTCAACGGATAGGGTCAGGTCGGTGGTCACCAGTGCGATCCATTGGGTACGCCGGTAGACCCACACCACGCGCACCTGGCAGCGCAGGGACTTGAGCATCACCACCTGCTCGGCGGCCACCACGTCGCGAACCCGCCCGTAGAGGTTGAGGGAATAAGTCCGCGCGGTGGCCCGCAGTGCGGTCTGCATCGCCTTGACACTGCCCAGACGCTCCCCGTACTTGCGGGGTCGTCCGGCGCGTCCCGGCACGGCCACCGGCAGATCGTGGAGCACCGCGTTCACGCGCAGGCGCGAGAGCAGATGGGCACGGGAGCCGAGCGCCCGGCGCAACGGTTTGAGCAAGCCGTTGTTGCCGAACCAGCTGTCGGTGACCACCAGGATCGGCGCCCGCGGAAAGACCCCGGCGAAGCTCTGGATCAGGCGCACGGCTTGGGTGAACTTGGTCTCGAAGGTGAGCACCCGACCGCGGATGCGCACGCTGCGCAGCGCCAGGGTCGCCCTGCGCAGGTAAAAGGCGAAGGCCAACGGCAGGCAACACCAGCGCCCGTGAATGACCTTCAGCAGTCCGAGCGTGACGATGGTCTGCGCCCACGGAAACGAGCTCTGATTGGTCTTGGCGGCATGGTCGAAGCTGCGCTGGCAGGCAAACACCTTGGTGCCGGTCTTCGGATTGATCGAGTCGTCCAGCACCACCAGCAGGCGCCCGTCGGTGAGGGGGTCGGGGATCGCCCGCCAGAGCACCGCCCAGATCCGCGTCCACGGCAGCTTCACCGAGGCCATGAAGGTGTAGTACCTGGCCTCGCCGATCACCACGCCGAAGAGCGTGGCGATGGTGCGCAGCAGGTTGGAGGTACGCGAGGCGGTGATCGGCAACAGGATCGCCTGCAGCGTGAGAATGAACCAGCGGGCGCGTTCTCGGCCGTGGTCGGAGTTCGGAAAAAGGCCCTGGAATTGAATGGCGAGTGCGGGTAGGATCGACATCGAATGCGGCTCGTATTTGGCGTCTAATCATTGGCTTAGGCACCTTTCATTATACGCTTGCGCGAGCCCGCATTCATCTTCAACTGCTTGTTTATTCACCGAATCGTCCGCGTTTTTCACACGCGTTTGGTCATCGTGGCAGCTTGGATTTCGTCAATAAGCTTTCACTAATATGCGCGCATATTCGTGGTTGCTTATATTATGATATGGCTGTATGAAACTGAGAAACTTCAGTTAACCAATTCCCTTGCGGTTGGCGGTTGGCGGTTGGCGGTTGGCGGCTGGTGGCTGGCGGCAGGCGGCAGGCGGCTGGCGGCTCGAACCTACCCCCCTCCCCCATCCCGCGCCTCGTTGATCAGCCTCCGAATCGTGCCCGTCAGTTCCTGATCGAGGGCGGAGAAGGTCTCCCAGTCGCCCTCTTCGATCTCCTCGCCCATGCGCAGGAGGCGACGGAAGATGGGTTGATCGCGGATCGCCTCGGGGGCGACGCCGGCGTCGAGCAGGCGTTCGGAGCCTTCGATGAAGCTGCCGATCAGGCGCATCATGACGGCTTGGCGCGACGGGCTGGCGTAGCGATCGTTCATGGAATAGGCGGACTGGCGCAGGAAGCACTCGTTGACCAGCTGGGCGCAGATAAGCACGAGCCGCTGGCGCGCGGGCATGGCGTCGCGTCCGATGATGCGGGCCATGCGCTCCAAACGGGCCTCGTCCTCCAAGAGCGTCAGGAAGCGTCGACGCAGCTCCTGCCAGCGCGTACATCCGGTGTTGTGCCACCAACGCGCGAGGTTTCCGGCGACCAGACTGTAGGACTGCAGAGGGTGGATCGCCGGGTAGAAGCGCGCCTGCGCCCGTTTGGCGTCGAGGCCCCAAAGCGAGCCGACATAGCGTCTGGTGTGCGTGGTCACGGGCTCGGAGAAGTCGCCCGAGGGCGGACTGACCGCACCAAGCAGCGTAACCGATCCGGTCTCCCCGCCCAGCGTGCGCACCCGCGCGGCGCGCTCGTAGAAATCGGCCAAGCGACTGCTCAGATAGGCCGGGTAGCCGGCCTCGCCGGGCAGCTCGCCGAGCCGGCCGGAGACCTCGCGCAGGGCCTCGGCCCAGCGGCTGGTGGAGTCCGCCATCAGGGTGACGTTCATGCCCTGGTCACGGAAATACTCGGCCACCGTGATGCCGGTGTAGATGCTGGCCTCGCGTGCGGAAACGGGCATGTTCGAGGTGTTGGCGATGACGACGGTGCGTTCGAGCAAGGGACGTCCGCTGCGCGGATCTTCCAGCTCGGTGAACTCGGCGAGCAAGCCGGCCATCTCGTTGCCGCGCTCGCCGCAACCGACATAGACGATGACATCGGCGTTGCACCACTTGCCGACGGTCTCGAGCAAGACCGTCTTGCCTGTGCCGAAACCGCCCGGAATGGCTCCGGTGCCGCCGCGCGCGACCGGGAACAGACAGTCGATGACACGCTGCCCGGTCAACATGGGCTCGTCCGAAGGCAGTCGCGCCTGCACGGGTCGCGGCACCCGCACCGGCCACGCGTGGGTCATGGCGACCTGAAGGTGCCGACCATCGGCGGCGTCGATCCAGCAGATCGGCTGGTCGTCCGCATACTCGCCGGCGTCCGCGATGGCGGTGACGCGCCCGCCCGGCAGATCCGCAGGCACCAGGCAGCGCTGCGCGATGCCGGTCCCGTTCGCGACCTCGCCGATCGCAGCACCAGGCATCAGGGTCTTGCCGACGCACACGCTCGGGGTGAAGTGGAACCGCCGGGCGGCCTGTACCTGCATCCCCGGCGTGACGTAGGGATCGGCGATGTCCGCGATGGGACGCAGCAGTCCGTCGAAGATCCCGGCAAGAATCGCCGGCCCGAGACGGATCGACAGGAGCCGACCGGAGCCCGTGACCTCGATCCCGGGGCGCAGGCCGCTGGTGTCCTCGTAGAGCTGGACGGTGATCTCGTCGCGGGCGATCCGGATCACCTCGCCGAGCAGCGCCTGATCACCGACGGTGACCGACTCGCGCAGACGGAAAGCCCCGTCGGGGCGTGCCCGCAGGACAGGGCCGCTGATCCAGGTGGTTTGCGCCGTGCTCATGTCTCGCCCCCCGCATCTGTCGGATGCCGTGCCAACACCGCCAACAGGCGCGCTTCCAACCGTCGGCGGTCACGCAGCAGACCCTCGAGGCTCGCATCCAGAACCGCGCCCTGCGCTTCGATAACGAGGCCGGCAGACACGGCGCCATCGGCCCGAAAATGCGGCGCCTGACCCAGCGCCCGGGTCAGCTCGGCCTCGAACGCTCCCCATTCGGCCGCGGACCACTCGGGCGGGTGGCGCACCGTCCAAAGGCCGAGCGGGAGCCGTCGCCGCGCCTGAGCGATGGCATCCCTGGCCCAGATATCGCGGGTTTCTTGATGCGCCCAGCGCCGGCTCAGCGCCTCGTGCAGACGCGGCCACGCCAGCTCCAGGAGTCGCGCATTGGCCCGATCTCCGCTCGCGCGCAGACGGGTGTCGTGCTCGGCGCGTGCGGCGTGGAGACGGGATCGCGCATTCGCCCGTTCCGAGGCCACGCGCTCGTGAAGCTGCGCGCGTGCGCGTCGATAGGCAGTGGCGAGAAGGGTCTTCGCCTCGGCGCGCGCCGTCTCCAAAAGCGCACGACACTCCGCGTCCCGATACTCCTCGATCAGGTGCAGCAAACCACGTTCGCGCTCCTCGAGCTTCATTCGGCCATCCCCAAATGGCGCCGCACCTCGGCAACGAGATCCGGCGCCGCAACACGGTTGCGCACGTCCGGGATCACCAAGACCAGCGGCCAGGTCGCCGACTCCGCGTCTCTCAACAGATCGGGCGGCAACGCGGCCGCGACCTCGGCGGTCACGACGATGACACGGGCCTCCTCGCGCAGCCGTTGAAAGAGCGCACGCACCTCCGACGGCTCAGGGCAATGGACCTCGACCCCCGCGAGCCGGAACCCGAGCCCGCTGACCTCGTCGCCCAGAAAGACGCAGGCGGCCATGACGATGTGCCCCTCAACCGAGCCGATTGAGGATCAACACCGAGATGATGAGGCCGTAGATGGCGATGCCTTCGGCGAGCCCGACCAGGATGACCATCCGCCCGAACAGCTCGGGCTTCTCGGCCAAGGCACCGACGGCCGCGGCACCGATGGTCGCGACCGCGTAGGCCGCGGCGACCGAGCCCACCATGGTCGCAAGAGCGGCCGCCAGGTATCCCCAGCGCAGCACATCCGGGTGGATCGGCATCACCTCGGGCGCGACGACCTCGGAGGCGATCGCACCCGGCTGCCAGAGCAGCAGGCTGGAGATCCCGGCGAGCAGGGCGACGCCCAGCACCATCACACCGGCGAACAGGATTTGTCGATTCATGACTTCACTCCTTGTTAAACCGCGCCCGGCGCGGTATGCGATGTTTTCGGGATGGGAACAGCCCCGGCAGACTGCACGACCGCTGGAGCCTGCGCGGTTTAAGTTATTAAAAAATTTATTATTTTAAACCACGCCCCCCGCGAAGGCTCATGATCGCACCCGATGTCGATCTCACTCGAACATGCGCGTCTCGCACTGGACGCGGTTTATAACGCGTTGAACCGCCGACGGACCCGGGTCCGCTCACGTCGCCCCCTGCACAGCCTCGCGCACAATGGGCGGCGGTACCGGAAGTGGCCTGAAGACCCTCCCGGTGCCTTGCAGAAAGCGGTTGAAAAACTCGAACAGCACGAGCCGCGTGGTCTGAATCGAGACCACCAGCCCTTCCAATAAGATGATCAGGACATTGCCCAGGATCATGATGAGGATCCCGGCCCAGAGCGGCACCGAATCCGCCATCGTGACCACGGCGACCGAGAGCGCCGAATGCGCCAACGCAAAGGCGCCGACACGCGCAAACGAGAGCGTATTGACCAGGATCTGGACCCCGGACTCCAAGAGATGGCCGATGGCGGCAAGCCCGCCGAGCAAGGCGCGATGGACCAGGAAGGCGCCGATCAGGTACCACGCCAACCCCAGCAGCGCTATCCAGCCGAGGCCGGGGCGCAGCACCGTCGCGATCAACCCCAGATAGAGCACCAGAAAGCCCAGATCCTGCATCAACCAGTGCCGCAGCTCGCCGCGCCAGAGTGCGCTCAGACCTGACAGGAGATGCCCCAGACTGAGCAGGGCGACGGCGAAGAGCAAGGGAACGCCGAGCAAGGTCAAGGGATCGTGCAGCGGATGCATCCAAAGCGCGGGGATGATGTCCTCGCGACCGAAGAGGCTGCCGAACAGGATCCCGAAGACGATCGCCGAGGCGCCGCCGAGCACCATCAAGCGCGCCTCCGGCCAGCGTCGTTGCAGCCAGAGTCCGACGCCGACCAGCACCGCGCCCTGCCCCACGTCGCCGAACATGTAGCCGAACAACAGGGGCACCACGAGGATCAGCACCGGCGTCGGATCCGCCTCGTCCGAGCCCGGCACACCCAAAGAACGCGCGAAGAGCTCGAACGGACGCATCCAGGGCGGATTATCCAGGATCTGTGGCGGGCGCTTGCCGGGCGGCGGCTTGGTCAGGCGCAGCAAGGCGCGGGTGCGTGCCGCGTCGAGGGCGGCACGGAGCCGCTCGCCGCCCAGATCGTCGGTCCAACCCGTGACCCAGACCAGATGCTCGCCCGCGCGCTCCAGACACCCGACATGCGCAGCAAACCAGGCCAGCCCGGCGACCTCCCCGAGCGTCTCGCCGAGATCGAATTCGTCGAAGAGGGTATCCAGCTCGGCCTTGAGGTAGACGACGCGCGTGGAGAGAAACGCGCGCCGCGCACCGATCCGTGCAAGCGAATCGCGCGCATCGCCCTTCAACCAGGGTGGCCGCTCGATAACCCGTCCCTTGACCGCCTGCACCAGTCGTTTGACCGCGTCGAGCCGATCGCGCGGACCCAGAATCATGGCGCAATCCTCGTCGCCCCACGGGATCGGACGCGGGATGACCCAGTCCGGCAACTGCGGCCGGGCATCCCTCGGCAAGACCGCGCAGAAGGTGCCTAGAACAGGTCCGCTGCGCGCCACCGCGCCGAAGTCGAGCGGACTGTCGATGATCTTGCCGATCACCTGCGCCAACCATTTGAGCCGGGTCAGCTCTTCCTCGCAGGACTGAAGGATGTCGATCAGCGGATCCGCCTCGCGCCGCCATGCGCCGATCCGCGCGAGCGCGCGCTCCAAGACCACGTCGGGCGACTCGACCAACAGCTTGCGCCGCAGCCGTGCGCGCTCCCAGTAGCGTTCGTAGCGCACCTTCAGCGCATCGTAGGTCTGGAGTCCTTCGGAGAGATGCTCGAGCAGGGAATCCCCGCAGACCTGATCCCGGATCTCGATCTCGACCGCGCCGGTACGCGCGAGTTCGGTCACCGTGCGCACGCTTTCGCGCCGTGGGCACAGCACCTCGAACCAGCGTGTGGAGGCAGGACGCAACATCAGGAATCCAAACGCTCCGTGTCGAAGACCGCCCGACTGAGCAAGGCAGCGCGCAACCGTTCGAGATCCAGGAAGACGATCGCGAGGTACGCGAAAAGTGCGACGGGCTGAACCGGATGTTGGTGGAGAGATGCGCGCAGATCATCGCGCAGGGCTTCACGCAGCTCCCACGCGGAGGCACAGGGCGCGTCGCGGAAGCGCTCCAGATGGGCTTGGATCAGCCGGGAGAATCCGTCCAGATCGCGCCGACAGCGGCCTCGACATGACGGCCAGCGCTCGCGCCACGCCGTTTGCCAGCGCGCGCCGAGAGCGAGCGACGCAACCCTCGCGTCGGTCTCGGCCGATAGCGCGGCAAGCCCGCTCGTCTCCCATGCCTGCGGATCCAGCGCGCCGTCCTCGCCGATCAGGCCGCGCAGCCGAACGTCCAGGGCCGACCAATCCGGTAAGGTCTCGCCGCGCGCCAGATGCTCGAGCTGCGGCAGCCAGGGCAGCCAGGCCACCCACTCGATCGCCGCCCGCCAGCGCGCTGGCGACCAGTCGGCGACGGTCATAGCCGTCTCCAGCGCCAGGGCGCGACAGCCACGATCAATCTCATGGGCCTGACTCAAGCCGGAGAAGGGCCTGACCCAATCGATCAGCCCGGTCACGCGCGCCTCCTCCAGATAGGCCGCCAGGGTGCGCGCGCCGGACAAGCGCTGCCAATCCGCCGCGATGGGCAGCCGTGACAGACGCGCTTGGAGACGCGCTTGGGCATAGGCGAGACGGGGACCGGCGTTCATGGCGGACCGCCTTCGCCGCGCCCGATCGCGGGATCGGCATCGGCGACGGCACCGATCATTTCATCGGCGAGAGCGGTGACGGCGGCGTTCAGTCGAGCATCGGCGGAAGCGTCGAGGCCGTCACCGACCGGCTCCGCGGACCGATCGATGAGCTCGGAGAGTGCGTGCTGCAGACTCGTATCGGCGATCCGTTGTATCGCGAGGAGACGGCGATCGGTACGCTCGACGAGGCGACGCGCATGGTCTTCGGCATCGGCCAGGAGCCGATCGGCTTCGATACGACAGGCCGCCACCGACTCGCGCGCGGATGACTCCGCGGCCAGCGCTCGATTGAACGCAACATCGATCCGTTCCAGGTCAGCATCGGAGGACTGCTTGATCACGCCGCGTCTCGCTCCATCGCGCCTCGACCGAGTGCCCCGGAGAGGCATCGGACCAAAGGCATCGCGCCTCGACCGCGCCTCTGCGTCCCTCGTGCCCATGCATTCCACTTGGGAAGCGGTTTCGTTAGAATACGCTGATATTCTAGTTCAGGCGTCGCAGGACGCGGGGCGGCGGTGCGTGTTGGATTTGATCCGCGTCAGCTTCGTGACGGATTGCCCGGCCTGCGTGTGCATGGCGGGGACGATCTCGGTATAACGCCCGGCAGTGTCGCGCGCTTTTTTCCCGGTCTTCGGGTAATGTAACGCGCCGTACCTCATGTTGTTCCAGCAGGTAGATCACGATGGACGACACCCTCCAACGCCTCCTCGAAGCCGAGATGCGTGCCGAGAAGATCGCTCAGCAGGCCGAGGCCGAGCAGGAGCGCACCATCCAAGAAGCGATGGCGGATGCCAAATCCGAGAATGATCGCTTCACCGCGCGGATCCCGGATCTGCATCGGGGCTTCATCGCAAAGGCCGAGGAGCGCGCCGAGCAAAACGTCGCCGAGCTGCGTCGTCGCTACGACGAGCGACACGTTCAACTGCGCGATCAGGCCGAGCGCCGCGAAGGCGAAGCCTTGGATGCCGCCTTTCGGGTTCTGATCGACCCCGATCGCTGAACGCCGCATGCATCCCTCGCCGGCGCGACGCCCGATCAGCAGCTCACTCGCGGTTCCATCATGACCATCCTTGCCGACCACGCCTACCTCAACACGCGCGTCACCGTCATGGCGATGCAGTTGTTGGAGCCGAGCGGGATCGCGGCACTCTCGCACCTGCCCTTGCCGGCTCTGGCGGAGCGTTTCGGCTTGACCGCCATCCTCGACGATCAGCAGTCCACGCGCGCGCGCAGTCGGGCTGTGGAGCAAAGCCTGATTCAGGTTCTGCTCGCCGAGCTGCTCATCCTGGTGCGACCCATGAACACCGCCGAGCGCGCCCTGGTGCTCGACTGGGGACGCAAATATGCGCTCTTCAACCTCAAGACGCTGATCCGCGGCAAGCTCTACGACCTCGATCAGAAAGAGATCCAGGACAATCTCTATGTGCTGCCCGAGCACATGCGCTTGTCCGAGGAGGTCAGCACCGAGCTGTTTCGCGCCGAGAACGTCCTGGAGCTGCTGCGTCAGCTCGAGGCCGGTGCCCACCGCACCCTGGCCCGTCAAGCGCGCGAGGTCTATGAGCAGCAGCGCGAGCCGTTCGCGTTGGAGGCGGCGATCGATCAACGCTATTACGTCGGGCTGTTGCGTCAGGTCATGGCGTTCAGCGACGCGAACCTGAACCCGCTGAAACGCCTGATGGGCGCCGAGCTGGATCGCATCAATCTGATGTGGCTCCTGCGCTTCCGGTTTTCCTACCAGCTTTCGGCGTCCGAGACCTTCTACTATCTCGTCCCTTCGATGCGTCTGCTCACGCGCGATCGGCTGCTGCATCTGGTGAATGTCGAGACCTTCGAGGGCGTCGTCGCCACCTTGCCGGCGCCGCTGGACCGACTGCTCGCCGGCAGCACGAACATCGTGGACGTTCAGAAGCGCATCGGCGCCTACGCGGCAGGCGAGGCGCATTGGGTTCTGCACCACACCCAATCGGGCGTCGCGCGTGCATTGGCTTATCTCATGCTGCGCGAACGCGACCTGCTGTTGTTGTTCGCGCTGGCCCAAGGCCAGATCCTGAAGCTCCCGTCCGCCGCCATCGAGATTGCGGTCGAGCTGTCCGAGCCCGGGTGCCCCTGGGCCGGGAGTCGGGCAGCCTGATGCGTACCCCGGCACACCAACCGATGCAGAGGGGCTGACGCATGTTGCGCTCGACACCGATGAAGCATGTCCGGCTTTTGGTCCTCACCGAAGACCTTCCGCAGGCATCGCTCTCCTTGGCGGACGTGGAGAGCTTTCACCCGGACACACGCCCGCCGACCGAGGCGCGGCTCGCCGGTCTGCCGGGGCGCGAGTATCGCGATGTCTTCACCCAAGCCATGGCCCGTCTGGAGAAGATCGGCAAGTTGATCCCGGTGCCGGAGACACCCGAGATCGAGCAGGTCCGCATGGACGATCTCGCCGAGCTTCGCACCTTGAACGCCTGGCTGAGCAAGGTCTTCGCCCAAACCGCAGCCGGTCTGGAGACGCTCGGCAAATGGGTCAAGACGCCGAAGACACCCGAGATCGAGCAAGTGCGCGCGGTCGATCTCGCCGAGCCTCAGACCTTGAAAGCCTGGTTGGGTCAGGTCTTCACCCAGGTCTTCACCCAAGGCGCGGTCCGTCTGGAGAAGATCGGCAAATGGGTCAAGTCGCCGAAGACACTCAAGACCGAGCAAGGCCGGGTGGTCGATTTCCCCGAGATTCAGACCTTGAAAGCCTGGTTGGGTCGGGTCTTTATCCAAGCCGCGGTCCGTCTGGAGGAGATCGGCAGATCGATCCCGGTGCCTGAGGCACCCGCGATCGAGCAAGTCCGGGTGATCGATTTCGCCGAGCTGCAGACCTTGAACGCCTGGTTGGGCGAGCTCTGGAACGAGACCTCCAGCTACGAGGAAGATCTGCGCCGTCTCGACGACGAGGAGCGCTTGGTCAAGGAGCAGCAAGCCGCCTTGACGAACTTCGCCCATCTCAACATCGATCTGGGCATGCTGCGCAGCAAGACGCGCTTCCTCGACTTTTACGTCGGTCTGGTTCCGCGCGAGAACCTGCGCCAATTGGAAGGCGCCGTCGGCCTGGCCGGGTACATCCTGCACGTCTATATGCAGCAAGGCGAGAGCGCCCATGTCGTGATCGTCGGTCCCGCGGGGACAAAGGAAAGTCAGCTCTCCGCCGTGCTCGACGCCGCGGGCTTTCAGAACCTGCCGATCCCGCAGGAGCTCGACCGCGCCCCGGCCGAGTTGCAGCGCGACCTCGAAGCTCAGCGCGCGTCGATCGACGCTCAACGTAAGACCCTGCTCGAGACCCTCGCGCACTGGTCCGCCCCCCTCGCAGGACCGCTGCTGAAAGCTCAGCGAACCCTGATGATGGCCGAACCGCTGGTGTCGCTCGATCCGTCAATCCGCAGTGCCGGGTACCTGACCTATCTCGCAGGCTGGGTTCCGGCACGCTCGGTCGAGCAGCTCGACGCACGCCTGCGCGAATCGCTCAATCATCCCTTCGAGATGAGCGTGCGCAACCCCACGCCGGAAGAACGCGCGCTGGTCCCGACGGTGCCGGCAAAGAGCTGGTTCCTCTCGCCCTTCGCCATGCTGGTGAAGCAATACGGTGTGCCCGAGTACGGCGAGGTCGACCCCACACCGCTTTTTGCGGTGACCTTCGTCCTGATGTTCGGGAGCATGTTCGGCGACATCGGCCAAGGCGCCGTGATCGCCCTCGCCGCCTGGTTCCTGCGCAGAAAGCTCGGGCGCTTCTGGCCGTTCGGAGTGATGGCCGGCCTGTCCTCGATGTTCTTCGGCGTGCTCTTCGGCAGCATTTTCGGCGAGGAGCACCTGATCCCCGCGCTCTGGATGAGTCCGCTGAGCGACCCGCTCCTGATGCTGCGCATCGCACTCGGCTGGGGCGTGCTCTTCCTGACACTGGCCTGTCTGCTGGCGATCTACAACCGGCTGGTCATCCACAACTGGTCCGGGGCCGTCTTCGGACACCACGGCATCATCAATCTGATCTTCTATCTGGCGCTGATCAGCGGTGGCGTGAACGTCGCCACAGCCGGCGAGGGTGTCCCCGGGGTTCGGGTCGACGCGGTCGATGCTTTCGGTACCCTCCCGATGGTCTTGGCCATCGGCGCGCTTCTCGCCCTCGCCGCGCACAGTTGGCGGCATCAGCAAGGAGCAGCCGGGGAGAAGATCCTGGTCGTCTTCATCGAGACCCTGGAAACCGTGATCGGCTATGTCTCCAACACCTTGTCGTTCTTGCGTGTCGCCGCCTTCAGCCTGAACCATGTCGCACTCTCGATCGCCATCATGACGCTCGCGGGCATGATGGGTATGTTCGGCCACATCGTGACCCTGATCCTCGGCAACATCTTCGTCATCGTCCTGGAGGGCGGTATCGTGATGATTCAGGTGATGCGTCTACAGTATTACGAGGGTTTCTCGCGTTATTTCTCGGGGAACGGTCATGAGTTCGCGCCGTTGAAGTTCCGGCGTGGAGCGGCCTGAGCCATGCGTTCAACGGGAGTGAGGCATGGGACTTATCGACGCGGACATCGACTTGATCAACCCGGCGAGCCCGAATAGACCGACGGCAGTCGTCAAATCGACTGTTCCGAACAACGGACCGAACGTCTGAATGCATCGACTCAGCGCCGACCGCGCGCTGCCGAAAAACCGTATCGTCACAACCGAAACACAACACTGGAGCATGCAATGTACTGGCTCGTCGCCCTGATGACCTTCGCCATCCTCGGACTCATCCTGCTCGGACTCATGCTAGAGCTTCGCCCGCAGCTCGCGACCGGGGCCCGGTCCTGGTACAAGCCGGCGATGGGTACCCAGCTGGTCGTCTTCGTCGGGGCTCAGCTCGGTTTGCTGGTGCTCGGCATCAACGACGCCTTCGCCAACGTGGATGTCGTCGCCGTCGAGTCCGTCAACGAGATGTCGCTCGGCATGGGTCTGGCAATCATCGGCGCCGGTATCCCGACCGCCATTTCCACCATCGGGGCCGGCATTGCGGTCGGTCCGATCGGCGCCGCCTCACTTGCCGCCATCACCGAGAAGCCGGAGAACCTCGGCCGAACCCTTATTTATCTCGGGCTTGCCGAGGGCATCGCCATCTACGGCCTGGTCATCTCGATCCTGCTGATCAACAAGCTGTAATCGGCGCGCAGCTCGGGGGCCATTGTGGTGGAGACGGAACAGGACTACGGCCGACCGACACGCATGCTCTTCCTCGGCGAGGATCGGCTTGCGGACGGCTTTCGACTCATCGGCTTCGAGACGCATCCCAATCCCGACCCCGAGCTCGTCGATCGGACCATTCGGGATCTGCTGCGTGGACGCGAGAAGGCATTCGTGGTCGTGGACGATGCCGTGATGGCGCAGGACATCCCGAGCCTCAAGCGCGTACGACGCGAGGGGGGGCGGATCGTCGTGATCGCCGTGCCGCCGCTGGGCGAGCATCCTCAGTTGGGGAGCGATGTGGCGCGACGGCTGGCCGCGCTGTTCGGCAATGCCGTCGTCAACGCCAGGGCGGAGCCATGAGCCGTCGGCTCTCGAAGGTCGCCGGTTGCGCCCATGATGACCTTGGTTGTCATCAAACAGTATTCATTCACTTAAATCGCGTCTCAACCGTCGCCCCTTGTGTCCACAAGGCAGCGGCAAGCGACAAGACGATGTTTTTCGCTCCGGACGCGATTTAACGAGGGTCCATCGTGAATCAGGTACAAGAGCTTGAGCAGGCCATTCTGGCCCGCGCGGAACGGCTGGCCGGCGAGTATCGCGAACGCGCCAACCGCAGCCGCGACAGTATCCTGCGCGAGGCTGCGGAGCGGCTGCGCATGCGCGAGAGCCGCGAAGAGAGCATCGCCAAGACGCTCGCGGATCGGACCTTCCGCCAACAGGTGCAGGCCAGCGAGCTGAAGATGCAGACGCACCTTGACCGCATGCGCTGGAACCTGGTGCAGGATGTGGAGCGCGCGCTTGCGGGACGGATGAAGGCGTTCAGCGAAGACCTCGGGCGCTACGAGCCTTGGCTGGAAAGCCTGATCGTGCGCGCGGCCAACCTCATCGAGGAGACGTCCCTGGTCGTCTCGGCCAATGCACGCGATCTTCAGCGCTTGGCCGAGCGCTGGGACTCCATCCTGGAGACCCTCCCGAGCCATAAGAGCGTGACCCTCTCCAAGGAGCGGATCGAGACGCTCGGCGGGGTGCTCGTCGCCAGCCGCGACCGACGCATCCGCGTCGACAATACCTACGAGGGCCGGCTCGAGCGTCTGCGCCCCGCGGTGCAACAAGTCATCCTCGAACGGCTGTTGCCGAGCGGGTTCGACACCGGCAACCTCTTCGGCGGATGAGACGATGAGCGAAACCCATGAGTGAAACCCATGAGTGAAACCCATGAGTGAAACCAAGCGAACGGGTGTCATCCGAGACATCAACGGCCCCATCGTCACCGTCGAGCTGCCGGGCGTGCGCAGCGGCGAGCAGGTGAAGATCGGCGATCTGGGCCTCTTCGGCGAGGTGATCTCGCTGCGGGGCGAGCTTGCGGTCGTGCAGACCTACGAGTCCACCGACGGGGTGCGCCCCGGCGAGCCGGCGCAGGGCTTGGGCTGGCCGCTCTCGGTCGAGCTCGGCCCCGGTCTGATGGGCGGCATCTTCGACGGCGTGCAGCGCCCGTTGGAGAAGATCGCTCTCGAGTCGGGTGACTACATCCGTCGCGGCATCTCGGTGCCCGCGCTCGATCGCGCGCGCGAGTGGGAGTTCGAGCCCAATCGCGAGCTGAGCCCGGGCGCCAAGGTCGGGCCCGGCATCGTCTTGGGCACGGTCCAGGAGACCACGACCGTCCTGCATCGCATCATGGTTCCACCGGGGGTCGAAGGCGAGCTGCTCGAGGTGGCGCCGGCAGGCGAGTACGATATCGAGTCGACCATCGCCCGAGTGCGCGATCCGCGCGGCGTCAGCCACCGGCTGAGCATGTATCAGCGTTGGCCGGTGCGTAAACCGCGGCCTTACCTGCGTCGCGACGACGGCATCTCGCCTCTGATCACGGGCCAGCGGGTCATCGACACCTTCTTCCCGCAGCTCAAAGGCGGCAAGGGCGCGGTGCCCGGACCCTTCGGTGCCGGCAAGACCGTCGTTCAGCAGCAGATCGCGCGCTGGTCCAACGCCGACATCGTCATCTATGTCGGCTGCGGGGAGCGCGGCAACGAACTGGTCGACGTGCTGGAAAGCTTTCCCGAGCTGGACGACCCCTACACGGGGCGCAAGCTGATGGAGCGCACGCTGTTGGTCGCCAACACCTCCAACATGCCGGTGGTGGCCCGCGAGGCGTCGGTCTATGTCGGCATCACCATGGCCGAGTATTACCGCGACATGGGATACGACGTGGTGATGCTCGCGGACTCCACCAGCCGCTGGGCCGAGGCGCTGCGCGAGGTCTCCGGACGGCTCGGTCAGATGCCGGTCGAGGAAGGCTATCCGGCCTACCTGGCGTCACGCCTCGCCGCAGTCTACGAGCGCGCCGGACGCGTGGAGACCTACGGCGCCGGCTCCGGCTCGGTCACCCTGATCGGCGCGGTCTCTCCTCCCGGCGGCGACTTCTCCGAGCCGGTGACCAGCCATACCAAGGACATCATCGAGACCTTCTGGGCACTGTCCAAGGAGTTGGCCGACGCGCGTCACTACCCCTCGATCGACTGGGTCACCAGCTTTTCAAAGCACGTGCATACCGCTGCGGAATGGTGGCACAAGGAGATCGATCCGGACTGGGAGAAGCGCCGTACCGCCGCACTCGCCCTGCTGGCGCGCGACGCCGAGCTCTCGCGCATCGTCAACCTGGTCGGGCCCGAGGCACTCTCGGACGCCCAGCGCTGGGAGCTGGAAGGCGCATCCTTGATCAAGGAAGGCGTGCTTCAACAAAGCGCGCTCGACGAGATCGACACCTTCTGCTCGCCGCAAAAACAATTCGCGCTCCTCGATTTGGCGATCACCATCTACAAGCGCGGTGCAGCCCTGATCAAGCTCGGCGTGCCGGTCTCGGAGCTGCAGCATCTCCCGCTCATGGCCAAGATGCGACGCCTCAAGTCGATGTATTCCAGCGAGCAGCTCGACCAGGTTCTCGCCTTCCGCGCCGAGGTCGATCATGCAATGGAGTCGGTGCGGATCGAATACGCCAAATCGGATCAATATGAACACAACGCATAGCATGCCGGACGCGGTTCAATGAGCATCAAAGAATATCGCACCGCAATCGAAGCCCGCGGCGGCCTTCTGATCGTCAAGGACACCGCCGGAATCGCCTTCGGCGACCGCGTGCAGATCAAGGACCACGCGGGCGCCACGCGCAACGGCCAGGTCATCCGCAGCGCCGACAACGAGGTCCTGATCCTGGTCTTCGAAGGCACCGACGACCTGGACCTGGAGAACACCTGGGTGCGCTTCCTCGACGAGCCGGTCGAGATCGCACTCTCCCCCGAGATCCTCGGACGCGAGTTCAACGGGCTCGGCGAGCCGCGCGACGGCCGCCCGCCGGTCCTCTCCAACATCCGTCGCCCGGTCGGCGGATCGGCCATCAACCCGGCCGCGCGCACCTATCCGCGCGAGTTCATCCAAACCGGCATCTCCACCATCGACGGGCTGAACAGCCTGGTGCGCGGTCAGAAGCTGCCGATCTTCTCGGGCTCGGGTCTGCCGCACAATCGGCTCGCCGCCCAGATCGGACGCCAGGCCAAGCTGGTCGACCAGGAATCGAGCTTCTCGGTGGTCTTCGCGGCGATGGGCGTGTCCTACGCGGATGCGAAGTTTTTCCGCGACGAGTTCGCCAGCTCCGGCGTACTCCGCAATGTGGTGATGTTCATCAACCTCGCCGACGACCCGCCGGTCGAGCGGCTCACCCTGCCCCGCACCGCCCTGACTGCCGCCGAGTATCTCGCCTACGATCTGGATCGGCACGTCCTGGTCATCCTGACCGACATGACCAACTATGCCGAGGCGCTGCGCGAGGTCGCCACCGCCAAGGGCGACGTCCCCGCGCGCAAAGGCTACCCCGGTTATCTCTACTCGGATCTGGCCGAGATCTACGAGCGCTGCGGACGCATCCACAACCGCCACGGCTCCATCACCATGATGCCCGTAGTCTCCATGCCCTCGGACGACATCACGCACCCGATCCCCGACCTCACCGGCTACATCACCGAAGGCCAGATCGTGCTCTCGCGCGAACTGCACAACCAAGGCATCTATCCCCCGGTGCACATCTCGCCGAGCCTCTCGCGACTCATGAAGGACGGCATCGGCAAGGACGACACCCGCGAGGACCATCCCCGCGTCGCCGGCCAGATCTATGCCCTCTATGCCCGCGCGCAGGAGACCCGCAACCTCGCATCCATCATCGGCGCGGACGAACTCTCCGAGCGCGACCGGCGTTATCTCACCTTCGCCGACGCCTTCGACGAACGCTTCGTCGGCCAAGGCGAGGCCGAAGACCGCTCCATCGAGGCCACACTCAACCTCGCCTGGGAGCTGATGAGCATGTTCCCGCGCGACATGCTGACCCGCGTGAAGGAGACGGATTTGGCGAAGTATTATCAGGGGACAGATTAGGCGAAATCCTGTAGGGGCGACTTCAGTCGCCCCCGACCTGATGGTCGTTCCTTTCTCGGAAATCACCTGAAACAATCTCGGCGGCGCTTACCCGAGCGCGCTGCGACGAGCCCCGCCGACGGCTCGGCAGAAGCCGGGGTCTCCGCGATTGGCTCGACGCCGGCAGTACCGAGACATTGGTTCGTGGAGTCTCCACCGCAACTCGGGCTATGATCGGAACGATCAAACGAGAAGCGCCGGAGGACAAGGATGACCAAGACCACAAGCCACCAAACGCCCGAGCAAAAGGCCCGCGACGCGATCGATCGACAGCTGATCGCCGCGGGCTGGATCGTACAAAACAAAGGCGAGATCGACTTCAACGCAGGCCGCGGTATTGCGGTTCGCGAGTATCTAACCAGCGTCGGCCCGGCGGACTACACGCTCTACGTCGACCAAAACGCGCTCGGTGTCATCGAAGCCAAGCCCGAGGACTGGGGCCACAAGATCACGACCATCGAGGATCAATCCGGCGGCTATGCCAATGCGACCCTGAAGTGGAGCAAGAGCACGACGCCCCTGCCCTTCGTCTACGAAAGCACCGGCACCATCACCCGCTTCACCGACGGGCGCGATCCCAAGCCGCGCTCACGCGAGGTCTTCACCTTCCATCGCCCGGAGACACTCGCCGAGTGGGCGTCCAAGCCCGTCACCCTGCGTGGCCGCCTCCAGACCCTGCCGCGGCTCCTGCCGGCAGGTTTGCGAGACTGCCAGATCGGTGCGATCGAGAATCTGGAAACCTCCTTGCATGCCGCTCGGCCGCGCGCCCTCATCCAGATGGCGACCGGCTCCGGCAAGACCTTCACCGCCATCACCGCCGTCTATCGGCTGCTGAAGCACGCCGATGCCAAACGCATCCTCTTTCTGGTGGACACCAAGAACCTGGGCGAGCAGGCCGAGCAGGAGTTCATGGCCTTCGTGCCGAACGACGACAACCGCAAGTTCACGGAGCTGTACACCGTGCAGCGGCTGACCTCCTCCTTCGTCGCCAAAGACAGCCAGGTCTGCATCAGCACCATCCAGCGCATGTACGCCCTGCTCAAGGACCAGCCGCTCGACGAGACCGCCGAGGAGACCAACCCGGCCGAGCAATCGGTCAAGGCCAAGACACCGCTGCCCGTCGCCTACAACCCCAAGATCCCGCCCGAGTTCTTCGATGTCATCATCATCGACGAGTGTCATCGCTCCATCTACAACCTCTGGCGCCAGGTCATCGAGTATTTCGACGCCTTCCTGATCGGCCTGACCGCCACCCCGGACAGCCGCACCTTCGGCTTCTTCCACAAGAACGTGGTGAGCGAATATACCCATGAGCAGGCCGTCGCGGACGGAGTGAACGTCGGCAACGAGATCTACGAGATCGAAACGAAGCGGACCAAGGAAGGCGGAACACTGAAGGTCAATCAACAGGTCCAGCGACGCGAGCGATTCACGCGCCGCAAACGGTGGGAGGTCCAGGACCAGGACGAGACCTACAGCGGCAAGGAGCTCGACCGCTCGGTCGTCAATCCCGACCAGATCCGCACCGTCATCAAAGCCTACCGGGACACGCTGCCGCAGATCTTTCCCGGTCGCCAAGAGGTGCCAAAGACGCTCGTCTTCGCCAAGACCGACAGCCACGCCGACGACATCATCCAGATGGTGCGCGAGGTCTTCGACGAGGGGAATCAGTTCTGCAAGAAGGTGACCTACCGCGCCGCCCAAGACCGCAAAGACGCCGACGGCAAGGTCGTCGAGACCGGCGAAGACCCCAAAGCCGTCCTCGCCCAGCTCCGCAACGACTACAACCCGCGCATCGCCGTGACCGTCGACATGATCGCCACGGGCACCGACGTCAAACCGCTCGAATGTCTGCTCTTCATGCGCGACGTGAAGAGTCACAACTATTTCGAGCAGATGAAGGGCCGCGGCACCCGCACCCTCGGCGCCGACGATCTGAGAAAGGTCACGCCCTCCGCGACCACGGCCAAGACCCACTATGTGATCGTCGATGCCGTCGGCGTCACCAAATCGCTCAAGACGGCCAGCCGACCGCTGATCACCAAGCCCTCGGTCTCGCTCAAGGACCTGGCCACCGGCGTCATGATGGGTATCCGCGACGAGGACACCGTCAGCACGCTGGCCGGTCGACTGGCCCGGCTGAACAAGCAGCTCGATCCGAAGGACCAGGCCAAAATCGAGACGGCCGCCGGCGGCGTCTCGCTCACCGCGATCGTCAAGGCGCTGGTCGATGCCATCGATCCGGACCGCATCGAAGAGCAGGCCCGCGAGATCGCCGGCGCCGGCGAGCCCGCCGACACTGAACGCGATCAGGCCCGAGACCAACTGGTCGGCGCCGCCGCGCAGGTCTTCACCGGCCCTTTGATCGCGCTGATCGACAGCATCCGACGCGACAAAGAGCAGACGATCGACCACGACAATCTCGACACCCTGGTACGCGCCGAATGGGCCGGCGACAGCGCCCAGAACGCGCGGGTCCTGACGCAGGACTTCGAGCAGTATCTCGCCGAGCACCGCGACGAGATCGAGGCGCTGAACATCTTCTTCAGCCAACCCGCGCGCCGTGCCGAAGTCACCTATGGCATGATCCAGGTCCTCTTGGAGCGACTGCGCGAGGATCGGCCCAAGCTCGCCCCGCTGCGCGTCTGGCAGGCCTACGCCGCTCTTGACGAGACCGTTCCCGGCACGGGCGCCGGCAACCAGCCGATCAGTGAGCTGACCGCCCTGGTCGGGCTCATCCGCCGCGTCTGCGGCATCGACCCGACACTCGTCCCCTATAGCGACACCGTCCGCCGGAACTTCCAGAACTGGATCATGAAACACCACAGCGGCGCGGGCGAGAAATTCAACGAAGACCAGATGGCCTGGCTGCGCATGATCCGCGATCATGTCGCCGCGTCTTTCCGGCTGGAGCGCGATGATCTGGAGATGGCCCCTTTCGATGGATTCGGCGGGATCGGGCGGATGTATCAAGTGTTTGGTGAGGGGATGGATGAGGTGATTGATGAGTTGAATGAGGTGCTTGCGGCGTGAAGATGAAGGGGATTTCCGGGGATCGCCAAGACGATCTTGTACGCCCAACGGCGGGAAGCGAAGGGGTGAATCAAAATAAAATTTCCCTCGGAGAAGCAGCCGCCGAATCAATTGATCAAAGTGGGTCGCAAGGCGACTCGTTCACCTATATCGATATCAGCAGTATCGACCGCAGGGCCTTGATCATCGATTGGTCCACTGTTGCTAAGCCGCCACAGGAACGAGGTAAGGCTGCCTTGCCGGGCGCGGTCGTCGTCGGGCCGGTCGGGCGGGCCAGGGCATGCGCTCGAGCACCTGCTCGAACAAGGATGGGTGGGGTTGAGCGAAGAAGCGCTCGGCGGCCGTGGTGCCGTCGGGCCGCTTGATCGCAAAGTTGTGCAGGGCGGTCAAGACCTGCTGCTTGCGCGGACTGAGTCGGTGATGCCCGTGCTGATAGAGCGCGAGGAAGCCGTTGCGTCCCTCGACACAGGAGCTGCTGCGCTGGAACAGATCGGCACACTCCCCGGCGACCTGCTCGAGATGGTGACGGGTCTGCGGATCCAGCGACTGGATCGGGTGCGAGGGCTGCCTCAGCGGGGCGAGACGCTGCGCACTCAGTGCTCGGAGTCGATGACGGGGCTCGGCGCGGGTGCTGCGTGCGGCGACGCGCTCCAGATAAAGCGCCGGGATCAGATCGTCGAGCATCGCCTGCTCGATGGCCGATGCCAGGTCCAGCGCCTGCACCCGGGTGTTGACCATCATGAAGAAGAAGGTCAGCGTGGCGACGAGGCTTTGAGTCAGGCGCTTCGCCTTGGCCAGATGTGCGCAGAGACGCTCGGAAAGATCCGCTTCCTCGGCGATCGCCTCCAGGCGCGCAAACAGCGTTCCCAGACGCGCCTCCAACTGCTCGGGGGTTTGCGCCTGTCCCTGTTGGATCTCGTAGGGATGATCGACCTCGCTGAACGCACCGATCAGGGCTTTGGCCTCGGCGCGGTGCGCGTGGGCCTGCTCGCGCGCAAGGCTGGCTTGGACGTAAGCGCTCAGCGCCTCGTCGATGCGCGCGGCGAACGCCGGCGGGCGCCCGGGGCCGTGGCGGCGCCGATGATAGGCCTGCTCGGCGGCGCATTCGTCTTGCCAGCGCGCCTTCGCCTCGGTCTCCGCCGTCTCGGCCTGTTGCTCGGCGCGCTTCAGCGACAGACTCATCGCCTGGCTGACCTCATGCTGCAGATGAAACAGGTCCGTGGCATGGTGTGCGCCCAGATCACGCTCGACATGCGCCAACAGCCCCTTGGCCTCATCGCTGGTGCCTTGCACCACCGTGACATTCAGCCCCTCGAGTCCACCCTCGAGCGCCCGTGTCCAGGCCGCCGCCGAGCGCTCATCGCTCCTGTGCTCGAGCAGGATGAAGTTCGAGACCGCATCGATGCCCACCAAACGCATGCCGTCTTTCCACGTCTCATCTTCGGCGATGCTCAGTGTGCGATGGGGCATGGCTTGGGCCAGCGTCCCGCGCAGTTCGGTGGCGGCGGTGACGATCTGCTCCTCCAAGCCGGCATGGAACGCCTGCTGCGCACCGTAGGAGGCGCCGATGAATGCCGACAGCCCACTGCGCTCGAGAAAATCGCAGACCACGCGCACGCCCGCGCCGCCCTGCTCGCCGATGCTCCAGTGCGCGGCAACCAGGATCCGGCGCAGCCACACCACGCCCTCGGGCGTCTCGACGAAGGCCGACAGCGCCGCCGGCGCCGATGGCGCAGGGGACGCGTTCCAGTGACGCAGGGTGCTGCGCGCCACGCCGGCGCCGCTGACCGCCGCGCGTTGACTCTGCCCATCCTGCTGGGCTTGCGCCACCGCATGCAGGTGCTTGGCGCGATCCAAGCGATCGTGGATTGGCGTGGGGCGTCGATCTGCACTAGAGTCGACACAGGCAGGAGCATCGGACAACGGCGTTTCCCTCGGTCAGTTTGCACTTCCAAGGGTACGCCTCCCCGGCGCTCCTGCCACTCCTTCAGGATGCTTGATCGCCTACCGAAACACGCGGTTTTGGACCAACCGATGATCAAGGCCGACCGCAGGCTGAAGCGTATTACCAATGCAAAGACAATAAGCTCCGACCAAACGCCCAATCGCGCGAAACAGCGTTTAGAAGCAGGCGATGTGCTGGTTTCGATGACACGGCCAAACCTCAATGCAATCGCTCTCGTACCCGAAGACCTCGACGGGGCGATTGGCTCGACCGGCTTTTATGTTCTCCGCTCGAAATGGGTGGCTCCAAAGTTTCTGTTCTACCTGGTACAAACACGCGAGTTCATCGATCAAATGACTCTCCGCGTGCAAGGCGCACTTTATCCAGCGGTTCGACCAAGAGATGTGCTGGCCTTCACCTTCGCGCTTCCTTCAGCCTCGACACAACGCAGAATTATCGCGAAGATCGACGCTCTCTTCTCAGAGCTCGACAAGGGCGTAGAAAGCCTGAAGACCGCCCGCGAGCAACTCAAGGTCTATCGCCAAGCCGTCCTCAAGCAGGCGCTCGAGGGTAAGCTCACTATCCAGTGGAGGAAAGAGAACAAGGAAAAACTCGAGCTACCCGAGCAAATTCTGAAGCACATCCAGAAGGAACGCGATGCCCGCTACGAACAGCAACTCTTGGGTAGGAAAGATGCCATTAATGCCTCGGAGTCAAATGAAAACGAGGTTAAGAAAACCCGGAAGCCCAAGACGTCTGAATGCGCAGATATGCGCAACACTTTTTTAGTCGAGATTCCTAAGGAGTGGACTTGTGCGCCGATAAAGGATCTCAATTCTGATGTTTTTGATGGTCCATTTGGCTCCCATCTGAAGACCCATGATTATGTAAGCGAAGGTGTTCGTGTTATCAGGCTAGAGAATATCGGACATCTGGTATTTGTGGACAGCAAGCAATCGTTCGTAACCTTTGAAAAATACCAAACGATAAAAAAACATACGGTTCATCATGGAGACGTGATTGTTGCCTCTTTCGTGACGGATAGTATACGCGCAGCGATACTTCCTGAAACCGTTGATCTCGCCATCAACAAAGCGGATTGCTTTTGCCTGCGCCTTTACGGCGAGTCGGTTCGTAACGACTTCGTGGCAGCGTTCCTATCAACGCGGTCCGCCTATAAACAAATTGAATCGGAAGTTCACGGGGTTGGACGCCCGAGGATAAACACTGCCCAACTAAAGAATTTTACAATTCCCGTCTGCTCACGAGAAGAGCAGAATCTAATCATGCAATTATTAAGCGAAAAATTGTCGTTAATCGAGAATCTGGATTCATTAATCGATTGCGAAATTCAAAGATGCGAGGTGCTCCGCCAATCTATCCTCAAGAAAGCCTTCTCCGGCCAACTCGTCCCACAAGATCCCAATGACGAGCCCGCTTCGGTGCTTCTCGAACGTATCCGCACGGAGAAGGCGGCCCAGGCCAAGACCACCAAGGACAGCGTCAAACGCCGGACTCGCGTCAAGCGGGCCGCGCCGACATGACCGTCCCCGACCAACCGAAGCTCTACCACATTGCCCATGTCGATCGGCTGCCGTCGATCGTCACTGATGCCTGCCTCTGGTGCGATGCCGAGATCGTCCGACGCGCGCCGTCGGGGACCACCATCGGGATGACGAGCATCAAACAACGGCGGCTCACCGAGCTGACGCTGACAAGCCATCCGGCTCTGAAGGTCGGCGACTGCGTGCCGTTCTATTTCTGCGCACGATCGATCATGCTCTACCTGATCCATCAGGCGAACCATCCCGAGCTGGCGTATCGCGGCGGTCAAGGCCCGATCATCCATCTGCAGGCCGACCTCAACGCTTGTGTTGCTTGGGCCGACGAACATGGACAGCGATGGGCCTTCACCCTATCGAACGCGGGCTCGCGCTTCTTCGAGGATCGCTGCGACCTCGCACAGTTGCACGAGATCGACTGGCAAGCGGTCGAAGCCAGGCAGTGGCACACCTGCAAAGAAGGCAAGCAGGCCGAGTTTCTGCTGGAGCGTCGCTTCCCTTGGCACCTGATCGAGTGCATCGGTGTCTACTCACAGGCCATGTTGCAGCAGGTGTCCCGTGTGTTGCCGCCGGACGGACATCGGCCAAACGTCGAAGTCAGAACAGATTGGTATTACTGAGACGGAAACGCCCAAGATGATCGAATACAAACACGGCGATATTCTGTGCGAGGATGCCGAGGCGCTGATCAATACGGTGAATTGCGTTGGCGTAATGGGCCGCGGTATCGCGCTTCAGTTCAAAAAAGCCTTCCCGGAAAATTTCAAGGCGTATGCGGCGGCATGCCGGAACGCCGAGGTTCAGCCCGGGAGGATGTTCGTCTTCGAGACCGGGCAACTCACCAACCCGCGTTACATCATCAATTTCCCCACCAAGCGTCACTGGCGCGGGGCGAGTCGGATGGAGGACATCGACGCGGGCCTCGATGCGCTGGTGGAGACGCTCCAGCGTCACGACATCCGCTCCATCGCCGTCCCGCCCTTGGGCAGTGGACTGGGCGGGCTCGACTGGTCGGCGGTCCGCCCACGTATCGAGTCCGCGTTGCGTCACCTGACGGACGTGCGCGTGGTCATCTACGAGCCAAAAGGCGCTCCTCCGACCGAGACAATGGTCCGCAACCGCAAGGTACCGAAGATCACCGCCGGGCGTGCCGCGCTGGTGGAGCTGATGAACCGCTACCTCGATGGACTGCTCGATCCCTCGGTCACGTTGCTGGAGGTGCATAAGCTCATGTATTTCATGCAGGAGGCAGGCGAGCCGCTGCGGCTCAAGTATGTGAAGGCCGCATATGGCCCCTATGCCGAAAACCTGCGTCATGTGCTGAATGCCATCGAGGGGCATCTGGTTGCCGGCTATGCCGACGGCGGCGACGCACCGGGGAAACAACTCACGCTGATACCGGGCGCGGTTGCGGATGCCGCGCTGTTCCTGCGGCAACATCCGGAAACGCAAGCCCGGTTCGATCGCGTCTCGGCGCTCGTTGACGGCTTCGAAAGCCCGTCGGGCCTAGAGCTTCTGTCTTCGGTGCACTGGATCATGAAGCGCGAGTCCATCGCATCCCCGGCTGAGTTGGCCGACCGGCTCTACGCCTGGAGCGAGCGCAAGCGCCGCTTCACACCGCGCCAGATCGGGATCGCCATTGATGTGTTGACGAGTCACGATTTGGCCGGCGGTAAGCGCGGGCACACATCAATGCCGGTCAGGCAAGTGTGACGCGAAAGCGTCCAACAGGCCTCCGGTCGAGCTTCTCCTCGATCACGGCGATCGGCTCGCCGGTCTCGATTGCGGTCGAGCTAGCCAACCCGCGCACGCGATTGCGTCGAGCCTTCACGGGCTCTTTCAGGTAAGGATTCGTATGGGACAGTGTGTTGTTTTTCATGCGTTGATGATAACGCCAAACGCCATTCCACCAGTGCTCCGAGATGCAGGAGTGCCCCGCGCATGAACGCCTCCACCATAATCTCCAAGGTCTGGGGCTTCTGCACCACACTGCGTGACGACGGCGTGGGCTATGGGGATTATCTGGAGCAGCTCACCTATCTGATCTTCCTGAAGATGGCGGCGGAGTATGCCGGGCCGCCGTACAAGCGCGATGTCGGTATCCCGGACCGCTACAACTGGCAGAGCCTCAAGGCCCGGCGCGGTGCCGAGTTGGAGGCGCACTACATCGATCTGTTGCGCGAGCTGGGCACACGGCCCGGGATGCTGGGCAAGATCTTCACCAAGGCGCAGAACAAGATCCAGGATCCGGCCAAGCTCTCACGTCTGATCGCGATGGTGGACGAGGAGCAATGGGTCGTGATGGGTGCCGATGTCAAAGGCGACATCTACGAAGGGCTGCTGGAGAGGAACGCCGAGGACACCAAGTCGGGCGCCGGCCAGTATTTCACGCCGCGCGCCCTGATCCGCGCCATGGTGGAATGCGTGCGACCGGAACCGGGCAAGACGATTGCGGATCCGGCCTGCGGGACCGGCGGATTCTTTCTCGCCGCTTACGATTTCATCACCCACTCGGGGAATTACCACCTCGACAAGGCACAGAAGGCATTCCTGAAGCATGAGACCTTCCACGGTCACGAGATCGTCGCCAATACGCGGCGGCTGTGCCTGATGAATCTCTTTCTGCACAACATCGGCGAGATCGACGGCGAAGGGATGATCTCATCGCAGGACGCGCTGGTGGCCGCCAGCACGCGAAGCTATGACTACGTGCTCGCCAATCCACCCTTCGGAAAAAAGAGCTCGATGAGTTTCACCAACGAGGACGGAGAGGCAGACACCGAGGAGCTGACCTACAACCGTCAGGACTTCTGGGCGACGACCTCCAACAAACAGCTCAACTTCGTGCAGCATATCCGCACCATGCTGAAGACCACGGGGCGCGCGGCCGTGGTGGTGCCCGACAACGTGCTCTTCGAGGGCGGAGCCGGCGAGACCATCCGCAAACAGCTGCTGAAGACCACTGACCTGCACACCATCCTGCGTCTGCCGACCGGAGTCTTCTATGCCCAAGGCGTCAAGGCCAATGTGATCTTCTTCGACAACCGTGTCGCGAGCCCCGACCCCTGGACGCGGGAAGTCTGGTACTACGACTACCGCACCAACGTGCACCACACCCTGAAGAAGAAGCCGATGCGGTTCGAGGATCTGGCCGACTTCGTCGCCTGCTACAACCCGTCGAATCGCCACAAGCGCAAGCCGACTTGGGATGCCGACACCAACCCCGAAGGGCGCTGGCGGCGTTTCGGCTACGAGGAGCTGGTCGCGCGGGACAAGACCAGCCTGGATGTCTTTTGGCTGAAGGACAAGACGCTTACGGATCTCGACAACCTGCCCGAGCCGGACGATCTGGCGGCGGAGATCATCGAGAACCTGGAAGCCGGTTTGAATAGCTTTCGGGAGGTTCTCGCCGGACTCGGAAAACCCTGATTAAGCTGCCTATGAATGGCGGATTTTTGTGGATCATTAACCGCGATTCGGTTGGCCGACTCGGGTACTCGCTTCAGCATTCGCTCAAGGGTGACCCGAATTCGGTCGGCGTTCTTAAGGCGTCGGCAACGTCCGATCGAGCCATTTCAGGGGACATCGCATGAAGGTTGCCGGTTTGTTCAGCGGCATCGGCGGGTTGGAGCTGCCCTTTCGGGCGCGGGGGGCACACACCGCACTGCTCTGCGACTCCTGGGACGCCTCGCGCAGTGTCCTCGCGGCGCGTTTTCCGGAGGTGCCGCTGATCGAGGATGTCCGCACACTCGATGCGCTGCCCCGAGGTGTCGACGTCGTCACCGCCGGCTTCCCCTGCACTGATCTCTCACAAGCCGGGCGAACTGCGGGCATCAAGGGCGAGGCATCCGGACTCGTTGCCCACGTCTTCCGATTGCTTCGGCATCACGACGTCGAGTGGTTGGTCCTCGAGAACGTCAGGAATATGCTCGTCCTTGATCGCGGCCGCGCCATGTCGTATCTGGTCTCTGAGCTTGAGCAGCTCGGCTTTCGCTGGGCCTATCGCTTGGTCGACTCGCGGTTTACGGGTGTGCCGCAAAGGCGCCACCGGGTCATCTTGATGCACGCCGTCGCGTCGAATCGATACCAAACGGATTCACCATGCGGTGGACTGACCTCGAGCCTGAGCCGGGTCTCCTTTTCGCACTGGAGATTGAAAGACCTTGTAGAGGACATCATCGGCCAAGCAATCTCGCGGGACCGGATCGGCTGGGCTCACCTCGAAGCGGATTGAGGCTGCTCAGCCGGATGCCCCTACTCCGGCGAAATCGTTTCGCTGGACGGAGTCGCGTCGGCCTGAGCATCATTGCTGCTCACGCAGGTGAAGCGCAAGAGCGCCACCCCGGGATAGTCGACTTGCAGTCGACATCTTCACGGCTTATTAACACGAAGCCCTCCAGCAGTCGTCGAGTTGCCCTCGATACGACCGCCTAAGGTCGCGCTTAATCGGATCCGGGGTGACGCCGCGATGGTGGAAGATGTCGACTGCAAGTCGACTATCCCAGGAGTGTCGCGGGCATGAGCAGTGAAGATGTCGACTGCTGAGTCAACTATCCGGGGGTGGATTCGACTCTGCAGCGGCTGGACTCAGGGAGACCGTGACGTGGATGCGACCGGACCATCTCGATCCGTTTCTTCGGGTCAGCCATCGACACCGACGGATGCGCGTTGGCGTTCGAGGACTTTTCTACCGCACTTCGATGTTCCGGGGCTGGTCCAGCACATCACCTTTCATCTGGCCGATTCGCTGCCCAAAGAGGCGCTTCGACGGATGCAGACGGAGGTCGATCTGATGCCTGAGTCTGTTCGGGCGGTCGCTCGCCGGCAACGGATCCAGGAGTTATTGGACCAGGGGATCGGCAGTTGTGTGCTGCGCCATCCCGAGTGTGCCGAGATCGTGCAGGCGTCGTTGTTGTTCGGTGACGGGGAACGCTATCGGTTGTGTGCCTGGGTGGTGATGCCGAATCACGTTCATGTCTTGATCGAGCAGGTCGCCGGCTGGCCGTTGTGGAAGGTGGTGAAGGCTTGGAAGCGACATAGCTCGCGGCAGATTCATCGGCTTGGGTTCGGGATAGGAGAGTCGCATCGTACCGGCGAAGAAGTCGACTGCAAGTCGACCACCCCAGGCGGGTCTGCGCTTTGGCAGAGGGATTATTGGGATCGATATATTCGGAACGACCGGCATTTCGTAGCGGCCAAGCAGTATGTCGAAGCGAATCCCGTGGCCGCGGGTTTGGTGGGGTCGGCCGAAGAATGGCCCTGGGGAAGTGCGTGGTTTAATCGACTCTCTCGGGAACCGCCCTCATCGCCAAATGGATCGAAACCTTGAGTCAGAGCCGGCAAGCCGCCCGGGATCGTCGACTTGCAGTCGACTGCTTCCTCCGACTGGGTCTGGGTCTGGGTCTGGGTCTCGTCTGTGGATGCGACTCGCTGCGGCCTTGGAGGCGTTGCGAGCTGCGCAATGATCGAAGTGTGTCGCGGTCAAGAGCGTTGAAGAGGTCGACTGCAAGTCGACGATCCCGGGGTGTCGCCGTCATCAGCGGCGAAGAGGTCGACTGCAAGTCGACGATCCCGGGGTGCCGCCGTCATCAGCGGCGAAGAGGTCGACTGCAAGTCGACGATCCCGGGGTGTCGCCGTCATCAGCGGCGAAGAGGTCGACTGCAAGTCGACGATCCCAGACCGGTGAGCGGGGATTCGAGCGTTCATTTGCGGTCCTTATCCGGACACCGAATTTTCAAAACAACGGCTTAGGATCAACGCCTTCAGGTCCGCAATGCTTGTGCAACCATTGAGGGTCACCGCATCCAAGCAGACCTTCGGCCCTTGGTCCGTCATGCGAAACACTGCCGGGAGAGTCGCCGAGAGGCCCGGTTCGCGACGGAGGAGTTCGTCTCGGTGCAGAAACTCGTACTCCGCGTCGATGGATGAGACGAAGTCTCGCCACTCGGCCTTTTCGGTCAGAAGGCCGTAGGTGATCGCGCAGAGCCGGCAGGCGTAGGTCTGGGGCGAGAAGAGTTTGTGCCCGATGTCGGCCATGGTATTGAAGAGTCCGCTGTCAGCGTTGTAGACGAACAGCAGTCGCACGGGGCTTGTCTCAGGCATGGGGCTTCTCCTGTACCGGAAGCATGAGGAGTTGCAGGGGCGTCTGCCACTGCGGACCCTCGAAATAGCCGATTCCGAAGCGGATCCGGTGAAGGTCGTCGCGCAGCCGGAAGCTCCCGAGGAACCGGTCCCAGAAGGAGAAGATGGTCCCGTAATTGGAATTGGTCTCGGCGGTGATCTCCGAATGATGGACCCGATGCATCGACGGCGGCACCACGAGGATGCGCAGGCGCCGATCCCAAGCCTCGGGCACGCGGATGTTGCTGTGATGCAGGACTATGACCATGACCATCAGGAATTTGTAGAGGATCAAGGTCGCGAGACCGAGTCCAAGCACGAGGATCACGGCGGTGTTGAGCAGGGTCGAAAGGGCAATCTCGCCGGGGTGAAAACGAAACGCGGTCGTGGAATCCATCCGCGGGTCGGTGTGATGGACACGGTGGAGGCGCCACAGCAGCGGGATCTCATGATTCGCGCGGTGCCAGAGATACATCCAGCCGTCGAACAACAGGAGTCCCGCAACCACGGCGATCGCAGCCGGCATGTCGATGGCGTTCAGAAGACCCCAGCCGCGCGTCTTCGCCAGCTCGATCGACATGAGGATCAGGGGCGCCATCAAGGCGCCGACCAGACCCGCCATGAGCGCGAGACCGATGTTCCGAGCCGCGTGAGACCAGCGTCCGGATGCCTGATCGTAAAAGGGAATCACGCCTTCCAGTGCGAACAGCGTCGTCAGCACCGCGAGACCCGCCCACTGGTCGATGCTCATCGGCGACCTCGTTCGTAGATCTCGGCGAGCCGCGTCGGGGCTGCGCCGAGCAGGTAGCGCATAATGAGCCCCGCATTCATCAGCTGCTGGCCGACCACGCCGTTACGACGAAAGCGCACGGCGGAGGTCGTCACTACGCCCGGAAGTTTCAGGACACGCGCACGGCGTCGGGCGCAACGCAGCAGCTCGACATCTTCGAACAAGGGCCAATCCGGAAATCCACCGAGCCTGTCGAACAGGCCACGGCGGATCAGGATTCCCTGGTCTCCGAAGCTGGTGAGGAGCGAATCGAACCGCGAAAACCACCCATAGACGCCGAGCAGCCAATGGACATCGTCGAAGCGCAGACGAAAGCAGGCCAGCTCTGCATCGTCGGCTTCGAAGGCGGTCTGCGTCAGCGCGGCGGCCTGCCGGGGCAGGATGCTGTCATCATGCAGGAAGAGCAGAAGCTCGCCCGCGGCCGCGCGGGCACCGGCGTTGCATTGCGGGCCTCGACCTGCGGTTGCATAGAGGATCTGCGTCGCACCTTCGATCGGGCCTGGCGGCCTTGGCGGCTCGACGGGCCGAACTGGATTCGCACCTGAGCAGGCAACGACAACGATGATCTCGGCGTCCGGGAACGCGCATCGACAGGCATGGAGGCAGGGCGTGAGATGAGGGCCGACGCGCCTGGTCGGGATAATGATCGAGAGGCTTGGCATGAGATGGACTGCGGCGGCGCACCTGTCGCGAACATGGTAGGGATCTGGCCCGCCCGACGCCGAATTCAACCCGTGGGATCGTCAAGGAAACCCGAGCAGCTTATGGGTCTGGATGCTCAGACGCCAATGCGGCCTGGTTTGGCAATAGGCGATCGCTTGGCGCGTATGCTCTTGAAGGTGCGGGCCGTCCATGGGCTGTAGGAAGAAATGCTCGAACGCGAGGTGCTCGAGATCCTCGGGCGAGAGGCCGGGCTGGGGGAAGATGAGCTTGAGCTCCTGGCCGCTCTGCTGGAGAAGATCGGCACCGGCCTTCGGGCTGACGCAGACCCAGTCGACGCCGTCCGGGACAGACCCTGTGCCGTTGGTCTCGAGGGCGATCTCGAAGCCCCGCGCATGCAGCGCCTCGATCAAGGCCACGTCGAGCTGAAGCAGCGGCTCGCCTCCGGTCAGCACCACGAAGGGCCGACCGCCCGCACCGGCGTGCTCCGACCAGGTCGCGCGGATTCGATCGGCGAGGGTCTCGGGATCTCCGAACAGTCCCCCGCCTTCACCGTCGGTCCCGCGAAAATCGGTATCGCAAAATCGACAGACCGCCTTCGCCCGATCTTGCTCGCGCCCGGACCAGAGGTTGCACCCGGCGAAGCGGCAAAACACCGCCGCTCGGCCGGCCTGCGCGCCCTCGCCCTGCAGCGTGTAAAAGATCTCTTTGACGCTGTAGCTCATAGCGGAAGTGCAGGCCCCGACGCGCCCCAGCAGAGAACGGCGCCGCAGCCCGGGGTTTCATGCAGGTCGATGCGATCCAATTGCGGCAGGGCGGCGGCGACCTCTTCGCGAATCCAGAGAAGCAGGTTGGCCGGATCGGCCTGACGCAGGCGGGGCAGCGCGTCGAGCCGATGATGGTCGAGCCGGTCGTAGACCGACTTGAACTGTCGTTTCACGTCGCCGTAGTCGATCGTCCAGCCGAGCACCTCGTCCAGCGGTGCGGTCAGGTGTAGCCGCATCAGATAGCTGTGACCGTGCAGACGGCGACGCCGATCGCCCTTGGGTGCCTGCATGAGCGCCAGCGCGCTCTCGAAGCGCTGCTCTTTCCAGATCCGATAATGCACACCGTCGTAGTGACAACCGGCGGTGGCCGTCTCGTAGACCGTCACGACGGACAACTGAGGAAAGACCGGTCGCAGTCGGTCCCAGATCCAACGCGCCAGCATCTCGCTGGTCGGGTTCTCCAGACCGGGGATGTCGTTGAGGCAGACGTGATCGAGTTCGGTCGACAGGGGCGCCCAGATGGCCTCGAGGCGATCGAAGTCGATGCCCATGTCGTTTCCGGCGAGATCCTGATTGGCGTGCAGGATCACCTCGAACCCGTGGCCGTGCATGCGCCCGCACTGGTGGCCCTCGGGGACATTCGGCAAGCGGTGGGCGGCCTCGAAACGAAAGCGGCGCCAGACATGCGCCTGCTCGCGGCCGTCCAGATCGACACCCTGATCGCGGGTGCTCTGGACACCGACCGACACGACACCCGGAACGCCGAGTTGGGCACGCACCCAGCGGGCGAGATTCTCGTCGGTCGGTATGGGAAGGTGCTCGTTGAGGTCGCTGTAATCGAGCGGCCCGATCGCATCCGCGAGCGCACGAACCAGCGCGTCCGTCTCCCCGCCGGGAAACGGCGCCCAAGCGATCGGAAGCTCCGCGCGCACCTTGGCGACGAAGCCGTGCCCGTGCAGACGGCGCGAGCGGTGTCCGGCAGGCAGGATGGAGACGCGCCGCGCGGCCTCGAAAGGGACGGCGGCGACGTGAAACAGCTGTTCACTCATGGGACGGGTAGACCGAAACGTAGGCTGAGTGGATCCGGGTAACCTGCATCCGCGAAGCCCTTGGCGCGAAGTAAGCAAGAATCACAGAGACCACAGGGACGGCCGTCCGTTCCGGGATCGTAGCAACTGCTGGTGAGGCCGTAATCGACACCGAGCGACAGACCTCGGGCAATGATCTCGGCCTTGGTCATCTGCATCAGAGGGGCGTGGATCTTGAGACTTTGGCGCCCTTCGACCCCGGCCGCAGTCGCTAGATTGGCCATCTGCTCGAACGCCTCGATGAAGGCGGGTCGACAGTCGGGATAGCCGGAGTAATCCTGCACGTTCACGCCGATGAAGATGTCCTCGGACCCGAGTGTTTCCGCCCAGGCGAGCGCGAAAGACAGAAAGACAGTGTTGCGTGCCGGGACATAGGTGACCGGAATCCCCTCCCCGATGGCCCCGGCTGAACGCCCTTTGGGCACCGGGATGTCTGCCGTCAGCGCCGACCCGCCGAAACGCCGCAGGTCGATTTCGACGACCGCATGCTCCACGACCCCCAGCGCATCTGCCACGCGGGCGGCGGACTCGAGTTCAACGCCGTGGCGCTGACCATACCGGAACGACAAGGCATGGACAGCGAATCCTTCGGATGTCGCGATGGCCGATGCGGTTGCGGAGTCCAGCCCACCGCTCAAAAGGACGACTGCCGGTTTCATTGCCTTGGAGCGCCGAAAGAGATGAAAAGACGCGCGGATCCGGACCGCAGGGATCGCTCGACGCTCAGCTGAGGTTGTCCGTCGGCTGGATGAGCGAGCGGATTCTCGCCAGTGCGGTGTCGCCGACATCGGAGAACTCGATCCCGAGCAGCCAGCGTTCCTCGGCGGTACTCGGTGCGACCCACACCACCGAGCCGACGGCCTGGATCCCTTCCGAGATCTCGGGTGTCTCCATCTCCACCAGCAGCCGAGAGCGCACGGCAAACATGCGGTCGGCCCACACTTGGAGTCCGCCCTCGCTGATGTTGCGCCCGAGCACCTGGTGCATCCCCGGCGCGCTGCCGCCCGCATCGGACCCCAGTTGCATCAGACGGGCGTGATACCCCCAGGACACTCGCTCGTAGCTCCGTCGATCCGCATCCGCTTCGCTGATCGCCATAGATACCTCAAACCGTCTGATTGATCGAAACGCCGGATAGGGGGAATCCCAGGCCGGTCATCCTGGAACCGATCCGAGCTGCCGAACCCGAATCCTATAAACACAGCAACGGGGTAAGAATAGCGCTCGTCTCGTGGGCTGTCGACCAAGCGTGCCGGCGGGAAGCATCAAGAGCTGCCATGCGCCGGTCCCCAAGCACGCTTGTCGCGTGGTGAGATCGACGCCCCAAACGGCGACGTGGATGCGCGAAACTTCGTTCGCTCCGGCCGGGGCGTCCGAAGGAGAGGCTCCATGCGGATTTGCGCCCATGTGGGCGAGTTCGGCGATCGCACATCCGATCTAGGGGGGTTAACAGGCGAGGTGTAGCGGATCGTCGATGCAGCGGTGCACGCGACGAGGGGAAGGAGGCATCGGTGTCGTCATGCTCGGCGGCAAGAGGCCGTCGAGCATGACGCGATTCGAGATCGCGGCGGTCTGAATTGGCCGCGAATTCGATCCACGCATGGACGAATCCGCGCCGAGTCAGTTAGATCAGGCCCAACCGAAGCCCATCTGGAACACGACCGCATGGAGAACCAGGGCAATGATCAACAAGAGAAAGAAGATCGGCATCAGCCATGTCGCGGGATTGAGAACCAGCCACACCTTCCAATCGTCTTCCGGGTTCTTCGGCTTTGCAATCTGGACGTCACTCATAATCTTGATCTCGTCGAAGTCGAATTAGAACCAGGGATTGGCAGCGATCACGAAGAGGTGAACCAATGCGGCGATCCCGACGTATGCGGTGTAGGTCACCTTAAACTGCTCATGAAACTCTTTTGCTTGTTGGTCGGTAAGACCGGACAGAGACTGTGCCATGATTTATTTCCTTTGATGGGTTTTCATCGACCACCACGCGCCAGACCGACGCGGGGCAAGCGAAGAGGCTTAGGCTGCCTCGGGAACCACGATGACTTCGACCGGAACCGGCACGACGGCTGGTGCGCCTTCTTCGACCGGAGCTTCTTCGGCAGCAGGTGCGGCTTCGACCGGAGCGGCCTCGGCGGCAGGTGCGGCTTCGACCGGAGCAGCCTCGGCGGCAGGCGCGGCTTCGACCGGAGCGGCCTCGGCGGCAGGCGCGGCTTCGACCGGAGCGGCCTCGGCAGCAGGCGCGGCTTCGACCGGAGCGGCTTCAGCAGCGGGCTCAGCGGCTTCGACCGGAGCGGCCTCGGCGGCAGGCTCAGCGGCTTCGACCGGAGCGGCCTCGGCAGCAGGCGCAGCTTCGACCGGAGCTTCCTCGGCGGCAGGTGCGGCTTCAGCTGGGGCTTCCTCGACGACGGGAGCCTCGGCAACCGGCACGACAGCAGCGGGCTCGACGGCCTTGCCGGATTCCCATGCGTTACCCGGCAGGGAGAAGGCGTACAGATGCACACCCAGCGCGATCACGAGAAGGGCAGCCAGCATCGGAACCAACCAAACGGCCGGGTTGATGACCAGCCAGATCCGGTAATCCCGTTGACTCGGGCTGTAGTTGAGAACGTTACGGAAAGCGTCTTGAAGCATGAAAATGACCTCCTCGATTTAGAACCAGGGGTTGCTCGCAATGACGAACAGATGCACGAGTGCTGCGATCCCGACATACGCCGTGTAGGTGACCTTGAACTGCTCGTGAAATTCTTTTGCTTGCTCCGGGGTGAGCCCGGACAGGCTCTTTTCCTGCGGCTGCTGCTGCGCGACGACAGGCTTGGCCTGTCCGCGAGCTTTGCCGCCGGTCGGTGTTGAGGCGGGAGATTGCTGCCCAGCCATTGAATTGGCCTCCATACGGGTTGTGCCGAGGTCGCCGCCCAGAATCTGTGCGACGGGGGTAGATTTGGCGAGCACCGACGCGGGAGCGAGCCGCTCGGCGCGATGCATCCAAATACCACGGGATCTACATGTCATCCCAAGTGTCATATTAGCTTGACGCTTGGCAATGTCAACAAGATTTGACACATCAGCGGTAGGGACATGGTGATTCTCCTGCCTCCTGCCTCCGGCCTCCTGCTTCCTGCTTCCTGCCTTCAGCCTCTAGCTCTCAGCTCTCAGCTCTCAGCTCTCAGCTCTCAGCTCTCAGCTCTCAGCTCTCAGCTCTCAGCTCTCAGCTCTCGGCTTTCGGCCTCCGGGCCGAGGTCGGGAATCGAGTCTCGCTGCTCGTTTCAGTTTTCGGCGCGCAACGTCAACGGGCGTCCCGATGAGTTCTTAGGCGATTTTCGTGAATAGTCATCCCGACTCCGCATGCCGGGAAGACCTGTCGGGACAGGGGCGAATTAGTTCGCCCCGCCGGAATTCGCCGCTCAGGGGTTTGCGATGGTCTACTTGGTCATCAGCTCCCCCAAAGCATCACAGCGCCTGCCCTCAAGGGAATCTCCCGAAATCCACAACCCAAAGCTGACCGCCCGAGGCAGGAGGCTGAAGGCTGAAGGCTGAAGGCTGGAGGCTAGCCGCCGAAAGCTACCCCACCAACCCCGCCGCGATCTGCCGAATCCGCTCGACCATGGCGACCAGACCATTGCGGCGCGTCATGCTGAGGTGCTCGTCGAGACCGAGACGGCTGAAGAAGGCTTGCGCATCGAAGGCGAGGATGGCGTCGGCCGGTTGACCGGAGTAGAGCTGCTGCAGGAGGGCAATGAGGCCGCGGACGATGTTGGCGTCGCTGTCGGCGAGGAACTCGACGACGTCGGGCGAGCCGGGACGCACGCGGGCCGAGAGGTGGACACGACTCTGGCAGCCGGGGACGAAGGTCTCCGGGGTCTTCAAGGCATCCGGCATGGGCGTCAGGCGCTCGCCGAGATCCATGATCTGTTGGTGGCGCATCGGCCAATCGGGTAGAAGCTCGAAGATCTCAGCGATCTCCTCCGCCGCCGACTCTGGCGATTCGGCCGCGGCTGTCGGATAGAGGATCTCTTCAGCCGACCTGTCGTTCGACGACGTCCTGGCGGACGTCTCGCGAGCACCCGAGACGATCTCGGCGAGCGCATCGGCGAGCCGCTCGACCTCGGCTTCGGTGTTGTAGACACCGAAGGAGGCGCGCGCGGTCGAGGCGATGCCCAGCCGGTCCATCAGCGGCTGGCAGCAATGGTGGCCGGTGCGGATGCAGATGCCGCGCAGATCGAGCTGCATGCCGATATCCAGCGTGCCGATCGGCGGATCGACCATGACCCAGGAGACCACGGCGGCCTTGTGCGGTGCGGTGCCCTTGATCTCGAGACCGGGGATCGCCGAGAGCCGCTCGGTGGCCAGCCGCAGGAGACGCTGCTCGTGCGTGCCGATCCGCTCGAACCCGACACCTTCGATCCACTCGATGGCCGCAGCCAGACCGACCGCGCCCGCGATATGGGGCGTGCCGGCCTCGAATCGATTCGGAATCTGCGCGTAGGTCGTCTTCTCGAAGGTGACCTGCTCGATCATGTCGCCGCCGCCCTGGTAGGGCGGCATCGCCTCGAGCAGGCTGCGTTTCCCGTAGAGCACGCCCATGCCGGTCGGGCCGTAGAGCTTGTGTCCGGAGAAGGCGTAGAAGTCGGCATCCAGCGCCTGAACATCGGTTGCACCGTGGGCGACCCACTGGGCGCCGTCGATCAGGGCCAGCGCCCCGGCGGCATGGGCCTCGTCGATGATCGTCTTGACCGGATTGACGGTGCCCAGCGCGTTGGAGACGTGGTTGACCGCGACCAGCCGGGTGCGCGAAGAGAGCAGGCGACGATAAGCATCCATGTCGAACTCGCCGGCATCGTCGATCGGGATGACCCGGATGCGCGCACCCGTGGCCTCGCAGACCATCTGCCAGGGCACGATGTTGGAGTGATGCTCCAAGCGGGAGAGGATGATCTCGTCGCCGGGCTGCAGGTTGGCCTGACCCCAAGAGGCGGCGACCAGATTGATGGACTCGGTCGTTCCGCGCGTAAAAATGCACTCGACCGGCTCGGCGGCGTGCAGGAAGTGCGCGACCATCTCGCGGGCGTAGTCGTGCATCCGGGTGGCGTTGCGCGAAAGCTGGTAGACGCCGCGATGGATGTTGGCATGGTATTGCTGGTGATAGTCGCTGACCGCCTGGATGACCTGAAGCGGCTGCTGCGTGCTCGCGGCATTGTCCAGGTAGGCCAACGGCTGGTCGTGCACGCGCGTGGCGAGGATCGGAAATTGCGCGCGCAGGGCCGCCAGATCCAGGGGCACGGAGGGTGCGGGGGACGGTGAAAGTCGCGGGGTCATCTCGATTCAGTGCACTCGGATGTGGCCATAAATGTCCAGGTACTGGCGCGCCGGTCGGCCCCATGAGCGGTCGACACGCATCCCGTTGATCTGGAGCTGGCGAAAATACTCGGGGTGGTTCCGCCACAGGTCGATCGCACGCTCCATGGCGGCGGCCAGGGCGGACTCGGTCAGGTCGTCGAAGAGATAGCCGTTGCGCTCCTCGAAGGGACGATCCGAGTAGTTGGCGTCGAAGACGGTATCGGCGAGCCCGCCGACACGCCGCGCGATCGGAACCACGCCGTATTTCATCGCGATCATCTGGGTCAACCCGCAGGGCTCGTAGATGCTCGGGATGAGGATCATGTCCGCGCCTGCATAGATGAGATGGGACAACTCCTCGTCATACGCAAGGACCAGACGGCAATCCGCATGCCCTTCGGTGTCCTCCTGGAGACGCCGGAACTGCTCGGCGACCACCGGATCGAGTGCAGCCCCGAGGAGCGCGAGCTGACAGTCGAGCGCGCACGCGTGCGCGATGCCGAACCGCAGGAGATGCACGCCTTTCTGATAATCGAGCCGGCTCACGACGGCCACGATGGGCTTATCGTCTTGGACGAGACCCAGATAGGCGCGCAAGGCCCGGCGATTGGTCTCCTTGCCGTCGAGCCGGTCGGCATCGAAGGGCTCGGGGATGTGCCGATCGGTCGCGGGGTTCCAGAACGCATCGTCGATGCCGTTCAGCACACCGCCGAACTTGCCGTCGTGGGTCTGCAGAACGCCCTGCAGCCCCATCCCCTGCTCGGTGTTCTGGATCTCCCAGGCGTAGCGCGGCGAGACGGTGTTGACGAAGTTGGAGAAGACGATCCCGCCCTTCATGAGGTTCACCGCACGCGGATTGGCGGGATCCTGGAGACGATCGGGCGTCATGAGACGTGCCGGATCCAGGCCGACCTGCCGCAGGATGGCTTCGCCGACCACACCCTGATAGCCGAGGTTATGCAGGCTGTAGCAGACGCGGACGTCCGTCAGTCCGAGCCGCTGGTACATCTCGAACAAGAGAACGGGCACCAGCGCGGTCTGCCAATCGTGGCAATGGATGACGTCCGGGCGCCTGCCCGAGATCAGCATGAACTCCAGCACGGCCCGACAGAAGAAGGCGAAGCGATCCGCATCGTCCGCCTCGCCGTAGATGCGCCCGCGCCGGAAGAACCGATGAGGCGAGTCGGGCTCGATGAAGAAGCAGGTGATCCCGTCGACTTCGCCCGAGTCCACCCGACACTCGATCCACTGATCGAAATAGGGGACGCGCAGCTCCCGGAAAACCTCGCGGCGTCCGTCGATCCGATCGTGGCGCAGCGAATCGTACCCCGGCAAAAAGACCTCGACCTCTTGGCCGAGCGCCAGAAGCTCGCGCGAGAGACCGTGCACGACATCCCCGAGCCCACCTGCCTTCGCGATCGGCGCACACTCGGCGCTGACCATGGCGATATACATACCCGAATTCCCGATTGGCTTTTTGTTGGCGGGCACGCCGAAACCCTCGACCTGCCCACGCGCGGCGTCGCCCCGCATGCGGAGCGATCAGGATGACTCCCGGCGCCGGATTTACGCCGCCTCGTTCCCGCCGCGCGCCGCGATGTAGGCCAGCGCCTTGTCGATGCGACGCAGCGTCGCATCCTTTCCGACCAGGCGCAGGGTCTCGTCGATACCCGGCGAGGCGGCGCGACCGACGATGGCGACGCGCAAGGGCTGGGCGACCTTGCCCATGTTGGTCCCGAGCTCCTCGGCGACGCCTTCGACGACGTGCTTGAGCCCCTCGAGCGTCCAGTCCTCGTAGGCCATCAGCTCGAAGGCCGCACGCAGACGCTCCAACCCTTCGCGCGCCACCAGACGCAGATGCTTCTTGGCGGACGCCTCGTCGAAGGTCTCGAAGTCGCGATAGAAGAAGGCGCTGATCTCGGCGAGCTCGGTCAAGGTCTTCGCGCGCGCGGCCTGGACCGCGACCACCTCGACCAGATCCGGGCCGGTCGCTGGATCGATGTCGAGCGTGCCCATGTGCGGGCTGAGCAGGCGGGCGATCCGCCCCGGCTCGGCGTGATGCAGATACTGCTGGTTGAGCCAATCGAGCTTGTCGGTGTTGAAGGAGGAGGCCGCCTTGTTGACGTCTCCGATCTCGAAGAGGTGGATCATCTCCTCGACGGAGAAAAGCTCCTGATCGCCGTGCGACCACCCCAGGCGCACCAAATAATTGAGCAGTGCCTCGGGCAGATAACCCTGATCGCGGTAGGCGATGACGCTCACCGCACCGTGGCGCTTGGACAGACGTGCCCCGTCGTCGCCGAGGATCATGGGCACATGGGCGTAGCGCGGCGGCTCGTGGCCGAGCGCTCGCAGGATATTGATCTGGCGCGGCGTGTTGTTCAGATGATCGTCGCCGCGGATGACATGGGTAATGCCCATATCCGCGTCGTCCACCACCACGCTCAGGTTGTAGGTCGGCGCGCCGTCGCTGCGCCGAATGATCAGGTCGTCGAGCTCGGCATTGGCGAAGACCACCCGCCCGCGAATCATGTCGTCGACGACCACGACGCCGTCGGCGGGATTCTTGAAGCGGATGACGTGCGGCTCGTTCGGGTCGACCTCGTGGCCGCGACAATGGCCGTCGTAGCGCGGTTTGAGCCGCTGCGCCATCTGGTCCTCGCGCAGTGTCTCCAAGCGCTCCTTCGAGCAGACGCAGCGATAGGCCAACCCCTTGGCCAGCAGCTCGTCGATCACGGCGTTATAACGCTCGAAGCGCTGGGTCTGGTAGAAGGGCCCCTCGTCGTAGTCCAAGCCGAGCCAGGTCATACCCTCGAGGATGGCGTTCACGGACTCGGCCGTGGAGCGCTCAAGGTCCGTATCCTCGATCCGCAGCACGAATTGCCCGCCGTGCTTGCGCGCAAAGAGATAGCTGAAGAGCGCCGTGCGGGCGCCGCCGACGTGCAGATAACCGGTGGGGGACGGGGCGAATCGGGTACGGACGGTCATGGGCTTCCGGATCGGTTGTTTGGGACGCGTGGCGCGATTCTAACAGAGCCCCTTCGACCTGCCCGCTTGTTCGATCGGCTTCTTCCCGCACCTTGTTCAATCAAACGACCTTCGGTTATGTTCGCGCCATGAGATTCTCCGAAGCAGACGGCAGCAACGGTCAACTGATCGACGCCTACGGGAGCGACGGCATCCTGATCGGGGGGCGACGCTTTCCCCGCGGGCTGATCGTGACACCCAACCAGGTGCAAGAGGGCTGGGGTCCGGCGCACCCGGCCGATTTGACGGTCGAGCACCTGGATGCACTGATCGCGATCGAACCCGACACCCAGGTCATCGTGCTGGGGACCGGGGAGACACAGGTCTTTCCCGATCCGGCGCTTTACTTTGCAGTGATCGGGCGTGGTGTCGGCTTCGAGGTCATGGATACGGGTGCGGCATGCCGGACCTACAACATTCTAATGTCGGAAGGGCGGCGCGTTGTTGCCGGCCTGTTGCCTTGGCGCTGAACCGCGTCCGGCGTGATCAATGCTGCTTCAGTGATACTTCGCGTTCGGCTTGGCCCGCTAAACCGCGCCCAGTGCGGTATGCGATGTTTTTGGATGGGATCGGCCCCGACAGACTTGACGGCCGATGGAGCCGACGCGGTTTAAGATATTAAAAAATATATCATTCTAAACCGCGTCCCCGCTAAGGTCCGTGGATACACCAAACGCCGAGTTCACTCGAAAATTCAGCATCTCGCTCTGGACGCGGTTTAGACTTGGAGTCGACGCGGTTCAGGTTTTTTATTCAGTTTTTCGGATCCCAATCTGACCGGCCACAGGTTGGCTCGCCGCTCGCTCGATCGTCATCGCATCATCCGGAGTGCTCTATTCCATGGATCGACAGATCATTCTTTCCGTCCTCGTCGTCGCCGTCTTAGGCTTCCTAGGCGTTCTCTTCTTGATGCCTGCCTCCATCGAGGACGGCCCGGATCGCTTGCCTTGGCGCGTCTCGCAGGACGTCGCCGGGCGCACGCAGGTCTTCGGCTTCACGATCGGGGAGACCACGCTGACGGAGGTGCGCGCGTTGTTCGGCGAGGACGGCAAGGTCAACCTCTTCCAAGACCCGACGCAGGCGGAGCCCTTCGGCGTGGAAGCCTTTTTCGACCAAATCCATCTGCAGCGCCTGCGTGCGGACTTCGTGATCACGCTCGATGTCGACCAGGCCACCCTCGCGGCCATGTACGAGCGCGGCCTGCGGATCAGCCAGGTCGGCAGCGGCAGCCGCAAGATCAAGCTCGACCCGGCCGATGTGGAGATCCTGTCCTCCCGCCCGATCCGATCCATTAGCTATCTTCCGAAGGCCAGGCTGGACAACGACCTGATCGAGCAGCGCTTCGGCACACCGGAGCTGCGCCTGACCGAGCCCGAGACCGACATCGTCCATTGGCTCTACCCTGAACGCGGGATGGGTATCGGTCGCAGCCCCAACGGTACGGTGGTCATTCAGTACGTCGACCCGGACGACTTCGACCGACTCCTGAAACCCTTGCAGGGTGCCGTCCCAAGCGAGGAGACGCCGACGCCGCCGGAGACCTGAGCATGTCGAAGCACCCTCTTCTCGTCGCACTGGCCTTGGTCGGCTTCGCCGTCGCCGCATCGACGACGGCTGCCGAACTGACCAAGGTCCGTTTCGTCACCGACTGGAAGGCGCAGGCCCCGCAGGGCGGTTTCTATCAGGCCAAGGCACTCGGGCTTTATGCCAAGCAAGGGCTCGATGTCGAGATCATTCAGGGCGGCCCATCGGTGAATGTCCCGCTCTTGCTGGGCTCCAACCAGGCCGATTTCGGGATCGGCTCCAACAGCTTCATCCCGCTCAACATCGTCGCGGCCGGGATCCCGGCGACCGCCGTCGCGGCCGTCTTCCAGAAAGACCCGCAGGTCCTGATCACCCACCCGCGCGAGGACATCCGATCCATCGCCGACATGAAGGGCAAGCCCATCATGATCTCGGACGCCGGCGTCGGCAGCCATTGGATCTGGCTGAAGGCCAGGTTCGGGTTCACGGATCGGCAGATCCGCAAGTACACCTACAACCTCGCCCCCTTTCTCAACGATCCCGGTGCGATCCAACAGGGCTATGTCACAAGCGAGCCCTACGAGATCGCGAAGGCAAGCGGCATCGCGCCGCAGGTCTTTCTGCTCGCCGACGAGGATTACCCCTCTTACGGGACCCTGATCCTGGCCTCGGACAGCCGCATCCGAAGCGACCCGGACCAGGTCCGAGCCTTCGTCGCGGCCTCCATCGCCGGCTGGAAGGACTATTTGACAGGCGACCCCACGCCCGGCAACAGGCTGATCAAGGCCGACAACCCGGAGATGACGGACGATGTGCTGCTGCACGCCATCGCCGAGATGAACCGCTATCGGCTCGCCACTGCAGGCGATGCCGAGACCGCCGGGATCGGCGTCATGACAGAGGCGCGCTGGGAGGCCTTCTTCGAGACCATGTCCGCCGACGGGGTGTATCCGGCGAACCTGGATTGGCGGCGCGCCTACGCGCTCGAATTCCTCCCGCCTGCGCTCGCGCCGACACCGTGAGCTGTGCCCTCCACCTGGATCGGCTGGCGAAGACCTTCCCCAACGGCACCGCCGCACTGGGGGAGCTGAGCGCCGAGATCGAAGCCGGCGCCTTCGTCTCCCTGCTCGGCCCCTCCGGATGCGGCAAGAGCACGGTGCTGCGGCTCATCGCCGGCCTGGAGGAGCCCACACGGGGCCGTGTCGACTGGCCGCAGGCACGCGGCTCGCTCGGCTTCATCTTCCAAGAACCGACCCTCATGGCCTGGGCGAGTGCGGCCAAGAACGTCGCCTTACCGCTCGAGCTCGCCGGCATGGCCAAGAGCGAAGCGCACGAGCGGGCCTGTGCCGCACTCGACAAGGTGGGTCTCGCGGGCTTTCCCGATGCCCTGCCCCGCGAGCTCTCGGGCGGCATGCGCATGCGTGTCTCCATCGCACGCGCGCTGGTTGCCGACCCCGATGTCCTCTTGATGGACGAGCCCTTCGCGGCGCTCGACGAATTCACCCGCGGCAAGCTCAACGACGACCTGCTGCGCCTCTGGGGCGAGCGCGGATTCACCGGGATCTTCGTCACGCACTCGGTCTTCGAGGCCGTGTATCTGTCGCGACGCATCCTGATCCTCAGCGGGCGTCCGGGTCGTCTGGTCGCCGACATCGAAAACCCCGCGCCCTACCCGCGCGAGCCCGGCTACCGGACCTCCTCCGAGTTCAGTGCCACCGCGCGCGAGATCCTGGGTGCGCTGGAGGATGTCTCGACATGCTGATGCGAGGCCTGCGGATCGTCCTGCCGATCGCACTCTTCCTGGGTTTGATCCGGTTTTGGGAATGGTCTGTCCTCTATTGGGACATCAAGCCCTTTATCCTGCCGCCGCCGAGCGCCATCCTGGCGGTCTTCGAGACGGACGGGGCCTCTCTGCTCGGCTCGGCCTGGACCACCTTGGGCACGACCTTGGCGGCCTTCACTCTGGCAGTCGTCTCGGGCACGGCGCTCGCGGCGCTCTTCGCCTCCAGCCGGATCGCGGAGGCCGCACTCTCGCCCTATGCCGTGATCCTGCAGGTCACGCCGATCATCGCCATCGCCCCCTTGATCATCGTCTGGGTCGGACTCGACAACGCCTGGCTGGCCGTGCTGATCCTCGCCTGGATCGCCGCATTCTTTCCGGTCCTGGCGAGTGCAACCGCCGGACTCAAGGCGGTCGACCCCAATCTACGCGACCTCTTCAGGCTGTATCGCGCGGACTTCCGCCAGACCTTTATCCGGCTCATGGTCCCCTCCTCCCTGCCCTACCTTCTCGCCGGCATCAAGACCGCGGGCGGACTCGCACTGGTCGGTGCCGTGGTCGCCGAGTTCGCCGCTGCATCCGGCAACACCAACGGGCTCGCTTGGCGGATCCTCGAGGCCGGCAACCGGCTGCAGATCGCCAAGATGTTCGCCGCGTTGCTGCTACTCGCGGTTATGGGCGTCGCCCTTTACGCGATCCTGAGCTTCGTGGAGTGGCTGCTGCTGCATCGCTGGCACGGGGATCGGCGGCGGGGCTAAGGCGATTTCCGCGTCGCGACGCCCGTCGGCGTTACTGCCGGCCGATCCTCTGCGCAGTTGGGGGATTGCGCTCAGCCCAGCTCGAAGGTCGTCACGCCGTAGATCCGATCGATCGGGAGCGAGGGCGCAGTGCCTCGATACATTCGGGCGGTCTCGAACACGGGGGTTAGGCCATAGGCCTTCGCCAGGTCCAGCGCGGCCGGATTGGGCTCGGGCAGATCCAGGATGACCGGATCAGCGCCGGCGTAGCTGGCCAAGCGTCGGAACAGGACATCGGCGCCGGCAGGATCGTCCGCGAAGAGCGGCCCGATCTTCCATCCGGCGCGGCATTGCCTGACCGTCCCGTAACCCGTCACGCGTCCGGGGCTACCACTCGCAGCGACCGCCGGATCGACGAGGACCCAGCTTCGGCGCGTCTCATTCCGGGTCAGCCAAGGCTCCAGGAACCGAGCACGCGGGGCGGGAAAGAAAGGTCGATCATAGTCGAGCAGAACGGGGAGCATGTCCGGCTCGAACGGAACCAGGCGCGGGTCATCCGGGGCCGTCAACGCGAGCGAGCCCGAATAGCGGACGTTGCGCCACGCCAGCTCGAACCCGGAGCGGCGATAGTCGTGCTGACGTTCCGGCACCCCGTCGAGGCCGATCACCCGATCGCCGAGAAACGCCATCCCGGCCTGCCACAGCCGCAGCGCGATGCCGCGCCCGCGAAACGGCGGCGCGGCGATGTAGAGACCGATGAACCCGAAGGTCTCGCCGTAGCGCACGACCGAAAGGCTTGCGGCAGGCTCGCCGTCGGCGAACGCCATCAGAAAACCCTCCGAGTCGGTTGCTCGGAAACAGGCGGCATCCTCGAGACCCGGATTCCAACCCTCGCGTGCAGCCCATTCGATGGCGAGATCGACCTCGGCCGGCGACATGGTACGAATGCTGATCTCAGGGTCGGTCATCGCCATCCCACACGGGTTGCCAGGGTGCCGGGGCAGCGAAACCGCACCCAGCGCGGTGTGCGATGTTTTTGGATGGGATCGACCCCGACCGGATTGATGACCGCTGGAGCAAGCGCGGTTTGAGCCACTAAAAAATATTTCAATCTAAACCGCATCTCCGCTAAGGGCCGTGGGTGCACAAAACGTCGAGCTCCCTCCAAAAAATCCAGCATGTGGCTCCGGACGCGGTTTAGGTGAAGAGGGTCAAGACGCCCGTGTAGCCGTAGAGACGATCCTGCGAGATCTCGCCGTTGGCGTAGAAACCGACGATAGGGACATCGCCGAGCGCGGCTTGGATCTGCTTGAGTTCGGCCGAATCAGGACCGAAGAGGTTGACCCCGCGCCCCAGGCAGGAGACGTAGATGCCGCCTCTCGCTGGAGCGGACAGTCGGCCTTTGATGCCCTTGAGCATGCGATCGAGATCCTCGCGGGCCGTGTCGGCATCGCGCTTGCAGAACATCAGCTCGCGTCCGGGCTCCACCAGCTCGCCGATCGCGACCATGCCGTGATTGGGATCGATGCCCACCAGATTGCGGACCAAATAGTCGCCGGTATCCGAGCCCTGAATCGGCAACCCGGCGAAAATGTAGCCGCCCAGACGCGACAGATCCCGGGCCAGGATCTCGCCGATATCGCGCTTGAGCACATCGAGCGCAGGCTCGCCGTCGAGTCGCATCAGGATGTTGCGCTGGCCTTCGGTGATCACGTGATGCGGTCCGATCGGCGAGCAGCCCTGGCTGAGCCGGGTCAGGATCCCGACCCGCTCGGAGAAGAGGACACCGGACAGACCGCCGCGCGTCACCCCGTCGGCGATGGTCAAGGCGTCTGCACGCGCGCTGGCGAGACCACCGACGAGGAAACCCGCGGTCGTGCGCTGTGCGAGCTGTTGAATCAGGCTCTCGGTCAGGCCGTTGGATGGGTCGCCGTGGACGAGACTCAAATAAGGCGGGTTGCTGCGAATCCAGTCGCCGTGACGCAGATCGAAGTCGTCGAGATCCTCGACCAGGCTCGGGAAGACGCGAAAATCCTCGGCCGGAAACTCACCGAGCATGACCGCGAGCGCGGGCTCTTCGTAGTACTCGACACCGGTCGCACAGATGCCCATGCCGACACTGCCGACCCATTGCGCGATGCCCGTTGCCGCGCGAAGGCTGCGAAGAATCTCATCGAGATCCTCGGCAAGGGCATCGGTGACATAAAGAAACCCGAGCGTCGCCTCTTTCGGCACGCTCCCGATCTGCGTCAGACACCGATCGGCGGCCTGACGCCAATCGGGATCCGCGGCATGTCCGAGGCGGAATGGAGTCATCGTCATTCAGTCATCCGGGGTGGCGTGTCGAATCGCACTCTCATAGCGCTAAACCGCGTCCCCGCTAAGGGCCGTGGATGCACCAAACGTCGATATCACTCGAAAGTGAGCATCTCGCTCTGGACGCGGTTTAGACCTCGGCAAGGTCGCCCTTCTCCTGCAACCAGGCCCGTCGGTCGGATGCGCGTTTCTTGGCCAGCAACATATCGAGGAGGTTGTTGCTGTCGTCTTCGGGTTCAACCGTCAGCTGAACCAGGCGCCGGGTGTCCGGATGAATGGTCGTCTCGCGCAGCTGGCCCGGGTTCATCTCGCCGAGGCCTTTGAAACGCTGAACATTGACCTTGCCCTTGATCTTCTCGGCCTCGATGCGGTCCAGGATGCCGCGCTTCTCGCTGTCGTCCAGCGCGTAAAAAACCTGCTTGCCGACGTCGATCCGGTAGAGCGGCGGCATGGCGACAAAAACGTGCCCTTCGGCGACCAGGCGTCTGAAATGCTTCAGAAAGAGCGCACAAAGCAAGGTCGCGATGTGCGCACCGTCGGAGTCCGCGTCGGCGAGGATGCAGATCTTGCCGAAACGCAACCTGGCTAAATCGTCGCTGCCCGGGTCCACGCCGATGGCCACCGCGATATCGTGCACCTCCTGAGAGCCCAGGACCTCGGCCGGGTCGACCTCCCAGGTATTCAAGATCTTGCCGCGCAGCGGAAGGATGGCCTGGAACTCGCGATCGCGCGCCTGCTTGGCCGAGCCGCCGGCCGAGTCGCCCTCCACGAGAAAGAGCTCGCCGCGCTCCGGATCGGTCGAGGTGCAGTCGGCGAGCTTGCCCGGCAGGGCCGGCCCCTGCGTGATCTTCTTGCGGGTCACGGTGCGCCCGGCGCGCAGTCGCGCCTGGGCCGCACCGATGACCAGCTCGGCGATCCGCTCGCCCTCGGCGACATGCTGATTCAGCCAGAGGCTAAAGGCGTCCTTGACCACGCCCGAGACGAAGGCGGCGCACTCGCGCGAGGAGAGCCGCTCCTTGGTCTGCCCGGAGAACTGCGGCTCGATCAGCTTCACCGAGAGGATGTAGCTGACCCGGCCCCAGACATCCTCCGGGGCCACCTTCACACCGCGCGGCAGCAGGTTGCGAAACTCGCAGAACTCACGCACCGCCTCGGTGAGCCCGCTACGCAGCCCGTTGACGTGGGTGCCGCCCTGCACCGTCGGGATGAGGTTCACATAGCTCTCGGCGACCGCCTCGCCACCCTCGGGCAACCAGCCCAGCGCCCAGCTCGCCGCCTCGTTGATTCCTTCAAGATCGCCGACGAAGAGCTGCGACGGGAGGGTCTCGGCTCCGTTCAGCGCCTGAAGCAGGTAGTCCTTGAGACCGTCCTGATAGCACCACACCTGCTCGTCGCCGCTCGCCTCGTCGCGAAAGCGCACCTCCAGCCCGGGACAGAGGACGGCCTTGGCCTGCAGCAGATGGGTGAGCGGACGGGTGGCAATCTTGGGCGTGTCGAAATACTTGGGATCCGGCCAGAATCGCAGCCGGGTGCCCGTGTTGCCGCGTCCCACGCTTGCGAGCTGAACAAGATCACTCGCCTTCTCGCCGCCGGCGAAGGCCATGTGATGCTCGTGACCGCCACGTTTGACCCAGACGTCCAGGCGCTGCGACAGGGCATTCACCACCGACACGCCGACCCCGTGCAGCCCGCCGGAGAAGCGATAGTTGTCGCCGTTGAACTTGCCGCCCGCGTGCAGCTTGGTGAGGATGACCTCCACGCCGGGCAGGCCTTGCTCGGGGTGGATATCCACCGGCATGCCGCGCCCGTCGTCGCTCACCTCGAGCGAGCCGTCGGCGAAGAGCACCACATCGATGCGGCGGGCGTGGCCGGCGAGCGCCTCGTCGACGCTGTTGTCGATGACCTCCTGAGCCAGGTGGTTGGGACGGGTGGTTTCGGTGTACATCCCGGGGCGCTTGCGCACCGGGTCGAGGCCGCTGAGGACCTCGATGGCTGAGGCATCGTAGTGGCCGGTCATGGGGGCTGTGGGTCGATCCTGTCGGAGAAACGCTGATGGTAGGCTCGAAACGAGCAGGTGAAGTGGCCGTCGATCTAGGAGTCTATTGCGCCGGCAGACCAAGCGGCAAGAACAGACGCTCGGGCCTGTCCGGCAGCACGTTTAATCCAAAGCGCTCGTAGAACCCCTTTGCCCGATCGGCCTTCGCATCGACAACGAGGGCATGAATCCCGATCGTCGCGCCGGCGCTCATCGCGCGCTTGACCGCGTCGGCCAAGAGCAAGCGACCGATTCCCTGACCGTGGGCGTCGCGCGAGACCGCCAACCGCCCGAGGAGTGCAGCCGGCACCGGTTGTTTGGGCAGGCGACGGGCCAGTGTGCGCGGAAGCAGACCGACATCGACGGACAGGGCACTGAGGGTATAGAAGCCGAGGATCGTCCGAGGATCCGATCCGGTGCAGACGAAGACACGGGCGATGCGCCTTCGGACATCCTGACCCGCGCGCTGCTTGAGGTACTGATCGAGAACCGCCTCGCCGCATGAAAAAACCGCTCGTTCATGCTCCGGACCCAGCGGCTCGACAACGAGGGACTTCGGGGCCGTCATCGCGAGTCGACACGGCGAACGTGCTCCTCCAGTGCCGCCGAAAGCTCGGGGCTCATCGCGGGCGGATTCGCGAGTCGATCGAAGAAGACCTCCGCATCGCGGCAGCTCAAGACCATGGTCTCATGCTCCGAGATGACTTGCTGCGCGCGCATGAGGGCCGTCCCGAGAACGTAGCGACTGAGGGTCTGCCCTTCCAGCATGGCCGCCCGCTCAAGTCGTTGTTTCGACGCGGCATCGAGCCGAAGGTTGATCCGCTCGGTCTTGGAAACGCTGGCTGTCGGCATGCCCGGACCTCGCTGGGTATTGGTGATTTTGTACGTCATTATGGTGCCTCCTGCGCCTTCTGTCGAGCCGCGCCCACATGGCGCCATCGGATCGGTGGCGAGCCTGCACACCTGCGGTTTGACCCGTCCGAAGAGCTGGGGTAACTTAGCTCGACCTCCGAAACACCTCAAACCGCGTCCGGCTAGAACCTGTTGGATTCAACCGAGCGGCGTGATCCAACGAAGCATCGGTTTGCATTCAGGACGCGGTTAAGCGCATGAAAAAGCCAGTCGCTCCGCCCCCGCCTTCGTTCGAGCAATCCCTCGCCGAGCTGGAATCGATCGTCGATGCCCTGGAAAAGGGCGAGATGAGCCTCGAAGAGTCACTGACTGTTTTCGAGCGTGGTATCGGTCTGACCCGTGCCTGCCAACAGGCGCTGGATGTGGCCGAGCAGCGGGTGCGTATCCTTACCGACACTCGGCCCGATACCGGACCCCGTTCCGATCCCGACGCCGATCTAGAGCCTTTCGAATCCAATGACTGACGCCACTCTGGACGACTTCCGCGCGCGCTGCGGCGCTCGCGTCGAGGCCACGCTCGACACGCTTCTGCCGCATGCAAACGTGCAGCCCTTCCGACTGCACGAGGCCATGCGCTACACGGTCCTCGGCGGCGGCAAGCGCATTCGTCCGCTCTTGGCCTATGCCGCCGGCGAGGCACTCGGGGTCGATCCCGTCCTGCTCGACCGCCCGGCCTGTGCCGTCGAGCTGATCCATGCCTACTCCTTGATCCACGACGACCTCCCGGCGATGGACGACGACGATCTGCGGCGCGGGCGCCCGACCTGTCATCGTGCCTTCGACGAAGCAACCGCAATCCTGGCCGGCGATGCACTCCAGACCCTCGCCTTCCAGGCGTTGGCCGAGTCGCCCGGACTGGATGCCGAGAAGCGCATCGCGATGGTCGCAAGCCTCGCGCGTGCCAGCGGGGCACGCGGCATGGTCGGTGGTCAGGCACTCGATCTGGCCGCCGAGGGCAGCGTCTTGGACGTCGCCATGCTTGAGCATATCCACATCCACAAGACGGGCGCCTTGATCAGAGCGGCCGTCCAGATGGGCATTCTCGCTCACAAGGCAACGGACCCGGATCATGCCGAGCGTCTGGATCGCTATGCCAAATGTATCGGTCTCGCCTTTCAGATCCAGGACGATGTGCTCGACGTGGAAGGCGACACCGATCTGATCGGCAAGACGGCCGGTCGCGATCAAGTCCTGGAGAAGGCGACCTACCCGGCCCTCGTCGGGCTGCCCGAAGCGAAGGAAATGGCCGCTGCCTTGATCGCCGATGCGCTCGAGAGCATCGCGGTTTTTTCGTCCGGGGCCGAGCCCCTACGCTGGATCGCAGGCGCACTCATCGGACGCAAGCACTGAGGCGAGCATCTCCTCCGGCAGGAGGATCCACGCCCGAGATCGACACCAAAGATCGACACGGACGATCCGCGCCGGTTTGTCTTGTCGCCCTCAGCCCCCAAATTCCGGGTTTGACACCAAAGACGATCCATCGAGAGAAGTCACATCATGGAGCACGCGCTCGAGCCCAATTGCTGCGCCGCACCCGACAGCATCGACATTGCCGACGTCCAGGGGAGCGCGGACTCACGTCGGATCGCCATCGACAAGGTGGGAATCAAGGACATCCGCCATCCCGTGCGGGTGAGCGATCGCAGCGGCACCGAGCAGCATACGGTCGCCAACTTCAACATGTACGTCTACCTGCCGCACGACTTCAAGGGGACCCACATGTCCCGGTTCGTGCAGATCCTGAACAATCACGAGCGCGAGATCGGCGTGTCCTCCTTCAAGGAGATGCTCACCGAGATGTCGCAGCGACTGGAGTCCGAGGCCGGCCACATCGAGATGCGCTTCCCCTTCTTCGTGAACAAGAAGGCGCCCGTCACCGGCGTGGAGAGCCTGCTCGACTACGAGGTCACCTTCATCGGCGAGATCCAGCAGGGCCTCCCGAGCCTTGAGATCAAGGTCGTCGTGCCCGTCACCAGCCTCTGCCCGTGCTCCAAGAAGATCTCGGCGTACGGCGCCCACAACCAGCGCTCCCATGTGACGGTGCAGGTCCGCTCGCAGGGGCACATCTGGATCGAGGAGCTCATCGAGATGGTCGAGGCGGAGGCATCCTCCGAGCTCTTCGGGCTGCTGAAGCGACCGGACGAGAAGTACGTGACCGAACATGCCTACGACAACCCCAAGTTCGTCGAAGACCTGGTGCGGGACGTCGCCACGCGCTTGAACGAGGATGACCGCGTCACCGCTTACGTGGTCGAGGCCGAAAACTTCGAGTCCATCCACAACCATTCGGCCTACGCCCTGATCGAGCGCGACAAAGACCGCGAGGCCCGCATCGTCGAGGCGACGCTCTGATCCTGCTGCTGCACGGGTTCACCGGCAGCGGCGAGGATTGGTTGGCCTGCTGTCCGGGCCTGAAAGGACGTGCGCTCGCCATCGACCTGCCCGGACATGGCGCCGACTCGGCGCCTGTTCGGCCCTTCCAAGACAGCATCGGCGACATCCTGGGTGCCCTGCCCGACAGCGTCGACGAGGTCGTCGGATACTCCATGGGCGGACGGTTCGCGCTTGGCCTGATGGCGCTCGACCCGGAACGCTTTCTTCGTGCGACGATTATCTCCGCCCATCCGGGTCTCGAAGACGCAGCACAACGTCCCGATCGGCTCACGGTTGACCGAGCGTGGATCCGACGGCTCCTCGACGACGGCATCGACGCGTTCGTGAACGCCTGGGAGTCACAACCCCTGTTCGCGACCCAGGCCGATTTGCCGAGCGCGGTTCTGGAGCGGCAGCGTCTGCGGCGCTTAAGCCAACGACCGAGCGGGCTCGCGGCCTCTCTCGAGCATCACGGGCTCGCGCGCATGCCGAGCCTTTGGGGAGCGTTGACGGCCTTTCCGGGAGAGCTGACCTGGATCGTCGGGGCTTCCGATACGCGCTTTCTCGGAATCGCCCGGGAGGTCGTACGCCGGCGTCCCGCGACGCGACTGCATGTCCTACCCGGCGTCGGCCATAATCCCCTACTCGAGTGCCCCGAGATCTTGAGCGATCTTTTGGTCTAGAATCGCGTCTCCGACGTCGTGCCGCGGATGCGCCTCCCGGTAAGCCGATCACCCGAGGAACGCTTCCCGCGAGGCGACATCGCCAAGAACACATCTAACCGACACCTCGACCCCAAGCCGGAGGAGGAATCCATGCAACACACACCGTCCGAGCCGCAGCCGGCAACACCCGTGTCCGGGCAAACGCCGGGGACCGACCACGTTCGATCCGAGGACAACAACTTGACCGTCATCCTGGGCGAGTGGGGTTTCAAAGCCTTGTTCGCGTTCCTGGGTGCCGCAGCAACGCTGCTCAGCCTGCTCGCACCGCGTCGGCGAGAGCGTTCCTGAGCGACCCCATCGAACAAGGGTTCGGATTCGATCCGAGCTACGGTTACAGCCTAGCGGACCTGCTCTCGGTCGCCCCGCCCGAGGCACCACCCGGATTCGAAGACGTCTGGAGCAAGCGTTACCTTCGCGCCTTGGAAATCGATCCGATGCCGACGCTCGGCATCAGCGACCTCGTCGATCGACGGTTCCGCATCGACGAGATCGCCTATCGCTCCACCGACGACTTCACCATTCGCGGCTGGCTTCTGCAGCCGATCGGGACGGTCCCCGCGTGCGGATTCGTCCTCGGCCACGGCTACGGCGGCATCACCGAGCCGCCGCTGGATCTGCCGAGGGCCGATGCGGTCTATCTCGTGCCGGCCTTTCGCGGGCTCGGTCCGAGTCGACGGCCCCCCATCTCGGAGGAGCCGAGATGGCACGTCCTGCACGACATCGACCGGCGCGACCGTTACATCATCGGGGGTTGCGTGGAGGATGTCTGGACCGGCGTCGGCACCCTGCTGCGCCTCTTCCCCGGCCTGGAGGGGCATATCGGCTATCTCGGCATCAGCTTCGGCGGCGGGATCGGCGCTATGGCACTGCCTTGGGACCGGCGGATCGCGCGCGGGCACCTGAACGTCCCCACCTTCGGCCACCAGCGTCTAAGGCTCGATCTGCCGACGATCGGCAGCGGTACATCCGTTCAAGATTACGCTCGTCTGCACGGTCACGGTCACGTTCTCGAAACCTTGGCGTACTACGATGCCGCTGTCGCCGCGCGGCGCATCACCCAGCCCATGCATGTGGCTGCTGCACGCCTTGACCCCGCGGTCGCGCCGCCGGGCCAGTTCGCGATCTACAACGCGATCCCCGGCGAAAAGCAACTGTTCGTGCTGGAGGCCGGACATGTCGACTATCCCGATCGCGAACGCCAAGAGCAGGAGCTCATGGCGGAGCTGCACGCCTTTTTCGCTGCTCTCTGAGCTGGCGCCGATTCGCTCGACGCCCGCCCGAAGAGTCGCTCGAAGCGGTCCGCGCGGCCGGACGATCGGCGGATGAGACACATCGTGAACCGCGAGTATTACCGCTGGTACAGTCCACGCCTCGGCCGCGAGATGGAGCTGCTCGTCTTCGGGAATGCCGGTGCGAAGGTGCTCGTCTTCCCGACCCGAGACGGTCGCTTCCACGAGTACGAGGACCTGCGTATCGTCGAGGCGCTTCGACCCAAGCTTGAGGCCGGCCAGCTTCAGCTCTACTGCGTCGACAGCATCGACCGGGAAACCTTTTACTGCGGGTGGTGCAACCCGGCGGATCGGATTCGGCGTCACCATGCCTTCGAGGAGTACATCCTCAACGAGGTCATGCCCCTGATGTCGAACAAGAATTCCCATCCCTGCACGATTGCGCATGGGTGCAGCCTAGGCGCCTATCACGCGGCCAACATCGCCTTCCGTCATCCGCACCTGTTTCGGAAGCTGGCGGCCTTCTCCGGCCGCTACGATCTCACGCTCCAGGTCGCCGAATTCCAAGACCTGCTTGGAGGCTATCGCGACGACCTCGTGTATTTCCACACCCCCGCGCACTTCCTGCCGAATCTGGCGTGTCCTTGGCGGTTGGATGCGCTGCGCGGGATGGACATCGTTCTGGTTGTTGGCCAGGACGACCCCTTTCGGGACAACAACCGCCACATCGGCCAAATTCTGCGAGACAAGGGCGCGCGGCCTACACTGCACGAATGGGAAGGTCGCGCGCACCAAGGCCATCACTGGCGGCGCATGGCGCCCCTGTATCTCTAACGTGAGGATTTCCGAAGGGTGTCTCGCCGGCGGACCCACGTAAAGGATCGATCGAGGCCCACAATGAGACCTACCCTGCACTATCTTCGTCGAATCGGATTTTCCGCTCGACAAACGCAATGCGATTCCGGCACCCTTTGATCGTCGCCAACACCTGCTATGATTCAGCGGCGATGTCTTGCCGAAGGCCGCGGACTCGGCCCGGCGAGACGCCGGATAAGGCAGGACCGGATCGACGGAGCACTGGGAAGTGCAGGTTGTTTCACCCAGTGCGCCGTTTGAAACCCGGTGGTCGACGGCGACCGCCGATGCGAGGCAAGACGCGTCACTTCAGTCCGGAGAATCCAGCATGCTGCCACGGCAGTCGATCGACGCCGAGGCAATCGGTCTGGATTGTCCGATTCGTGCGACCAGCAAGGAGAAGAAGCAAGTGAAAACCAAGCAAATCCTGTTCAGTTCCGCTGCGGCACTCGCCATCATGCTCGCCGGCACGGTTGCTGCCGAGCAGCCTGCTACGCCCCTCGTCTCGGGCGACGAGCCGATGAACGTCGGCCAAGAGGCTCAGATCACGGCTCCGACCCCGGATGCGAAGGCGCAGGAAAAAACCGGCGAGATGCTCAAGAAAGAGAGCGAGGAGCTGACCGGAGACTACCCGACCGATCAAGGCGCCGAGGGACAGGTCAAGGATCCGACCCCCAACGCAGCCGAGCAGGCCGCAACACAAGAGGCACTCGAGAAGGAAGACGCTTCCGGTGCCATCAGCGGCAAGTACGAGTAGTCCTCTGCTTGATCCCGGCTTCGGTCGCGCACGCGATCCGAGCCGCCGGGATCGCCCGGGGAACCCCGCACAACTCGGGTGTTCCCCTCATGGTTTTCCTTTCTCGATCGCCGCGCGACCTCGTCCTTCGCGATCAGAGGTCGTCCCGCACCCGCCTGCCGCGTCCCGAAGCCTCCGCAATGCCTTCGCCACCATGACTCCGCAACGACCATCGGGGATACGCACATGACCCAAAGTTGTCGCGCCGGTGGTGCCGAGGTCGGCTTGACGTTCGTAGGAGACGACTCGAACCCGACCCCCGCCGCCCCGATCACCTGCGAGACCTGCGCCGCCAGTTGTTGCCGTTTGGAGGTGTGGTGCCTCACCGACACCGGCGTCCCCGGCCACCTCACCGTCACCGATCATTTCGGCCGTACCCTCATGGACCGGCTCGACGACGGCTGGTGTGCGGCACTGGACCGCGACACCATGCTGTGCCGAATCTACGCGCAACGGCCCTTGGTCTGTCGCGAGCTGGAGGTCGGCAGCCCCGAGTGCCTTGCGGAGCGCGGTTAGAGCCCGGGCTTTCGCTCCCGACGAGATCGTCAGGCCGGCGCACCAGTCCCCCGATGCAGCACGTCGACCACTTCACCCCCGTCGCCGACGACTATGCCGTCTTCCGACCCCGCTACCCCGAAGCGCTGCTCGCATGGCTTGCCGACCTTGCGCCCGCGCGACGCTGCGCTTGGGATTGCGCCACCGGCAGCGGACAGGCCGCCGTGGAGCTGGCACGCCACTTCGAGCACGTCATCGCCACCGATATCAGCGAAGCCCAACTCGCGGCAGCCATACCGCACCCGAGAATCCTCTACCGCCGCGGACCCGCGGAGGCTTGCGGATTGCCGGACCGCTCGGTCGACCTTGTCACCGTGGCGCAAGCGCTGCACTGGCTCGACCTCGGGCGATTCTATGCCGAGGTCCGACGCGTCCTGCGACCCGACGGCCTCTTGGCCGTCTGGAGCTACGGCCTCCTCGAGACAGACGACGCGGCCATCAACGGCTGCATCCGAGAGGACTATCATGCGATCATTCAACCTTTCTGGCCGGATGAGCGTCGGCACGTCGAGAACGGCTACCGTTCGCTGGATTTCCCCTTCCCCGAGATCCAGGCACCGGCATTCGCGCTGACGGCCGATTGGACCCTCGACGCCTTGCTCGGCTATCTGCGCAGCTGGTCGGCCACCGCACGCTACCGAGCCGCGAACGGGGGCGATCCGGTCGCCGCGTTCGGAACGCGTCTGGCGCCGGTCTGGGGCCGTCCCGAGACGTGCCGCACCATCAGGTGGCCTTTGTCGCTGCGGGTCGGACGTGCGACCGAGCGTCGGATCGAAGGATCAACCTTAAACCGCGCCTCACCGAGATCAAGGACATCTCCGAAGCCAAACGCAACATAAAAATGACGCATATCGCTCTGGACGCGGTTTAGGTTGAGAGAATCCACATGGCACAACAACTGATCAAGGTTCCACCGACCAAGAACACGCTCCTACGCTTGAAGAAGCAGGAGAAGTTTCTCGAGGAAGGCCACGACCTGCTCGAACGCAAGCGCGAGCTGCTGACGCGACTCGTCTACGAGCGCATCGGCGAGTACCGACGGCTTCGGGACGCGTCGGAGAAGGCGCTCGCCGAGGCCTATCGCTGTCTCAGCATCACCCATCTGCGCATGGGCAGCCGCGGGATCCATCAAGCCGCGCTCGGCTCGGAGCTGGCCCTGACGGTCGACATCCTGCCGCGCCGCGCGCTCGGCGTGGAATATCCTGCCGTGACCAGCGAGCGCATCCCGCTCAAGCCGGTCGGCCTGTTGGGGACGGACGCGAGCTTCGACACCACCCGCGAGAACCTCTCCAACGCCTGCGTGCTGCTCGCGCGTCTTGCCGAGGTCGAGACCGCTCTGCACCGCCTGATGGAAGAGCAACGCAAGGCCCAGAAGCGGGTCAACGCGCTGAAATACAACATCATTCCGCTGTATCGGCGGACCATCCACTTCATCCAGTCCTCGCTCGAAGAAGAGGAGCGCAACACGCTCTTCCAGGTCAAGCTGCTGCGGCAACGGGCCGAGGCATAAGGAGTCGTCCACCGCCATGCCCGAATTCCCGCGCAAGGTTCTCGGTTTGCTTTTGATCCTGGCCGCCGTCGGCGTCGCATCCTGGCAGACGCTGGCGGTCTCCTGCTCGTCGCCTGCTTCTGCCGCAACCGCCGAGACCGCTCGGCACGACGCCGCGCCACGCTGAGCCTAGGGAGACGTTGCCATGATCCGCGTGACTCTGCTGGCCGCGATCTTGACCGCGATCGCCATCCTGATCCTGGTGATTCGCTCCAAGCTCATCGGCACCGACGACCATCGGCGTTCGATCCAGGCCCAACCGAATCCGGCACAGGGCCTCTTGATGTTCCTGTTGACGCTGCCGGTCATGATCGCCGCGGTCGTCGCCATGGCGCGCGGGCTCTTGGTGCCGATGATCGGCAACGCACTCGGTTACGGCCTGCTCCTGGGCGGGGCCTGGTTGCTGTGGCGCGGGATGGTCTCGGAAGCCGCCTACGAGCGCCGTCTCGTCGCCAAGACGCCTTGGCCGCTCAAGTCAACGGGCGGCGTGCTGATCGGCTTGGGGACGGGTCTCACCGCCTGGCTCGGTGTCGGGCATCATCCGGGCATCGCCTTCGCCTTCGGGCTCGTGGCCCTGCTCGGGTGCCGGCTCTTCTACGGGACCGATCCAGGTGCAGCCAAGCGGGTGACGGCAGCCTCCGGGCTGGACACCACGGATCAAGTCCTTGCCGCCCTGGCGCAAGCCGAGCGCTCGATCGCTGCGGTGGAGCAGTCGAGCCGCGACATCCGACAACCCGAGCTCAATCAGCGCCTGCGGCGCGTCGCTGTGCTCGCCCGCGAGATCCTGACCTTGCTGGAAGAGGACCCGCGGGATCTGCGCCGTGCCCGCAAGTTTTTGAACGTCTATCTCGACGGCGTACAGCGTGTCGTCGAAGGCTACGCGAGGACACACCGGCGCGCCGCATCGCCCGATCTCGACGCCAACTTCCGTCGTGTCCTGACGAGCATCGAGGAGGTGTTCCAGGAGCAGCGACAGAAGCTCTTGGAGTCCGACATCATGGACTTGGACGTGCAGATCGAGGTGCTGACAAGCCAGTTGAAGCGCGAAGGGCTCCTATGAACCGCGTCGCATGAACCGCGTCGAGGAGCGATCCTGAAATGTCGATGCGCTACGCAGCCTTACTGCATTCCAAAAAGGTCGAGGCGACGCGGTTCAGAGGGCAAAGGCTCTTGAGCCAAACCGTCGCGGAATTTTTCGTTGACGTGGTCGTCCGGAATCCGATTACGACAACGACAACGACAACGAGTAGAGCCTTCGACCCCTTTTCCTGGTTCCGGCTCTGCCGGTCGATCCTTTTCCGGAAATCACCCGACCACTAGCCACTCACTCCGGACGCGGTTTAATCGCCATCTCGATTACCTTCGACACGGCCGCGAATCCAAAGGTCGCGGTCACGAAGCTTGCCGACCCGTAGCCAAGGCGGCAGTCGAGCGAGACGCCGCTGATACCGGGCTTCTGATAGCTTACACATCCATCCGCGCGCGGATAGACCGGTTGTTCCAGCGAGTAGACGCAGTCGACCCTGAAACGCCGTTTCGGGTCGCGCGGGAATCCATAGGCCTCGCGCAAGCGCCGCCGCACCTTCGAGGCCAGCGGGTCATGCTCCGTTCGGCTCAGATCGGCCACCCTGACCGCGGTCGGGTCGCGGCGCCCGCCCGCACCCCCGGTCGTGACGATGGGGATCGTGTGCAGCTTGCAATATGCAATCATCGCTGCCTTGAAACGGATGCTGTCGATCGCGTCGATGACCGCGTCATAGCCGCGGCTTAGATACGCCTCGAGTGTCCGATCGGTGATGAAATCGCGGATCGGCTCGCACCGGCAAAGCGGATGGATGTCTCGGATGCGCTCGGCCATCACCTCGACCTTCGCCCGATCAAACTGGCTGGTCATGGCATGGCTCTGGCGATTCACATTCCCCGCCTCGATGGTGTCGTCGTCGATCAGGGTGATGGCGTCCACCCCGGTGCGCGCGAGCGCCTCTGCCGCCCAAGATCCCACCCCGCCAACACCGACGACACAGACATGCAGGGCCGCAATCCGCGCGCTCTCCGCGGAGCCGTAAAGCCGAGCGATCCCACCGAAGCGCGCCTCGCGCCCTACCGAAATCTCTGCATCAAGCTGCGCGGGAGTGTCTAATCTTTCCATCGCCGCATCATCCTCGATCGACGCCCGGACTGAAAGCGTCCGGTCAAAACGGGCACGAACCCGCAACCCACACCGTAGTTCTCCGAAATCCCTGATCTCCTGAACCGCGTCCCCTCCGACAGCCCTCGAAAAACACGAGGTCGAAAACACCGACGCCGGATCGGAGGACTCCGAACGCGGTTCAGTGCTTGACATCCCGGGATTTTTCTCTAGATTGTTAGCACTCGATCCGACCGAGTGCTAACAGCCCGTCGAGATCGCGAACTTTCGGTTTTATCGCTCACGGAGTCACCTGATTTATGAACCTACGTCCTTTGCATGACCGTGTCGTCGTTCGCCGTAAGGAAGAGGAGCGCACCTCCGCCGGCGGCATCCTGATCCCGGATTCGGCGGCCGAGAAGCCGATTGAGGGCGAAGTCATCGCCGTCGGCAACGGCAAGCTGTTGGACAACGGCGAGATCCGCCGCCTGGATGTGAAGGTCGGCGACCGCGTGTTGTTCGGAAAATATTCCGGCACGGAGGTCAAGCTCTCCGAGGAGAAGCTGCTGGTGATGCGCGAAGACGACATCATGGGCGTCATCGAATAGCCGGCATCCGCCCGCTTCCGCCACACCCCCATTTCGCTTTACCGAGGCAAGCCATCCATGAGTGCAAAACAGATTTCCTTCAGCGAACAAGCCCGTGCCCGGATGCTCCGCGGCGTCGACATCCTTGCCAACGCGGTCAAGGTCACCTTAGGTCCGAAGGGCCGCAACGTCGTCATCGAGAAGTCCTGGGGCGCCCCGACCGTCACCAAGGACGGTGTGTCCGTCGCCAAGGCGATCGAGCTGAAAGACAAGCTTGAAAACATGGGCGCGCAGATGGTCAAGGAGGTCGCCTCCAAGACCTCCGATATCGCCGGCGACGGCACCACCACCGCCACCGTGCTGGCTCAGGCCATGGTCCGCGAAGGCATGAAGGCCGTGGCTGCCGGCATGAATCCGATGGATATCAAGCGCGGCATCGACAGGGCTGTCGAGGCATCCGTGACCGAACTCAAGGCGCTCTCGCGTCCCTGCTCGACCAACAAGGAGATCGCCCAGGTCGGAACCATCTCGGCCAATTCGGACGACTCGATCGGCCAGATCATCGCCGAGGCGATGGAGAAGGTCGGCAAGGAAGGCGTCATCACCGTCGAGGAAGGCAAGTCGCTGCAGAACGAACTCGAGCTGGTCGAGGGTATGCAGTTCGACCGCGGTTATCTCTCGCCCTACTTCATCAACAATCAGCAGAGCCAGAAGGCCGAGCTGGATGCGCCCTACATCCTGCTCTACGACAAGAAGATCTCCAACATTCGCGACCTGCTCCCCGTGCTCGAGGCCGTCGCCAAGGCCGGCAAGCCGTTGTTGATCGTCGCCGAGGATGTCGAAGGCGAGGCGCTGGCGACCCTGGTGGTGAACAACCTGCGCGGCATCCTCAAGGTCTGTGCGGTTAAGGCCCCGGGCTTCGGCGATCGTCGCAAGGCGATGCTGCAGGATCTCGCCATCCTCACCGGCGGCACCGTGATCTCCGAAGAGGTCGGTCTGTCGCTCGAGAAGGCGACCTTGAACGACCTGGGCTCGGCCAAGACCGTCCAGATCGCCAAGGAGGACACCGTCGTCATCGACGGCGCCGGCTCGCACGACGAGATCAAGGGCCGTTGCGATCAGATCCGCAGTCAGATCGAGGACACCACCTCCGACTACGATCGCGAGAAGCTGCAAGAGCGTCTCGCCAAGCTGGCCGGCGGTGTGGCCGTGGTCAAGGTCGGCGCGGCCACCGAAATGGAGATGAAGGAAAAGAAGGCGCGTGTGGAAGACGCCCTGCACGCCACCCGTGCTGCGGTCGAGGAAGGTATCGTCCCCGGCGGCGGTGTAGCCCTGATCCGTGCCATCGGTGCAGTCGTGGGACTGAAAGGCGCCAACACCGACCAAGATCTCGGCATCGCCATCGCGCGCCGCGCCCTGGAAGAGCCGCTGCGTCAGATCGTCACCAACGCAGGCGACGAGGCATCCGTGGTCATGAGCAAGGTCGCCGAGGGCACCGCCAGCTTCGGCTACAATGCGGCGACCGGCGAGTATGGCGACATGATGGACATGGGTATCATCGATCCGACCAAGGTGACCCGCACGGCGCTTCAAAACGCCGCGTCCATCGCCGGCTTGATGATCACCACCGAAGCCATGGTGGCCGATGAGCCCAAAAAGGATAAGGGCGCCCCTGCACCGGGCGGCGGCATGGACGATATGGACTACTAAAACCGTCGCCAAGCCGATGCCCGGTCCGATGCGAGCGCCGTCTCGTATCGGACCCTGCCTCGGCAAGGGCGATCGACGTCACGACAAAGGAGCCGCAAGGCTCCTTTGTCGTTCCGGTTCAAGGAAACCGCGGATCCGATCGCGCTAACCCGAAACATGCCAAGCGGGATACCATGTGCGGCCGACCGAACACAGGCAATCGCGCCTCAGCATCGGAAGCCCCACCGTGAGCCAGCGCAACGTTTCTTTATCGGGTTGGTGGCGGTTCTGGAGAGATCCGGATCGCAGCTTGGCGGCACTCCTCCTGCTGCTCATGCTCTACATCCTTGTCGTCACGCCGATGTACGGCACACCGCTGGCGGACGGAGGACTGATCAGCATCACCTTTTCGTTGATCCTGCTCACCGGCGTCTTCGCCACGGCGCAATATCATGCCACCCGGTTCGGCATCGTGATCATCGCCTTGATGGCCTTCGCCTCGCACTGGGTTCACTTCGTCGTCGGCGGGACGATCATCCATCTGGTCGATACGGCGGGAGCGATCCTCTTTTTCATGACTCAGGCCTACTTCACCGTCCAGCGCGTTTTCCGCGAAGGCCCCATCAACAGCTATCGGATCCTCGGCGCGATTGCGGGCTATCTGATCATCGGGATGATCTTCGCAAACATCTACCTCGCCATCGCGCTCGTGTCCCCGGACGCCTTTCGGTTTGCACCCGGCGTTCAAATCAACGAGCCTCCGCTCCCGGAGCTGGTCTATTTCAGCTTCGTGACACTGACGACGGTCGGCTTCGGCGACATCACACCACTCCATCCGATGGCGCGATCGGTTGTCGCGACGGAGGCCCTGATCGGACAGCTCTACCCCGCGATTCTGATCGCGCGCCTGGTCACCCTTTACCGTCGCGACCCCTGAACCAGGATCCGAAGGGATACCCAACACCCCGGCCCGGGGCGTCGTGTCACATCGCAGGAAAGCGAGACATGTAGTCGATCACGACTTGGATGTCCTCGTCCCGATAGTCCTTACTGACCTCCCACATCTCCGGATTGGCATTCCGACGCTTGCCGCCGCGGATGTCGTGCATCTGGCGCAGGAGGTAGAGGTAATGTTGTCCGGCCACGCGCGGATAGAAGTTGGCCGGATCCCCTTCCCCTGCCGGGCCGTGGCACTCGATGCAGTCGCGCGCATAGAGCGATCGGCCACGCTCTAGGTCCGTTCCCGGGCCGATCCCGTGCTCCTCGGGAACAGGTAATGCGCTCAAATACGAGGCAATGTCCGCAAGCTCCTGCGTCGTGACGACGTGCTCCTCGGCGAAGGGATACATCTTGCGGTTGTCGCGGATACCCGCCCGGACATCGGCTAATTGTTTGATCAAGACCGAGGCATGTTGACCGGCCAGACGCGGATAGGTCCCGTCGACCTCCCCGAGGGCCTCCAGACCGTGGCATCCCTGACAGACCTCGAACGCGATCTCCCCCCGGAGCGGATCTCCCTTGGCCTGGAGTGCGAGGAGCTTCTCGCCGCGCATCTCGTTCCAGACGTAGCCCGGCGATTCGAAGCCCGGCGCGACGGGTTGCTTGGGCTCGTCGCCGGCCTGGGCCGAGCAGGCGGCAAAGAAGACGATCACTGCGATGATCCTGGACATGATGCTCTCTCCACTCATGGCTGCCCCGGCGTCACGGCCATACCGGCGATATACTCGGACACGGCGCGCATCTCTTCCTCGTTCATCCGACCGGCGACCGTGCGCATCAGCCTGCCGCGATCGTTGGTCCGGATGTCGTGATCGAAGTTTCGCATCTGTTGCAACGTATAGGCGGGATCCTGTCCCGCGAGCAGAGGGGAGCGCGGTGTGCCCGTACCGTCCGGTTTATGGCATCCGGCGCAGGCTGGGACACCGGCCTCCTTATTGCCTTGGTGGTACAGCACCCGTCCCTCTTCGACGAGTGCGGGGTTCGTCACCACACCCGAGGTGCGACGCTGGCCGCTGAAGTAGGTCGCCAAGGCGAACAGCTCGGCCTGCGAATACTTCTCCGCGATCGGCTTCATCACGTCGCTCTTGCGTGTCCCGTTCGCGAGCTCGACGAGCTGCTTGGCAAGGTACTCCTGCTGAATGCCCGCCAGCTTCGGGAAGCTCGGTACAGGTCCATTCCCGTCCATGCCGTGACAGGCCACGCACTCGGCCGCGACGATCGCCTTGGCATCCCGTGCCTCGACTTGCGCAATGGGTCCGGCGATCAACGGAATCACCGTCAACATGGTCGTCATCTTCACCCGTCCTATTGGATTGGTCGGAATTGAAGTCGGCTGTCTTTGGTTGTCGAAGTACACTCTCAACACTTGATCCCCCGGTATCCCGATCGCTGTCGGTGCGGATGCACCCATCGTCTGACGGCGTCGCCTAAACCGCGCCCAACGCGATATGCGTCGTTTGTTGGTTTGGCTTGGCCGTGCCGGCTCCGACAACCGTCGGCGCCGGCGCGGTTTAAAAGATTGAAAAATGTTAAATTTTAAACCGCGTCTCACCGAGATCGAGGACATCTCCGAAGCGAAACACAATTTGAAAATAACGCAAGTCGCTCTGGACGCGGTTTAAGATCAGAACGTTACCTGCACAAAGAGACCCGCGACGCTGGCGCTGTAGTCCTGCGGACCCGAGTCCAGATAGAGGGTATTCGCCGTCGGCATCGGATTCTCGTACACGCCGTCGTAATGCCAGTCGTCGATCGAGCCTGTTTCGTAGCGGTACAGCGCCCTGACGGCGACGGATTTATTGATGGGCACGATCACGTTCAGATCCGCAAACTGCTGAGTTGTATTCAGGTTCGGCATGCCCGAGCCAATGAGTGCCAAGGTATCCGGATTGGTGATTCCGAGCGCATTTGGATTGTAGTTGTAGCCGATCTTGGTCACTCCGGCGGTATAGGTATAGTCGAGTTCGACCCTGGCCCAGCCGAAATCGTAACGTCCTCCGATGCCGAAGGTGTGGTTGTAGTCGTCGCTCTCCACGCTCCAGGCCCGAGCGCTGTTGTAGAGCGGATTGACCGGTGATTCGTCACCGCAGAGACTGTGCCAGTTCGTCCCGCTGACACGGGTCTGATCACGTAATCTCGCCCCGCTGCTGACCGGAGGAGGTGCGATACCGGTTGTATTGGTCACAATCGATCCATCGGAATAGAAGTAATAGTAGTTCCCGATGACGCACCCGAGTGACTGAATCCCGCTCTGCTTCATATTGCCTTGTTGGTATGTATAGAATCCATACAGACCCAGATTCGCGCTGGGTTGGTAGTTCACGTCGAGACTGGCGGATCCGATCCTGTATCGATCGGTACGACCGATATCCGAGGCCGGATAGTCATTGTTCTGATACTGAAGGACGAGACCGACGTCGATGGCCTCGGTGGCAATCACATTCAATCGACCGTTCAAAGTTGTCTGATCCCGATCGGCAAGATCGAACTTTCGCAACCCGGACGGCGAATGGATCCAGCTCGCGACATTGGTGCCGTTGGCAAACGGCGCGGGTCCGAAGATCGCACTGCTAGCGTTTGGATCCGCCTCGACGTTGTAGCTGTCTCCACGACGCTCGGCGTACTCAGCCGAGACGCGGATGGTGCCGAAGCTGAACCCGCGATTGGTATAGCCGAGCTCGAGGCTGTTCTCCCACGTCTTGTCGCGCTCGCGATAGGAGCGGTCGAACTCCTCGCGCTCCAGCGACAGGTTCAGGCTGGACGCCCTGCCGAGGTCGTAGTCGCCCGACAATACATAGTTCATCTGTTTATAGTCGTAGGGTGTATTGCGAATCTTGACGTTCCCCGCGCTCGGGACGAGACCGAGCGCCTGGACGGCGGCCACATTGCATCCGGCCTGATTGTAGGCGGTGTTGAGGGTACCGATCGGATTGTTGCCCGCGGTGGCATTCGGCACGACAAAGGACCCGCCGCTGCCGTCGTTCAGGAGGCGACCCCACTGACCGGTCAAGGGATTACAGGCGAAGAACTCGGTCTTGTTCTCGGTCTCGTAGTAACGGATCTTGCCCTCGACATCGAGCTTGTCGGTCGGACTCATCACCAGACCCAAGCTGAAGAGCTGAGTATTGATCTCCGCATCTGCCGACTGCTTGGAGTTGGCCCGCGTGGTATTCCATAGGTTTTCCGTGCTGACCCCGTTGATGTTGCCTCCGGCCAATGAAAAGGTGGTCGGTGCAATGAGGTCGTCGTCCTGCTTCATCCAAGCCAAAGAGGCGACAGCGGTCAGCCTGGCCTTGTAAAAATCCGGGAAGTTGCGACCATATTCGCCCAGGATGTTGTAGTAGTCATTGTCGGGATAGAGGTCATAGCGCCCGCTGGTGAATGTGGTCGGGGCCATTCCGGTGATGGTATTGGTCGTAATGAACAGTGGATTCTCGAAGGTCATCGTCCCGGTACGGTTGCGGAACAGAGACGCCTCGGCTTGGAGATTGAGATTATTCAAACCGTCGTCGAACCTCAGTCCGGCGATGAAATTCTGGGTTTCGTAGTCGATTGACTCGGGAATCTCGACGTTTCCGCCGCCGCCTCCCCCTCCGAACACCGCACCGAACGGTCGGGATCCTTCGCGATTCTCGAGGTTGTAACCGCCGAAGATGCGCCACTCGTTCGTCAGATACTTTTCAACGTTGAAGCCGCCTTGTTTACGGACGAGGCCGAGCTCGGTCTCTTCGACTTGAGTCAAGGTGTCCTGAATCGTCGCTTGCGTCGTCGCTGCGTTGCCGGTTCCTCCCGGCGTGAGTCCGACCAAGTTCAGATCCTTGCTACCCTCGCCGCTCCAAATAAGACGGTAGCTGCTCGTGAACTCATGCGGTATCTCGGTGTAGAAGAGATCAAGCTTCCAATCATTGAATCGGCCGGCCTTGGCTCCGATGAATTGGTCGCTGTAACCGATCCCGCCCCCGTAGGTTTCGAAGAACAGCGCCGTACCCGGCTGGCTGGCCTGGAAGTTGAAGTTGTTGAGGTATGGACCTGAGTCAAGATCCTTATACTGCCGGAACCAGGCATTGTCGGTGTCGCCGAAGACACCGAGTCCACCGAGCTCCGCTTGGCCCGAATAGAGCCAGCCGGATTGCGTTTCCTTGGTCTGCAGCGGCAACTTCGGCCAGCCAAGCAAAAAACCAGTGGGCGAGCGGGGATAAGCCTGGGCGTCCAGACCCTCGGGGTCGCGCGCCGGAACCGTATTCAGGAACCCGGGGTTGAGGGCATTGCCGAGTACGGTCGGCGTCCCTCTCGGGGCGGCCGAGTCGGCATGCGCCGTCGCGGCCGTCAAGCTCCCCAACGCGGCTCCGACGCAGCACGCCATGGTTTTTGCTCGAAAGGGTTCAATCATATCGGCGCACCTCGGGTACGGTTTCTGCTCGATTAGGCTCGATCGACGGATCGCTCTGCCGCCACGTCAGTCGCATTCGACAAAATCAGCGTTGCCAGCGGGCACCGGAAGGATGATTGCTGCCGTGGATCTGCGTATGGCAGTTCTGGCAGGCACGCCCGATCACCCGTTGACTTGCCGCGCCGCCGGGCTGAAGCGCACTCCCGGCAGTCTGGCTTGCGTTGTAGAAGGTCCCCGGATGAAACATCTGGTTGTGGCACTGTTGGCACAGGAAGGGGCGCGCCGAGACCAAAAGCTTGTCGTGATTGGAGCCATGCGGCAGATGACAGTTGGCGCAATTCTCGCGGACGGGTGCGTGCTCCCATAGGAAGGGACCGCGCTTCTCGGCATGGCAGGTGTAACAGACCTCGTTGAGGCTGTCTTTATTCAACATGGGGCGCGTGCGCGAGCCATGCGGATTATGGCAATCGGCACAGGTCATCTTCCCCTCGGACAAGGGCATGTGCGAGCGCTTCAGAAAGTCGGCGCGCTGTTTGGGATGACAGCTATAGCAGGTCTCGGAGATCGTCTCTTTCCGAAGTGCCCCGTTGATAGAATTTTTGACCATCGGGTTGTGACAGTCGCTGCATGCCACCTTGTTCTTGTCGTGCGTCGAACCGACCCAGTGCAGTCTCTGTCCACCCTGATGACACGACAGGCACTGTGCGTTCTGAATAGCGACAGGTGTCTCCCATTCTCGCGTAAAGCCGATGATCAGGCGCTTGTCCCAGGTCTCCTCGGCGTGCTTGGAGCCAGGACCATGACAGGCCTCGCAGACTTGCGCCTGTTGACTGTTGCGCGGATTATCCCGAAAGGTTTTGGCGTGAAGCGTATGGCTGTATTGCGTATCGACATGCTCATGGCATTCCAGGCACACCTTCTCGCCCACATAGACCGCGTCGACCGGCGCCACGTTGTCGGCCAAACCCTTGCTTTCCGCACCCTGATCCTCGATACCGGCAGAGCGCTGCTGCCCCGTCGGAAGGCACCCGACCATTGTCGCAAGGGCCAATGCGCACAGTGATAAGGCAATGAGACGGGCGTCTCGCGGTAAAGCTCTTGAATCAATACTCATGGCGCTCCCGGGGCTCATTCTTGGCTCAAGCCGGACGATTCTTGATGCCAATTTAGCAAGCCGAGCGAACCATGTATTGTCGCTGGATGACAAGTTTTATGACTAAAACTGTCGTTCACAAACAGCTTATATACAACCTGAACCGCGTCCCCGCTAAGGGCGGTGGATGCATCAAACGTCGAACTCCATCGAAAGCGAGCATCTCACGCTGGACGCGGTTTAGCGGCAAAACGAAAGCGGTCGACACAGGTGCCGACGACGCAAGGAAGCAAGTACCGGTGAGACTGAGGTACGAGAAAGGTATGGGCAGGAGGTGCGGCGCTTCGGCGGCGCCGATTGCTTTAGGATAAGGATACCGAAGGGTGCCCGCTTCGACGTCTCAGACTGCGAGGGGACACACCGAAATGCTTTCGGAAGGTTCTGCTGAAGTGGGCCTGATCATTAAAGCCCCAGGCATAAGCGATCTCGCTGATCGAGCGTTGAGCCGATCCATCCTGGATCAATTCGCGATAGCACTGCTCGAGCCGCTGAACCCAGATCCAACGCATCAAGGAGAGCTCCTCGTTGGCGAACAGGCGGTGGATCTGCCGCGGGGACAAACCCACGGCCTCGGCGATGAGTTCGATGCTCAGTTCGGGATTGGCGAGATTGAGCCGGGCGAACGTCTTGATCCTGTCTTGGTGATAAAAGGACCTGCGCACACAATCCGAGTTGATCGGCACGGCGCAACAGATGACGGCGCCCATCAAATCCAGGACGGCGTCGGCGAGACCCTCGCTGCCGGCATCCCCCAACGAGCCGCTCCAGCGCTTGAGCGAGAGCACGGCCTCGCGGAACACCGCAGGCACGCCGCTCCCGCTGTCGATCGGCGTGAGCAGCGCCGCGCGCCAAAGCGGAAAGCGGGCGGCGATCTCCTTCTCCGGGACACTGACCAGGATCGATTCGAAACAGGCGTCCTGCTCCAGGGTCAAAGGACGACTGCCGCGTACCAAGCACAGATCGCCGTCCGACAGGATCGCCGTGCGATCGGCCTGGTGGACGGATGCCGTTCCGCAAAACTGAACAAGCGCCGTCAGTTGGCCGGGATGACCCCGCCCATCCGTGATCAATCTAAGCGGCCGCCCGGCCGCTTCGACGATCTCGACCCGGCCGATGGTTCGGCCGCTAAACGTCGCGTCCGAACCATCGTCGAGCGCTCCGGGATGACGGACCTCGGGATCGCAAGCGTTCTCGAGCGCCCTCACAAAGCCGAGGGATGTCTCGGCAGAAGCCGGGGGACGGTCGGAGGCGCCTAGCGATAAGGCTCCAGAGGATGACTCCAATAGCATCGTACCCGGCTCTCGATGAGTCGTATCTGTGCTGGATAGTCCTATGGCAGCCGACCCACTGTCAACATAAGTTGTCACTGACAATTGTCAATTTTAGTTGACACTAATGTTCTTACGTTGATTTCCTTGAAATCGGTGCCCGGGTTCCTGACTCTTCTTCGAGATACGACGACCCGAGACATGTCCGAAACCACAAGAGGAGACGACCGATGAAGAAAAGAAACATGACGCGCGCTTCAGTGTCCCTGCTGATCGCCGCGGGACTGACCCTCTGCACCCTCGGCGCGATGGCCGCCGTGGAACGCACCGCGGCGCCCGAGGGGGCGAAGGCATACATCATTTCGCCCGAGAACGGCTCGACGGTGCCGCAGACCTTCGTGGTGCAATTCGGACTCTCGGGGATGGGGGTTGCACCGGCGGGAGCCGATCTCCCCAAAACGGGACATCATCATCTGCTGGTCGACATGGACAGCCTGCCGCCGCTCGACCAACCGATCGGCGCCGACATCCTGCATTTCGGGGGCGGCCAGACGGAGACCGAGATCACGCTGCCGCCGGGCGAGCACACCCTACAGATCCTCTTGGGCGACAAAAACCATATCCCCCATGATCCGCCGATCGTTTCGGAGCGGATCACCATAACGGTCGAGTAGACCTGCCGGATCCCCCCCGCGCGCCCGTAACGGGCGCCGGAGGGGTTCGCTCCCGCTCTGCGATCTGTGCGTCGCCTCGTCCGATGCCGGGTCAAACGCTGACCGGGCGAGAAACGCCTAGCGGTCCGTGCCCATCTCCAAGCGTTCGACGTCGGCGATGCGGATCTCGCGGCCGTCGGCAGTCACGAATCGCCGGCCATCGACGCTGCCGCGTCGGACCTCGTAGAGCCTGACCTCTCCCGTGTTGGCATTGACGACCTGAACGGGGATGATCTCCCGGTCGCGATCCCAATCCCGAACGAGAAGCGACAAACTGCCGAGCAACATGGACCCGAGGAGGACATAGGCGAGCGGACGGATCAGCGCGGGGGGAATCAGAGGTGGACGCGGCGCCACGAGGCCGGCGGCCTCACGAGATCGTATGATGCGGGCTCGGATGACCAGATAGGCCCCGAAGATAACAGCAGCGGTTAGGAGGAGTTTCCAAATCATGGTCTTTACGTTAGCACGACCGGTCGGTTCGGACAGCCCGTTCGTGCGCTGCGGGGTCGCGTCCGCCGGCCGCGACAGACGGCCCGGCTGCAGCGAAACCGGAGAGCCGGCATGATGAAGGATGACCTTCCGACACTGTTGCTGATTGCAGCGCTGTCGCTCACGGGCTGCACTGAACCTGCCGCGCCGACGGTGAATCTGCACCGGGCGGTCGAGATCGGAGATATCGACCAGGTCTCGCGTCATATTTACTGGAAGAGCGACCTCGATCTGCCGGATGCGCACGGCGACCCGCCGATGCACGTCGCCGCGCGCGCGGGACGCGTTGCCATCGCGCGGGCGCTCGCCCGCAACGGCGCGGATCTCAAGGCACCGAATGCGGCGGGGAAGACTCCGCTCGAGGTCGCGCTCGAGCACGGGCGCGTTCAGGTTGCGAGCATGCTCATCGACCAAGGTGCACAGCTCGATGCACAGGATACACTGGTCGCGTTGGTCGAGTCGGGACTGATCGACCGCGATACTCTGAATTTCCTCGTCAATTCGGGGGCGCAGCTCGACAAACCGGATCCGAACGGGAATGCGCCGCTGCACCTCGCCATCCGAAACGGACATCTCGAGACGGTACGACGACTGATCCTCGCCGGCGCCGATGTCAATCAACCCGCCGACGACGGTCGCATGCCGCTGCGGATTGCGCGAGAATCGGCGCCCGGGCGCGACGCCCGGTTTATCGTCTCGACCCTCGAGCGCAACGGTGCGAGGGCCGACCCAGCCCCCTGACAGATTCGCACAGGAGCGACCGCATGGCCGAACGGATCGAAGATCTGACGGTGACTTACACGGAAGACGGAATCGACACGACCAAGGAGATCGACAAGGTCGTCCTCTCCAAGGGAAGTTGGACCACGATCCTCTTTCGCTATCAAGATTGGGATCGTGTGAAGGAGGCGTACGGACCGGACAAATATACGATTCGTCGGTATCAGAAGCGCAGTGGCGAGTACCGACAGCAGTCGAAGTTCAACATCTCCAGCCGCGCTCAGGCCCAGGCCCTCGTCGAGGCATTGCAAGGTTGGCTGACCGACGACTGATTGCGCGCAAGCGGGTGGACACCGATGATTCGGACCGGTGGCTGAGGCCGGAGGCGTGACGATGACGGCCGAGACGCAGACGCGTCCGTGGCATGGCTTGGGTGTCGCGGAGACCACCGAGGCGCTGGACGTGGATCCGGCTCGGGGTCTTTCCACGGCCGAGGCGAACCTGCGACGTCGTCGTTACGGCCAGAATGCGCTCGCCGAGACCAAGTCGCGCCCGCTCTGGCTCAGATTCCTGGACCAGTTTCGAAACCTGCTGGTGATCGTGCTCCTCTTCGCGGCAGTACTGGCCTGGACGATCGGTGATCTGAAGGACGCCGTGGTCATCCTGGTCGTCGTGATCCTCAATGCTGCGCTCGGCTTCTATCAAGAGCACCGTGCGGAGCGCACACTCTCCACCCTCAAGGCGATGGTCGCGGTCCGTGCTCGCGTGCGCCGGGACGGTCGGATCGGCGAGGTCGACGCGGCCGATCTGGTGCCTGGGGATCTCGTCCTGCTCGAGGCAGGCGATCGCGTGCCCGCGGATGGGCGCCTGCTGACGGCACCCAACCTGGAGGTCGACGAGGCCGCCCTGACCGGAGAGTCCCAGCCGGTCGGCAAGAGCACGCAGGCCTTGAACGCAGCCGATCCGCCGCTGGCCGAGCGCCTGAACATGCTCTACATGAACACCGTGGTGACGCGCGGTCGGGCCGAGATGTTGATCGTCGACACCGGGATGAGCACCGAGATCGGCCGGCTGGCCGGACTGATTGCCGAGACGCCGGACTCCGAGACACCGCTGCAGCGTCAGTTGGATACGCTCGGCAAGCGGCTGGCCGCAATCGCCGGGGTCATCGTCACCCTGATCTTCGTCCTCGACCTGACGCGCGGACTGCCCTGGACGCAGGCCGCAATCACCGCCGTTGCGCTCGCGGTGGCGGCGATCCCGGAGGGCCTGCCGGCCGTTGTCACCGTCACACTGGCGATCGGCATGTGGCGGATGGCCCAGAATCGAGCGATCCTCAAGAAACTCTCGGCCGTCGAGACCTTGGGCTCGACCACGGTGATTTGCTCCGATAAGACGGGGACGCTCACACTCAACCGAATGACCGCGCGTGCCGGCTGGTTCGCGGGCGCTCGATTCAGTGTCGACGGCGACGGCTACGGGACCGAAGGTGCGATCCTTCGGGATGAGCCGAGCCGGCTGAACGAGCCGACTGACACGATCGATCCGATCGACCTGGGCCGCCCGATGGCGCTCTGCAACGAGTCGCGGGTGCGCGACGGCGAGTTGATCGGAGATCCCACCGAGGGCGCCCTCTGGGTTCTCGCCCGCAAGGCCGGTCTCGACCCCGAATCCGAGCAGGCTCGCCGCCCGCGGATCGCCGAGATCCCCTTCGACTCGGCCCACAAGTTCATGGCGACCTTTCACCATGCCGGCGATCAGGTCGAGTTGTTCGTCAAAGGTGCGCCGGACGTCCTTCTCGCCCGCGCCTCGCATTGGCTGAATGCGAGCGGGGAGCAACCACTCGACGCCGCGACCCGCGAGCGCATCGAGGCCGAGAACGAGCACCTCGCGAGCCAGGCGCTGCGGGTGCTCGCCGTGGCACGGCGGACCATCCCGGCCCGTGATTTCGAGCCCGCAGACGATCTGTGGCGATGGGCCGAGGGCTGGACCTTCCTGGGGCTTGCCGGCCTGATGGACCCGCCGCGCCCGGAAGCCGCAGAGGCCATCGCCCGCTGTCGGCAGGCCGGCATCCAGGTCAAGATGATTACGGGCGACCACAAGCTCACCGCCGAGGCCATCGGTCGCGAGCTCGGGCTGACCGGCGAAGTCGTCACCGGCGCCGAGCTCGACGCGATGGACGAGACGACACTCGGGCGGCGGATCGAGGACATCGGCGTCATCGCGCGGGTCTCGCCGGCCCACAAGGTCCGGATCGTGAAGGCGCTCAAGGCGCGTGGCCATGTCGTGGCCATGACCGGCGACGGGGTGAACGACGCGCCCGCAGTGAAGGCCGCGGATATCGGCGTCGCCATGGGTCTGACGGGCACGGCCGTCACGCGCGAGGCCGCAACCATGGTGTTGATGGACGACAACTTCGCGACCATCGTACGGGCTGTCGAGGAGGGGCGCGTCATCTTCGACAACATCGTAAAGTTCGTGCGATTCCAACTCTCGACCAACATCGGCGCCATCCTAACCGTGCTGGCGGCGACCCTGATGGGGCTGCCGACACCCTTTACGGCGATCCAGCTCCTCTGGATCAACATCATCATGGACGGCCCGCCCGCGATGACACTCGGCGTCGAGCCGGCGCGCCCCGGCATCATGCGGGCCCGTCCCCGCCGACAGGACTCTCAGATCCTCACGCTGAAGCGCTTGGCTCTCCTCGGCCTTTACGGCACCACCATGATGGTCGGCACCCTCTGGCTGTTTCAGGACGCCTTGACCACCCACGGCGAGGCCTACGCACTCACACTCGCCTTCACCACCTTCGTGCTCTTCCAGTTCTTCAACGTCTTCAATGCCCGCAGCGAGCACGGCAGCGCCTTCAACACCCACTTCCTCGCAAACGGCAAACTCTGGCTCGCGCTCGCTGCCGTCCTCGCACTCCAGGTCCTGGTCGTCAATTGGCCCGAGGCTCAGGCGATCTTCGCGACCACCCAGCTGAACCCCGAGGACTGGCTCAAGGCCGCGCTCGTCGCCTCCAGCGTGCTCTTGCTCGACGAGGCCAGAAAGGCTGCTCAGGCGTTCATATGCCGGCTGACACAGAGAAACGAGTCGCAAGCTGGGTCGTGATGAGCTTGCGAGGCCCGACCCGGCAGAGGCTGGGATGGCGGAGCTTCAAGACATACACCAAGCGCTCGCCTGATCCTGCCCGAAGATCAAAGCGCGATCGGCGAGCGACTCGCAAACCCCGCGGATGCTTGCGCGGACGAGATCGGGATGGTTGTTGGTCTCGCTGACATGCGCGACGCAGAGCTGCGCGATGGCGCGGTGCGGCAAGGCATCGAGGAAACAAGCGGCCTGCAGGTTGCTGAGATGCCCGAAGTCGCCGGCGACGCGCCGCTGCAGACTCGGCGGATAAGGGCCGCGACGCAGCATCTCCGGATCGTGATTGAGCTCCAGGATCAACGCATCGCAATCCTGAAGAACCTCCGTCATGTGTGGCGTCACGCAGCCGGCATCCGTCAACATCCCCAGGCGACGTCCATCCGCCTCGAACAGAAACTGACAGGGCTCGCGGGCGTCGTGCGGGACGGGGTAGGAGCGGATACGCAGGCCGTCGATCCGCATCGACTGCCCCTGACCGGAGAGCAGGCGCAACCTCGGGATCTCCGGGGCACCGACCGCACGCCAGGTGCCGGGCGTTGTCCAGACCTCCACGCGATGCCGCCTCGCAAAGGACCAGACACCCTTCACATGGTCGCCGTGCTCGTGGGTCAGGAGCAGGACATCGATGCTGCCCGGCTCGACATCCACCGACCGCAGGCGCTGATGCAGCTCGCGTAGGCTCAGGCCGTTGTCCACCAGAACGCGGCAGCCCGCGCTTTCCACCAAGGTGGCATTGCCGCGGCTGCCGCTGCCGAGAGAGCAGAAACGCACGTCGGCCCGCGTTTAACGCATCTGTTCCTTCATCAGCGTCAGGATCCGTTGGCTCGACTCGGATGTATCCGGATTCCCGCTCGCATCCAGCACGGTGACGCGCGACTCGGTCTCGCCCCCCTGCACACGCACCTGATATTGCTTGACGGGGTCGACCTCGTTCTTCTTCCAGAAGGCCATCCGCGAGAGGAGGCCGGGCCTCTTGTCCTCGGACGCCCCGTCCTGCCCAGCATAGCGGACATAATAGACACCCCGACTCATATCGCGATCTTCCACGGCGAATCCGGCCCGATCCAGTGCCGATCCGGCGGTCCTCCAGGCGCGGCGGAAGTCCTCCTGGATCACCAGGGTCTGCGAACCGCCTTCGCTGACAAGGCGAGCGCCGACGGCTTGCATGGCAGGGCCGCTTGCGGGGCGTCCGGAACCGCCCCCGGTGACGGGGCTCGCGGCCGCGGCGCGCTGCTCGGATGCGCCCAGAAAGACCATGAGACGCCGCAACATCTCGGCTTCCTTGCCGGGATCGGTTCCGCTGGGCTCCCAAATGGTTCGGCTTCCGTCACCGATCGCGTTGGTGACCAGCCGCTCCTCCATTCCGCGGTGCGTGAGATGGATGTCGGTGGTTCCGGGTGTCGTGCCGGGCTCGATACGCAGACTGTACTGGTCGCGCGTCGAGGTCGCGTAGACCCCCTCGACGACCTTGCTGATCATGCGCGTGACGAAATCGCGCCGGATCTCGGCCCGGTTGTCCAGCCAGTCGGTGCGCATCACGCCGACCGACGGATTCTGTTCGACCAAAATGATGCCCTGCTCGCGCCAGAAGGAGATGACCTTGGGCCACACCTGCTGCGGCGAGGCCTGCACCTCGAGCCAACGCTCGGAGTCGCGGCGCTTCAACTCCACATTGGGTGTCTCGGGCAGGACCTCGCCCGACGCCGCGACACGCTGGCGTTGCGCGCGACTCCCACTGTACTCCGAGAACGTTGCCCCGCCGGCGGGCGGAATATCCAGGGCGTCGTCGAACCGCCCTGCGGTCAGATCAGGCGGGATCTCGAGATTCTCGCCGGCCTCCTGCTGCTTCTTGTAGGCAAGCCGCTGATCGGGGATGGCGTCGCTGATGACGTTCGAGCCGCAACCCGACAGAAACAGGATCAGCGCCAAGCCGGCGGAAGCGCCGCCGGTCAGCCAAAAACGTGGTCTCAAGGTGTGCGACCTCTTTAATCGATTGCGCATACGCCACCGCTCGGGAGCATCGGCGCCGCGGATGCTCTCAGAGCACACCCGCTTGCTCCATTCCCGCAAGAACGCGTGCATGGTGCTCTTCGGAGAGCCAGGTGAGCGGAAGACGGATCCCTTTCGGGCACAACCCCATCTCGGCAGCGCCCCATTTTACCGGGATCGGGTTGGATTGGACGAACAGGTCGTGATGCAGTGCATCGAGTCGTCGATTGATGGACTCGGCCTGCTCTCGATTGCCCGCGAGCGCAGCATCGCACATGTCCTGCATCAAGCGCGGGGCCAAATTCGAGGTGACCGAGATGACCCCGTCGCCGCCCATCAGCATGAACTCGCATCCGGTCGCATCATCCCCGCTGTAGAGCGCGAATCCCTCGCCGCAGCCGGCACGCAAGCGCCCGACGCGGGTCAGGTCACCCGTCGCGTCCTTGATGCCGACGATGTTCTCGATCGGCGCGAGCCGAGCCGCCGTCTCGGGCAGCAGATCGCAGGCCGTGCGGCCGGGCACGTTGTAGAGAATCTGCGGGATCTCCACGGCCTCGGCGATCGCACGATAATGCAGATACAGCCCCTCTTGAGTGGGCTTGTTGTAATAGGGCGTCACCAGAAGGGCGGCCTGTGCACCGGCCTCTTTGGCGCAGCGGGTCAGGTTGATCGCCTCGCGGGTCGAGTTCGCGCCCGTGCCCGCGATGATGGGGATCCTGCCGGCGGCAAGCTCGAGCGTCCTGCGAATGACGGCGCAGTGCTCCTCTTCGTCGAGCGTCGCCGATTCTCCGGTGGTGCCCACGGCGACGATGGCCGTCGTCCCCGCGTCGACATGGAAGTCGACGAGACGCCCGAGGCTCGCGTCGTCGATGCCCCCGTCCTCGTGCATGGGGGTGATGAGGGCAACGATGCTGCCGCGAAACATGTCCGACTCCGCTTTAAACCGCGCCCGGCGCGGTATGTGATGTTTTTGGATGGGATCCGCCCCGGCAGACTCGACGATCGTTGGAGCTGGCGCGGTTTAAAGTCTTAAAAAATATTAAACTTTAAACCGCGTCACCACAAAGGTCGAAGAAAACCTTGAGTCCGACACCACGTGCAAATAACGCATGTCGCTCTGGACGCGGTTTAGGCGAAAACCCCGATGGTAGTACGCGAGACGGCGCCGACACAACCGAGATGATCCGAGCGCGGCTGCAAGAACCCCGAGCATTCGGCCCCGAAGCACCCACTCCCGAGGGGTTCTATGCCCGGGGGCTCAAACAAAGACACTTTGACACCAACTCAGAAGCGCCGCCGGGAAGAGGCCAAGGACCAACATTGAAAGACCGTTGAGACTCATGGCGAACCGCACGCCGCCGCTCGTCGTCAGGACCGGCATGTCCGGATCCGGCTTGTCGAAATAGATGACCTTGACGACGCGCAAGTAGTAGAAGGCCCCGATGATCGAGAAGGCGACGGCGACCAAGGCAAGCCAGACCAGGTCGATGCGCACGACAGACTCGAGCACCAGCAGCTTCGCCATAAAGCCGACCGTCGGCGGAACACCGGCCATCGAGAACATCATCAACGCCATCATGGCGGCATACCAGGAATCACGGTCGTTCAGCCCCTTGAGGTCATCCAGATTCTCCGCATCGAAACCTTTGCGGCTCAGGATCAAGAGGATGCCGAAGGCGCCGGTCGACATCACCGCGTAGACGATCGCGTAGAACATCGCGGACGCGTAGCCCTGGGCGGTGCCGGCCAAGAGCCCGAGAAAGATAAAACCGACATGTGAGATGGTCGAGTAGGCCAGCATGCGTTTGATGTTGGTCTGTGCGATCGCGACCAGGTTGCCCAGACCCATGGAGAGCACGGCAAGAATCAGAAGCATGCCCTGCCAGTCCGGCTGGATCGCCTCGAGCCCATCCACCAGCATGCGGATCGCCAGCGCGAAGGCCGCGATCTTGGGCGCACTGCCGAGCAGCAGGACGGCCGGTGTGGGCGCACCCTCGTAGATGTCCGGAACCCACATGTGAAAGGGCACGGCGCCGAACTTAAAGCCCACGCCGATGACCAGGAAGACCACGCCGAAGACGAGGACCTTGTTGTCCATGCCCTGCTCGGCGACGGCTTGCGCGACCGGACCGAACTCGATCGATCCGGTGGCGCCGTAGATCATGGAGACGCCGTAGAGGAGCATGCCGGAGCCCAGCGCACCGAGCACGAAATACTTCATCGCCGCTTCGGCGCCCTTCTTCGAGTCGCGATCGAAGGCGACCAAGGCATAGAGACAGAGCGCCTGAAGCTCGAGACCCAGATAGATGGTCAAGAAGCTGTTGGCCGAGACCATGATCAGCATCCCGAGGATCGCAAACAGACCCAAGACGTAGAACTCGCCGACGAAAAGCCCGCGATCCTTCAGCCAAGGCCGCGAATAGACGAAGGCGAGCAGGCTGACCACCAGGATCGCGCCCCTGAGCAAATCGGTCAGGCCGTCGCGCACGACATTGCCGTCAAAGACGACGCGCGCCTCGCCGCCGCCGACGGCACCCGTGAGGCCGATCGCGACCAGCAGACCGATCAGGGTCAAGGTATGGTTGATGTCCTTATCCTTCTCCTTGAGATAGAGATCCAGCACCAGCACGACGCTGGCGGTGACCAGGATCGCGATCTCCGGCAGGATGGGGATGAGATTGGCGGCGTCGAATAGCATGTGAGAATTCCGATTAAACCGCGCCCGGTGCGGCATGCGTGGTTTGTTGGATTGGCTTGGCCGCGCCGGCTCCGACAGTTGTCGGAGCCGGCGCGGTTTAAGTGAGACCTGCGCCCAAGCGCATCCTTACGGCTGTCCGGTCAGACCGATCACGGGTGCGGGCACCGCAAGGACACAGTCCGCCGCTTCGGAGGCCGGCAGCTTGCACTCGCTGACATGGGCGACCAGGTTCTCGACCGAGGCGTGCATCACCTCCATCAAGGGCGCGGGCCAGATCCCGAGGGCCAGAACCGCAGCGGCCAGCACCCCGAGATTCAATGCCTCGCGGCGATTGAGATCCTGAAGAGCCGCCACCTTCTCGTTCTTGACCTCGCCGAAGATCACCCGCTTGACCATCCAGAGGGTAAAGGCGGCCGCCAGGATCAAGGTGGTCGCGGCCAGGAAGGCCCACCAGAAATCGGCTCGGAAGGTCGCGAGAATCACCATGAACTCGCCCACGAAACCGGAGGTCCCGGGCAGACCCGCATTGGCCATCGCGAAGAAGACCACGAAGGCGCCGAACCAGGGCATGGTGTTGATCACGCCGCCGTAATCGGCGATCTCGCGCGAGTGCATGCGATCATAGAGCACCCCCACACAGAGGAAGAGCGCGCCCGAGATGAAGCCGTGCGAGATCATCTGGACCATGCCGCCCTCAATCCCCATCACCGCACCGCCGGCGACATCCGGATCGCGAATGATGGTGAAGACGATAAAGAAGCCGAGCGTCACGAAGCCCATGTGGGCGATCGACGAATAGGCGATCAGCTTCTTCATGTCCTGCTGAACCAGGGCCACGAATCCGATGTAGACCACGGCGATCAGGGACAAGGCAATGATGAGCCAATCGAGCGAGGCACTGGCGTCCGGGGTGATCGGCATCGAGAAGCGCAGGAACCCGTAGCCGCCGATCTTCAACATGATGGCCGCCAGGATCACCGACCCGCCGGTGGGCGCCTCGACATGCGCGTCCGGCAACCAGGTGTGGACCGGGAACATCGGCACCTTCACCGCAAAGGCAAGCAGGAAGGCGATGAAGATCAGGATCTGGGCGGTCATGCCGAGCTCCAGATCGTGGAAATCCAAGATACTGAAGCTGTCGGCCTGGAAGAACATGTAGATCAAGGCGACCAACATGAAGACCGAGCCGAAGAAGGTATAGAGGAAGAACTTGATGGTCGCATAGACGCGATTCGGTCCGCCCCAGACCCCGATGATGATGAACATCGGGATCAGCATCGCCTCCCAGAAGACATAGAAGAGGATGGCATCGAGCGCCGAGAAGACGCCGACCATCACCCCTTCCATGATCAGGAAGGCCGCCATGTAATGCGACGGCTTATAGGTGATGACGTCCCAACCCGCGATGATCACGAAGATGGTGATGAAGGTCGTCAGGATGATCAGCGGCATGGAGATGCCGTCGACGCCCAGGTAGTAATCGACATTGAAGGTCGGGATCCAGGCCGCTCGCTCCACGAACTGCATCTGACCGCTGCCGGCATCGAAACCCGACCAGAGACCGAGGCTGATCGCGAAGGTCAGGATCGCAAAGGCGAGCGCAATCCACTTGGAGATCTCGGAGGCTCGATCACCGCTCGCCAGCACGGCGATACCGCCGATGATAGGCAGCCAGATGACCAGCGTCAGGAGAGGTAACTCGTACATGCAGGGCGTCTCCTTCCGCTTTAGAACACGACGAAGAACGTCAAGAGCCCGACGAGCCCGACGATCATCGCAATCGCGTAGTGATAGAGGTAACCGGTTTGCAGATGCCGCGCCCGCTGCGCCAGCGCAGCAACGCGATGGGCCGATCCGTTGACCACACCGTCGTCGATGATGGCCCGGTCACCGCCGAGCCAGAGCACCTTGCCCAGCCAACGACCGCCGCCCGCGAAGACCTTCTGGTTGAAATCGTCGAACCCGTATTTCGCCTGCAGAACCTTGGTCACGGGACCACCCATCGCCTGCAGTTGATCGTCGATCTTCGGATTCTTCGCGAAGGTGAGCCACCAGACGAAGCCGGCCAAGGCGAGCCCTCCCATCGCCAGGAAGAAGGGCGGCATAGTCATGCCATGCAGCACGAAGGCCCACTGGCCGTGCCAATGCTCGCGCAGCGGCTGCAAGGTGTCGTGCTCGGGCGCCACGACGATCGGGTTCCAATCACCGGTCGCGAACCAGTTGGTGACCAGCAGCGGCTCCACGACCAGCCAACCGAGCACCACCGATGGGATCGCCAGCAGCACCAACGGCAAAGTGACCACCCACGGGGTCTCGTGCAGATGGTGTCGGGTATGCTCGTCCATCCGCGGCTTGCCGTGGAAGACCAGGAAGTACATGCGGAAACTGTAGAGGGCGGTGACGAAGACACCGAGTGTCAGCAGGAGCGAGGCATAACCGGACCCGTAGAGCGTCGAGTGCCCCACCGCTTCGATGATGGCGTCCTTCGAGAAGAAGCCGGAGAAGGCCGGGAAACCGATGAGGGCCAGCGAGCCGATCAAGGCGGTGATCCAGGTAATCGGCATGTAACGGCGCAGGCCGCCCATCTCGCGGATGTCCTGCTTGTGATGCAGGGCGATGATCACCGAGCCGGCGGCCAGGAACAACAGCGCCTTGAAGAAGGCATGGGTCATCAAGTGGAACATCCCGGCGGCATAGGCCGAGGCACCGAGCGCCGTCACCATATAACCGAGCTGCGAGAGGGTGGAATAGGCGACCACACGCTTGATGTCGTTCTGCACCAAACCGATCAGCCCCATGAAGAGCGCCGTGGTCGCGCCGATGATGAGGATGAAGCTGAGCGCCGTCTCCGACATCTCGAACAGCGGCGACATACGCGCAACCATGAAGACACCGGCGGTGACCATGGTCGCCGCGTGAATCAAGGCCGAGATCGGCGTGGGGCCTTCCATCGAATCCGGCAGCCAGACATGCAAGGGGACCTGCGCCGACTTACCCATGGCACCGATGAAGAGCAGGATACAGATCAGGGTCATGAGCGAGACGCCACCGAACACGGCGACCTGCGTGCCGGCATGGGCAGGTGCCGCGGCAAAGACCTCCACGTAATCCATACTGTTGAAATACATCCCGATCGCGGCGATGCCCAGGATGAAGCCGAAGTCACCGACCCGGTTGACGAGAAACGCCTTCATATTGGCGAAGATCGCGGTTTCGCGCGTCGACCAGAAGCCGATCAGCAGATAGGAGACCAGACCGACCGCTTCCCACCCGAAAAAGAGCTGCATGAAGTTGTTGGACATGACCAACATCAACATGGAGAAGGTGAAGAGCGAGATGTAGCTGAAGAAACGCTGGTAGCTGTTCTTGCCGGTCAGCGCGCCTTTCGGCCAGTTGTGCTCGTCGTCGGCCATGTAGCCGATCGTATAGATGTGGACCATCAAGGAGACAAAGGTCACGGTCGCCATCATGAGCGCCGTGAGCCGATCCACCAGGAAACCGATCTCGAAGCGGATCCCGTCCGAGACCATCCAGGTATAGACCGCCTCGTTGTAGACCGGAAGATCACCCCAGATGAAGCGCGCCAGCACCATGAGCGACAGCGCCGTGGAGAGCCCGACGCCGGCGATGGTCACCGCATGCGCCCCCTGTCGGCCGATTCGGCCGCCGAAAAAGCCGGCGATGATGGCGCCGAGGAGCGGCGCTAGCACGATGGTCAGGTAGACGTTTTCCACTGTTTAGTTCGCTCTTTCGCTAGATGTGATCCGAATCAACCCGCCAGTCACGCAGATACGTTGACGCCGTCCGCGCTATCCCTTGAGGCTGTCCAGATCCTCCACGTTGATCGTCTGCTGATTACGGAAAAGCACCACCAGGATGGCAAGCCCGATCGCCGCCTCCGCCGCCGCCACGGTCAGGATGAAAAAGACGAAGACCTGCCCCGTCATATCCCCGAGAAAATGGGAAAAGGCGACGAAGTTCATATTCACCGCCAGGAGCATCAGCTCGATGCACATCAGCAGCAGGATGACGTTCTTGCGATTCAGGAAGATCCCGGCGACCGCCAGCATGAAAAGCCCTGCGGCCAGGATCAGGTAGTCTGAGAGCGCGATCATTCGGTCGATTCCTGTGGTGCAGCCGAGGCAGCAACGGCCGGAACCGCGGCACTCTCGGAAGGCATCTTGACGATACGAATCCGGTCCGGACCCTTCTTGACCCTGACCTGCTTCGCCGGATCCATGTACTTGGTCTCGGGCCGACGACGCAGCGTCAAGCGAATCGCGGCGACGATGGCGACAAGCAGGATGACCGCGGCGATTTCGAACGGATACACGTAGACGGTATAGAGCAGCAGACCGAGCTCTTCGGTATTGCTGACCTCGGGGCCTGCCGGCACGGGCGACGGGAACTGCTGCAATCCGAAGTTGGCCGGCCCGACGATCAAAAAGATCTCAAGTGCCAACACCACCGCAATCAGCGCACCGAAGGGCAAATAGCGAATAAAGCCTGCGCGCAGTGTCGCGATATCGACATCGAGCATCATGACCACGAACAGGAACAGCACCATGACGGCGCCGACATAGACCAGGATGAGCACGATGCCGAGGAACTCCGCTTCGAGCAGAATCCAAAGGGCCGCACTGCTGATGAAGGCCAGCACCAGATAAAGGACGGCGTGGACCGGATTGCGACGCGTGATCACCATCCCTGCAGCGACTAAGGTTATGGCCGCGAACACATAGAATAGGAATTTTTCAAAGCCCATGATTCATCCAGATGCCTTGGTTAGCCGCAACGGCGCAATGCGCAAAGACAGAAGGAGCCGAAGCGCGCATACGGGGAAGAATCCGACTCACCGATACGCGACCGGCATCGCTGAACCCGACAATGAGCATCGGGTGCTCGGCGCTCGCCACCCCTCGCCCGTATCCCTCGCCTCCCCTGCGATCCGCAGACGCATCGCGGTCAGCGGTAAGGCGCATCCGCGGCGCGGGCCGCGGCGATGTCCGCCTCGTACTTGTCCCCGATCGCGAGGAGCTTCTCCTTGGTCATGATGTTCTCGCCGCGATTCTCGAAGTGATACTCATAGACCCCGGTCTCGACGATCGAGTCGACCGGGCACGATTCCTCGCAAAACCCGCAATAGATGCACTTGAAGAGGTCGATGTCGTATCGGGTTGTCCGTCTGGATCCGTCCTCGCGCGGCTCGGCCTCGATCGTGATGGCCAGTGCCGGACAGACCGCCTCGCAGAGCTTGCAGGCGATGCAGCGCTCCTCGCCGTTCGGATAGCGCCGCAGGGCGTGCAGACCGCGAAAACGCGGCGAGATCGGGGCCTTCTCCTCCGGATACTGAACCGTGAACTTGCGCTTGAACATATAAGCGCCGGTCAGGCTCAAGCCCTTGAAGAGCTCGACCATCAAGAGGCTTTGGAGGTACTCACGTGTGGCTTTCAGCATCGGTCGTCTCCGGGTCAGGCGGACCACCACGGGGGCAGCTCGGCGAGAACCGCAAGCGCCACCACCAGGATCCAGACGATCGTGATCGGGATGAACACCTTCCAGCCCAGGCGCATGATCTGATCGTAGCGATAGCGCGGGAAGGTTGCCCGTAACCACAAGAATACAAACATGAAGAAGAAGGTCTTGAGCAACAGCCAATGGAAGCCGTCACTTAGAAGCAGACTTCCCTCGACCCACGCCTGCGGGAAGGGTGACAACCAGCCTCCCATGAAGAGCAAGGCCGAGAGCGCCGAGATGAGGATCATGTTCGCGTATTCGGCGAGGAAGAAGACCGCGAAGGCCATCCCGGAATACTCCACATGGAAACCGGCGACGATCTCGGACTCGCCTTCGGCCACGTCGAAAGGCGCCCGATTGGTTTCGGCGATCCCCGAGATCAAATAGACGCCGAACAAGGGCAGCAGCGGCAGCCAAAACCAGGTCAGAACGTTGCCCTCCTGGGCCGCGACGATCGCGCCCAGATTCAGGCTCCCGGCCGCCACCAGGACGCCGACCAGCGCAAAGCCCATCGCGATCTCGTAGGCGACGATCTGAGCGGCCGAGCGCATGGCGCCGAGCAAGGCGTATTTCGAGTTCGACGCCCATCCCGCGATGATGATGCCGTAGACACCGAGCGAGGTCAGCGCAAGGAGATAGAGCAGGCCGGCATTGATGTCGGCCAGCACCAGGCCTTCATCGAAGGGGAACACCGCCCAAGCGGCCAAGGCCGGCGCGATCGCGATCATCGGCGCCAACAAGAACAACGTCTTGTCGGCCTTGGTCGGGATGACGATCTCCTTCATCATCAGCTTGACCGCATCCGCGATCGGCTGAAGCGAGCCGCGCCAGCCAACCCGGTTCGGCCCGATGCGGACCTGGATATAGCCGATCACCTTGCGCTCGGCCAAGGTGTAATAGGCCACCATTCCGAGGAGCGGCAGGACAATCGCGGTGATCTTGATCAGGATCTGGATCACCACGGGAAGCGCATTCCATAGTTCGATCATCGTAGACTCATCCCGCCTCGCTGCCCGTCTCGCCATGCCATGGCCTGATCTCGACCGGGCCGATCTGCATGCCCAGCCCCTCGCTGCCGGTCACGGCCGCCGGAATACGCACACAGCCCATCGCAATGGCGTCGTCCAGGAACACGCTGGCCTCAACCTCGCGGCCGTTCTGGATAATCAAGACCGCCTGATCGGCATCCAGCCCGTCGGCGCGCGCCTGCTCCGGATGCAGATAGACACCGAAGGTCGCACCCTGGACGGGTGTGCGCTGCAAGGCCGGAGACCGCCGGACCAGCGGATCCAGCGCATAGATGGGCACGCTGCCAAGACGCATCAGGCCGGCGGTTGGGCTGGTTGAGACCACCGGATAGTCGCCCCGCGGGGCATTGTCGAGGACGACATCGGCGCACAGCTCGGCAAGCTCGCTGCGGACCTGCGCCGCATCCCGATATTCGAAGCCGGGAAGATCCAGGAGATTACCCAGCACACGCAGCACTTTCCAGCCGGGACGGGCCTCGCCGGGGGGCGCGACGGCACCCTGAAACCGCTGCCAGAGGCCGCCCGCGTTGACGAAGGTCCCGGAAGTCTCGGCGAAGGCGCCGATCGGCAGCAGGACGTCGGCGACGGCCTCGAGCGAAGGCGAGCGGAAGGCGGAGCAGGCAATCACCAGATCGGCCGCTTCGCACATGGCCATTGTCCGAGCGGGGTCAATGAGATCCCGATCCGGCTCCAAGCCCCAGAGGACCAGCGTGCTCGGTGGCGTGCCGAGCATCTCGCCGAGCCCGAGGCCCATCGACTCGGCTGACCGACCGCCGGGCAGCCCGAACGGCACGGCGCCCGCCAGATGCGCACCGACGCTGTTCGCCGATGCCGGCAGGAAGCCCACGACGGCTCCGCTCAACTCACCGATCCGATAGGCGAGCGCCTTGAGTAGGGCATAGTCCGGATGCGCGGTGGCCAAGGCGCCTAGCAACACGACGCCGGTCGACTTCTCCCTCGCAGCACGCAGAGCGTCGGCGATGGACTGATGAGCATCGTCGGGCTTGACCGAGCCGATGACCGGCTTGAGCGCCCCTGACGCCTTGGCACCCAGCGCCTTGGCGATCGCCGCGAGATCCGCGACCATCTGCGCCGGCGTCCCGACCAACTGCCGGGCGGGATGGGTCAGCGCCAGGGTCAGGGGATTCACGCAGGCGACTGTCGCACCCTCCAGGGCGGCCTTGCGGATACGATGGGCCAACAACGGCTGCTCTTGGCGAATCTCGGTTCCGATCAGGAGGATCGCCTCGCGGGTCTCCAGATCGGCAATCGGCAGGCCCAGCCAAGGCAGCATCGGATCGGCGGCATCGCCGCTGAAATCCTGTTGCCGCAGCCGGTGATCGATGTTGGCGCAGCCCAGACCGCGCGCGACCCGCTGCGCCAGATACAGCTCTTCGAGCGTCGCGTTCGGAGCCATCAGCCAGCCCATACGGCTCGCATCGGCGGCCTTGAGACGCTCGGCGACCGCGGTCAGTGCCTTCTGCCATTCGACCTCGCGCCAGACCCCGTCGGTCTTGACCATCGGCGCGGTCAGGCGATCCTCGGCGTTCAGACCCTCGTAGCTGAAACGGTCCCGGTCCGAGATCCAGGTCTCGTTGACCGCCTCGTTGTCGCGCGGATGCACCCGCATGACCCGACCGTCGCGCACATGCAGACGGATGTTCGAGCCGACCCCGTCATGCGGGGCGATGCCGTCGGCATCGGTCAGCTCCCAGGCCCGCGCGGTGAAACGGTAAGGCTTTGAGGTGAGGGCGCCGACCGGACAGAGATCGATGATGTTGCCCGAGAGCTCATGGCTTACCGTGTGCGCGACGAAGGTCCCGATGCGCATGTCTTCGCCGCGACCCGTCGCGCCGAGCTCACGCACGCCGGCAATCTCGGCGCCGAAGCGCACGCAGCGTGTGCAATGGATGCAGCGGGTCATATCCGTGGCGATGAGCGGACCGAGATCCTCGTCCTTGACGACACGCTTGCGCTCGGCGAAACGCGACACGTCGCCGCCGTAGCCCATCGCCACGTCCTGAAGCTCGCATTCGCCCCCCTGATCGCAGATCGGGCAGTCGAGCGGATGGTTGATGAGCAAGAACTCCATCGTCCCCTGCTGGGCATCGATGGCCTTGGGCGAGCGTGTCAGAACCTTCATACCCGCGCCGACCGGCGTCGCGCACGCCGGCACCGGCTTGGGGAAAGGGCGACCGCCCTGCTCGGCCTCGACGAGGCACATGCGGCAGTTGGCCGCGATCGACAGCTTTTTGTGATAGCAAAAACGCGGGATGATGATCCCCTCGCGGTCCGCGACCGTGATGATCATCTCTCCCGGGTCCGCCTCGCAGGTGCGGCCGTCGATCTCGATCGTGATCTTGTCCGTCATTCAGCTCTCTCGATCGGCGCCCGTGGGCCGGATGTCGCGCACCGCTCCGGCGCACGTTCTCGGACCTGCTCGCTCGCGCGAACCGGGCCATTCTACAAGTTTGCGATTCCGGGGCAGTGACGGCAAACCGCGCTCGCCCCGATGCGGATCAGGCCGCAGGTCTAGGCTGCCATGCTTTGGCCGTGCTCGATCAGGTGCTCGAATTCGTGTCGATAGTGCTTGAGAAAGCTCTGCACCGGCATTGCCGCGGCATCGCCGAGGGCACAGATGGTACGACCCCCGATCCGACCCGCAACACTGTCGAGCAGATCCAGGTCGCCCGGCCGGCCCTTGCCGTCCAGGATGCGACGCAGCACCCGCTCCAACCAGCCCGTGCCTTCGCGGCAAGGCGTGCACTGACCGCAGGACTCGTGCATGTAGAAGTGCGAGAGGTTGTGCAGGACCCTGACCATGCAGGTCCCCTCGGCGATCACGATCACGGCGCCCGAGCCCAGCATAGAGCCCGCCTTGGCGATCGAATCGTAATCCATATCCACATCCATCATGACGTCGCCGGGCACGACCGGGACCGAGGATCCGCCGGGAATGACGGCCTTGAGCGCTCGGCCGTCCTTCATCCCGCCGGCCATCTCGAGCAGATCCCGAAAGGGCGTGCCGAGAGGAACCTCGAAGTTGTCCGGCCGGGCGACATGCCCGGTGACCGAGAAGAGCTTGGGACCGCCGTTGTTCGGGCGCCCCTGCTCGAGGAACCACTGCCCGCCCTTCTCGAGGATGACCGGGATGGATGCCAGCGACTCGGTGTTGTTGATGGTGGTCGGACGCCCGTAAAGACCGACCTGGGCCGGGAACGGAGGCTTGAAGCGCGGCTGCCCCTTCTTGCCCTCGATCGACTCCAGAAGTGCCGTTTCTTCGCCGCAGATGTAAGCACCGGCGCCGAGATGATTGTAGAGGTCGAAATCGACGCCCGAGCCCTGGATGTCCTTGCCCAACAGACCCGCCGCGTAGGCTTCGCGAATGGCGTCCTCGCACCGTTGGATCGGCTCGTAGAACTCGCCGCGGATGTAGTTGTAGCCGACCGTCGCCCCGATGCAGTAGCCGGCGATCGCCATGCCCTCGATCAACTGATGCGGGTTGTAGCGCAGGATGTCGCGATCCTTGCAGGTTCCGGGCTCGCCCTCGTCCGAGTTGCAGACGATGTACTTTTGGCCGGGCGCCGTGCGCGGCATGAAGCTCCACTTCAGACCCGTGGGGAACCCTGCACCGCCGCGACCGCGCAACGCCGAGAGCTTGATCTCTTCGATGATGTCGGCCGGATCCGGGCGCTCGCGCAGAATCTTTTCCCACTGCACATAGCCGCCGAGGCTGCGATAGGCATCCAAGGTATGCCGTGTCGTCGCATCCAGGTGCATATTGCGAAAACAGACGCTGTTCTGATTCGGGACCATCGGCCTACTCCAACTCGTCGATCAGCTTATCGAGCGCTTGTGGCGAGAGGTTCTCGTGATAGGTCTTGTCGACCAACACCGCAGGCGCATGCCTGCACGCGCCGAGACACTCCACCTCTTTGAAGGTAAAGCGACCGTCGGCCGTGGTCTCGCCCAGACGCACGTCGTACTTGTGCTCGACATGCTCGATCAGCTCTTCGGAGCCCAGCAGCAGGCAGGACACACTGTTGCAGACACAGACCTTGTGTCGACCCTGCGGCTCCAGGTCGTACATGCCGTAGAAGGTCGCAACCTCGTAGACGGACACCTCCGGCATATCCAGATAGGCAGCGACGTCGTTCATCAGCTCGGGGGTCAGCCAGCCGCCGTTGGCATCCTGAACGATGGTCAGCGCAGGCATCACCGCGGACTGTTTCCATTCGACCGGATACTTGGCGATCCAGGCATCGATACCCTCGCGAATCTCCGCGGTGAAGAGGGTCGATTTATCGCGATCGTGAATGACCGCAAGCGGCGCGTTGCGAAAGCTCATCAGCGATCGATCTCCCCGAACACGATATCCAGCGTCCCGATAATCGCCACCACGTCGGCGAGCATGTGGCCTTGCGACATCTCGTCAAGCGCGGCGAGATGCGGAAAGCCCGGTGGGCGGACCTTCAGACGATAGGGCTTATTGGCGCCGTCCGACACGATATAGCAGCCGAACTCGCCCTTCGGCGCCTCGATCGCGGCATAGACCTCGCCGGGCGGCGGGCAATAACCCTCGGTAAAGAGTTTGAAATGGTGGATCAAGGCTTCCATGTCGTCCTTCATGTCGGCACGCGACGGCGGCATGACCTTGTGATCTTCAATCGCGACCGGACCGGGATTGTTGCGCAACCAGTGCACGCACTGCTTGATGATCCGATTGGACTGGCGCATTTCTTCCATGCGGACCAGATAGCGATCGTAGCAATCGCCGTTGACCCCGACCGGGATGTCGAAGTCCACCTTGTCGTAGGCCGCATAGGGCTGTTTCTTGCGCAGGTCCCACTCCACTCCGGAACCGCGGAGCATCGGCCCGGTGAACCCTAATTGGAGCGCGCGCTCAGGCGAAACGACGCCGATACCGACGGTGCGCTGCTTCCAGATGCGATTATCGGTCAGCAAGGTCTCGTATTCGTCGACATGCCCCGGGAAGCGATCGGCGAAGTCCTCGATGAAGTCCAGCAGCGAACCCTGTCGCGGGCCGTTGCGCTTGGCGATCGTCTTGGCGCTGTGCCACTTGGAGCTTCCCGAATACTGCGGCATGCGATCGGGAAGATCCCGATAGACGCCGCCGGGCCGATAATAGGTCGCGTGCATCCGCGCACCCGAGACGGCCTCGTAACAATCGAGCAGGTCTTCGCGCTCACGGAAGCAGTAAAGAAAGATCGACATGGCCCCGATGTCCAGACCATGCGCGGCGAGCCACATCAGATGGTTCAGGATGCGAGTGATCTCGTCGAATAGGGTACGGATATA